>NZ_JBFTPV010000003.1:0-493374 GCF_056398665.1 Pseudarthrobacter sp. 01T43 | reverse complement strand
TGAAAACGGGCATAACCGCAGCCAGGCCTCAAGCCCGGGCACCACGCCGTTGGCGGAGGCCTTCCTGTKAGGCAACGAAGCGCCTTCCCGGAGGTTTTCCACTGAGGCAACGACTGCAGCTACGCGGAGGTCTTCTATGAGTCAACGCGGGTACTTGGCTATTGGGCTACTAGCCGGTAGATTTTATCCATCGATTGGACGGCGTTGTCCGGATTCGAATAATCCAATTCACGTATCTAAGAGGGTTTAAAGTGCATGACGACCGCCGGATTACCGAAGTCCGACTGGCCCGGTTTGTCCGCGAGCGGATCAATCCCGCCGTTTACACCCGCAGCGTTCCCCTCACCCTGAGCAGTTGGGACGCGCCCGGCGAACCTGTCGCCGTGATGGAGGCCCTTCGTCATGACTTCCTCCCGCAGGAACACGGTGCAGCCTGGGGCCAGCCGTGGGGCACCAAATGGCTTCGGCTCCAAGGCGATGTTCCCGAGGCCTGGGGTACAGGCCCGGACACGACGGTGGAGATCGTGGTAGACCTCGGGTTTATCAACGAAGCCCCCGGCTTCCAGTGCGAAGGCATCGCGTGGCGTCCCGACGGAACCATCATCAAGGCGATTTCGCCGCGGAACCAATACATCCCGCTCAAACTGCTGGGTAGCGGCATGGCCGTTGACTTCTATGTTGAGGCAGCCGCCAACCCTGATATGGCGCAGGGTTGGACCTTCGCCGCCACCACGTTGGGCGACAAGGGGACGGCGGGCACGGCCCCGCAGTACCGGCTCGGCAAGATCGCCATTGCCGAGCTGAACCAGACGGTCTGGGAGCTTCAGCAGGACGTCTGGACCCTCTCCGGGCTGATGCATGAGCTTCCGATGGAGCAGCCGCGGCGCCATGAGATTCTCCGCGCGCTGGAGCGCATGATGGACCGGATGGACCCGGACGATGTCCCCGGTACTGCCGCCGCCGGCCGCGCGGTCCTGGCCGAGGTACTGTCCCGTCCTGCTTATGCGTCCGCGCACCAGCTGGTGGCCACCGGTCACGCCCATATCGACTCCGCCTGGCTGTGGCCGGTGCGCGAGACCATCCGCAAGTGCGCCAGGACGTTTTCCAATGTCGTGGCACTGATGGACGAGGATCCGGGTTTTGTGTTCTCTTGTTCCTCGGCCCAGCAGTTTGCATGGATGAAGGAGTTCTACCCCGAGCTGTTTGGCAGGATCCGGGAGAAGGTCAAGGCAGGCCAGTTTGTGCCGGTGGGCGGCATGTGGGTTGAATCGGATACAAACATGCCCGGCGGTGAGGCCATGGCCCGCCAGTTCGTTGAGGGAAAGAGCTTCTTCCTGCAGGAATTCGGTGTCGAATGCCGCGAAGCTTGGCTGCCGGATTCGTTCGGGTACTCCGCAGCCCTGCCGCAGATTGTCAGGTCGGCCGGCAGCCGCTGGTTCCTTACGCAGAAAATTTCGTGGAACCAGGTCAACCGGATGCCGCACCATACCTTCAACTGGGAAGGCATCGACGGCACGCGGCTCTTCACGCATTTCCCGCCGGTGGACACCTACAACGCCGAACTGAGTGGGCGGGAACTGGCGCACGCTGAACGGAATTTCCGCGACCATGGGCGCGCCAACACCTCGCTGGTGCCGTTCGGCTACGGCGACGGCGGCGGCGGGCCCACCCGTGAAATGCTGGCCGCCGCACACCGCACCGCGAACCTGGAGGGCTCGCCCAAGGTCAGGGTAGGCTCCGCCGAAAGTTTCTTCACCCAGGCGGAAGAGGGCTATGCGGCGCTGCCCGTGTGGGTGGGGGAGATGTACCTCGAACTTCACCGCGGTACCTACACCAGCCAGGCCAAGACCAAGGGCGGCAACCGGCGCAGCGAACACCTGCTGCGCGAGGCCGAACTCTGGTGCGCCACGGCCGCCGTCCGCAGCTCCTTCGCCTACCCGGCTGCCGAGCTGAAACGCCTCTGGCAACTGGTGCTCCTGCACCAGTTCCACGACATCCTGCCAGGCAGTTCCATCGCCTGGGTCCACCAGGACGCGGAACGGAACTACGCCGCCATCAGCGCCGGCCTGGAAACCATCATTGGCCAGGCGGCGGCCGCACTGCTGGGGGAAGGTTCACGGACGTTCCTGCTCAATGCTGCACCCCACGCGCGCAACGGCGTTCCGGCACTCGGAGCCGCCGAGCCGTCCGTCGGGGGCCGGCCTGTCCAAGCCACTGGGCTGGACGGCGGTTTTGTGCTGGACAACGCCATCATCCGGGCTGTCCTGGACGGCGATGGCCTGCTCACGTCCCTCACCGACTACGCGTCGGGCCGCGAAGCCATCGCGCCCGGATCGCGCGGCAACCTGCTGGAGCTGCACCGGGACACCCCCAACGAATGGGACGCCTGGGACATCGATGAGTTCTACCGCCGTAACGTCACCGCCCTGACAAGCGCGCAGGACGTCCGGCTGGAGCACGTCGGAAACAGTGCCGTTGTGGTGGTGCAGCGTCTTGCAGGTTCGTCGCCGGTCACCCAGCGGATCACGCTGGACGTAGGCAGCGACTCCCTGGCCATCACCACTGCCGTTGAGTGGCAGGAGAGCGAGAAACTCCTCAAGCTGGGGTTCCCGCTTGACGTCAAGGCGGACCGCTCCGCTGCTGAAACGCAGTTCGGGCATCTCTTCCGGCCCACGCACAACAACACCTCCTGGGAGGCGGCCAAGTTCGAGATCTGCGCGCACCGCTGGATCCACGTGGCCGAACCCGGCTACGGCGTGGCGATTTCAAACTCGGCCACCTACGGCCACGATGTCACCAGGAATGTCAGGGAGGCCGACGGCGGGACCACCACGTCAGTGCGGCTCTCCCTGTTGCGGGCACCGAAGTTCCCCGACCCGGCGGCGGATCGCGGACACCATGAACTGACGGTCACGATCCGTCCCGGTGCAGGAATCGCCGAGGCCGTGGAGGAGGGGTACCGCACCAACCTGGTGCCGCGCCTGGTTCGCGGTGGCCGCGGGGCGGAGCCGTTATTCACCGTGGACAACCCGGCCCTGGTCATTGAAGCCGTCAAGCTCGCGGAGGACGGCTCCGGCGATGTGGTGGTCCGGCTCTACGAGTCCCTGGGCCAGCGCTCGGGCGCTGTCATCACAGCCGCTTTCCCGGTCCGTGACGTGCAGGCAACGGACCTCCTGGAACGCCCACTGGATGCACCCGGGGTGACGCCGGCGGAGCAGGGGAGCGTCAGCCTGGCCCTTCGCCCGTTCCAGCTGGTCACGTTGAGGTTCGCCCGGTAGTCCGCATGGAACCGGGAGTTGGCGCTGCTCCTCGCAACTCAACGCGCAGGAACGCGTGACATGGTTGGGCCCTTAAGCAGGCTGAGTGGGGGCGGTCCCCAACGGCCGCCACCACTCATCCCCCCAATGCGCGCAAAGGCATAGGGGCAGCGCGGCGTCCAAGAAGTTATCCCCGTTCGCAAACACCCGCGCGCCACCTTCACACATTCATGATTGTGCCATGTCTAATGATTTTGTGAAAGCTGGACAGGCTACTTTTCAGTAGAAGTCTTTTTCAGCCGGCCGTTTTGGCCACGCCGCAGGCTCGCCACGCCGATCAAAGCCAGCCCAAACACAAAGCAGAGTATTGCCGTGTAGTTGATGATGAACTCCACTGACCCCAGCTCCGGCGGGATGAGCGGGAACAACAGGCTCAGCCCGGTGGCCGCCGCACCGCCGGCCAGCAGGAGCGCCGACACGCGGACCAGCGGCGGGAGCGTGCTGCTGACTGCACGCGCCATGGCCGGCAGCAGGACCAGCGCAACGTAGGCCGGATATGCTCGGCCGGCTGCGCCGTAGTACTCAACCAGCAGTCCGTTCCTGGCGTCCCGGCCCGACACTGCGACCAGGCCTGCAGAGGACCCTGCGGTATCCATCATCAAAAAAAGAATCACCACGATCAGCGAGGTAAGTGCCAGCATTGCCATCCCGATCCGCCCGGCGATCAGCCGGTAGGCGCCGGTGGCCCCAAAGCCCCTGGTGATGCGGATCCCCACAAAAAAGATGACGGCAAAAACGACCAGCCGTAGCAGCAGATTGGCGATGTTCATACCACCCAGGGCTTGGTCTATGGCAACATACGGCGCCTCAATGCTGAGGAGGATCGCCAAGGTCATCAGGGCAAAAATGTAGAAAATTGTCCGGTTCTTCCCCCGCAAGGCGCTGGGAATGCGGGCCATGGCCACCACACCGCAAGCAGCCAAGGTGGACCACTGCAGGATCTCGATCATCCTAGGTTCTCCCAGATCTTGTCGGTTCGTTCTTGGTCATGTTCCTGCCGACGGAGCGCGCGGGCAAGGGTCTGCAGCCGTTCCCCTGCCAGGGTGGTCAGCTCGCCGTCGGTCATACTGTCCAGCGCCGCCTGCCTGGCCCCGGGAGGCCAACCGGCCTCCGCCTCCGTGATGAGCCCGGTTGCCACCAGGCCGCCGGCCGTGGCGACGCCGGCAGCCGAGGCCGTAGCCACGGCCAGTTCCGGGGCGAGCCTGTTGGCAGTCAACTGCGCCGAATAGTTCTGCGGTGCGATCCCAGTGGCTGTCGAGACGCGGTGGCGCAGTTCGCCGTCGTCGATTGCCTCCACCCAGTCCCGCACCGACGTGGCATGCGGTGGCGGGCCCAAGGCCGTTGGCCCCATACCGGGAAGGCCTGCGTCGGGGATCGCCGAGTCGCCTTGGCCGGCCGCCGCTGGTCCGTCCGGTTCAGTGGCGCCGCGCAACAGGAGCGCCCGCAGAAGATCGGCCGTGGAAATCTGGCTGACCAGCTCCGACCTCGTGGGCTGGCGCGGCGGCCCCGCGAGCTGGCTGTAGGCGTCAAAGCCGGCCAATGCGGACACTGGGTCGACGTGATAGGCACGGCTGATGCTCACCACAGTCGCCTCGGCCACCTTGCCCCGGACCAATTGCTGGGCCAGCGTGGTCCGTTTGATCCCGGCCGCCCGGCAAATGTCAGAGGTACTCGTTTCCGGGGCGATATCGTGCAGCCAGCGCTGGAACGCCTTGGCAGGAATGGGCATATCTGCTCTCTGCTGAACGGATGATTGCTCTTGATTTTAGCCTGCCTGCGGCTGACGGTTTGATGCGGGCCGCGGAGTCGACTATGCTTGATGGTCGAGCCCGTTGGTCCGCACACCCCCCAAGTCCGGACCGGCGGGCTCTTTAGTGTCCCGGCACTTTTGCGGGCTGGCATGCTGCGGATTCCCCGCAATTCCGGCTGATTAAGGCGAGGTCAAGAGGCCTTCCGCCGGCCGGGCGAGAGGACTGACCAAGCCATGACTGCAACCCTTGTTGCTAAAGACCTTTCCGGTGGCCACGACCACCGGACACTTTTCTCCAAGCTCTCCCTCACGGTTGCCCCCGGCGACGTTGTGGGCGTGGTAGGTGCCAACGGCGCCGGAAAATCCACCCTGCTGCGCCTGCTGGCCGGAGTTGACCAGCCCCAGGACGGGAGCATAAGCCTCGCGCCCGCCGACGCGTTTGTGGGCTGGCTTCCCCAGGAACACGAGCGCATCGCGGGAGAATCCGTGGCCGGTTACATCGCCCGGCGCACCGGCTGTGCCCTGGCGACGGCGGATATGGAATCCACTGCCGAGGCGCTGGGTTCCGGGGCCCCCGGCGCAGACGACGCCTATTCCCTCGCCTTCGACCGTTGGATGGCATCCGGCGCGGCGGACCTCGATGAACGCATTCCGGCCGTCTTGGCCGACCTCGGGCTGGAAACCGGCCCGGAAGCCCCGATGACCGGCCTCTCCGGCGGCCAGGCCGCCCGCGTAGCGCTGGCTGCCCTGCTGCTCAGCCGCTTTGACGTAGTGCTCCTCGATGAGCCCACGAACGACCTCGACCTGGCCGGACTGGCCAAACTGGAAGCGTTTGTCCAGGGCCTTCGCGGCGGCGTGGTGCTGGTGTCCCACGACCGTGAGTTCCTTGCACGTTGCGTCACTACCATCGTGGAATTGGACCTCGCCCAGAATTCCGTCGCTGTATACGACGGCGGCTACGAGGCTTTCCTGGAGGAGCGCGCGGTAGCCAGGCGGCACGCACGCGAAAAGTTTGAGGAGTTTTCCGCCACCAAGGCAGACCTGGTTTCGCGGGCCCGGACGCAGCGCGAATGGAGCTCCCAGGGCGTGCGGAACGCCATGAAGAAGAGCCCGGACAATGACAAGATCCGCCGCGCGGCCAGCACCGAATCCTCCGAAAAGCAGGCCCAGAAGGTCAGGCAGATGGAGTCCCGGATCGCACGCCTGGACGTGGTGGAGGAACCCCGGAAGGAATGGCAGCTGCAGTTCACGATCGGCCAGGCGCCGCGGTCCAGTGCGGTCGTGGCCACCTTGCGTGATGCCGTCGTCAACCAGGGCAGCGTCACCCTGGGCCCGGTCAACCTCCAGCTGAATGCGGGGGAACGGATTGGCATCACTGGCCCCAACGGGGCAGGCAAATCCACGTTGCTGCGCCTGCTCCTGGGCGTCCAGGCACCGGACTCAGGCAACGCAGCCATGGGCGCCTCGGTGGCCATCGGCGAAATTGACCAGGCCCGCGGACTGCTGGCCGGCCACCTCAACCTGGCGGACGCCGTCGAAACTGTCCTGACGGACCTGACCCCGGCTGAAGTCCGCACCCTGCTGGCCAAATTCGGGCTGAAGGCAGACCACACCACCCGGCCCGTGGATTCCCTCTCACCTGGCGAACGGACACGCGCTGCACTGGCACTGTTGCAGGCACGCGGCGTGAACCTGCTGGTCCTGGACGAACCAACAAACCACCTTGACCTGCCGGCCATCGAACAGTTGGAAGAAGCCCTGGAAAGTTACGAGGGGGCACTGCTGCTGGTCACCCACGACCGGAGGCTGCTCGAGAACGTGCGGCTGGATGTACGGTGGAATGTGGACAACGGCGTCGTCACCGAACTGTTGGGCCACGCCGCCCCGAAAGGCAACAACTCATGAGCATGGACCGGGTAGCCTGGAGCTCCCTCTATAACATCACCCGCGCTTCGAGCGGCTCCAAGCCCTTCTCGAAGGCGACGCTCAAGCGTGTTTTCGGCTTCGCCCGGCCGCACAAGGGCAATCTGATCGCCTTCGTCCTGTTGTCCATCGTGATGGCCGTCCTGGCCGTCGCCACGCCGGTCCTCGCCGGCCAGGTGGTTGATGCAATCATCGCCGGCGCGGGCACCGACGTCGTCATCTGGCTGGCCGTGCTGATCGCCATTGTGGCGGTCGCCGAAGCCGGTCTGGGACTGGTCACCCGCTGGCTTTCCTCCACGATCGGCGAAGGCGTGATCGTGGACCTCCGCACCAAGGTCTTCGACCATGTACAGAAGATGCCCATCGCCTTTTTCACCCGCACCCGCACTGGTGCCCTGGTGAGCCGGCTCAACAATGATGTGATTGGCGCGCAGTCGGCCTTCGCCGGGACCCTGTCCGGGGTGGTCAGCAACGTTGTGGCTCTCGCGCTGACCCTCGTGGTGATGCTGGGGAAATCCTGGCTCATCACCGTGCTCGCCATGATCCTGCTGCCGCTCTTCCTGATCCCCGCGCGGCGGATGGGCTCGAAGCTGGCCGACCTCCGCCGCGAAGCCGCGGAACACAACGCCTCCATGGGTACCCAGATGACCGAGCGGTTCTCCGCTCCGGGCGCCACGCTGGTGAAGCTCTTCGGCCGGCCGGATGAGGAATCCCGCGAGTTCGCCGCGAGGGCGGGCCGGGTGCGTGACATCGGCATCCGGACGGCGATGCTGCAGTTCACCTTCGTGACCGCCCTGACGCTTGTCTCGGCGCTGGCTCTGGCGCTGGTCTACGGCCTCGGCGGCTTCCTGGCGTTGCAAGGGCAGCTGGCCGCGGGCGACGTGGTGGTGCTGGCACTGCTGCTCACCCGCCTGTACGCCCCGCTCACGGCGCTTTCCAACGCCCGGGTGGAGATCATGAGTGCCCTGGTCAGCTTCGAGCGGGTCTTTGAGATCCTGGACCTCAAGCCCCTGATCCAGCAGAAGCCCGATGCGGTGTCATCTCCCCCCGGACCGCTGTCCGTGGAGTTCGACGACGTCCGCTTCTCCTACCCATCGGCCGACAAGGTCTCGCTCGCCTCGTTGGAGGACGTTTCCACCCTGGACACCCGCGGCGGCGAAGAGGTGCTGCACGGTATCAGCTTCCGTGTGGAACCCGGCCAGACCATTGCCCTCGTGGGCTCCTCAGGGGCCGGAAAGTCAACCATCGCGCAGCTGCTTTCGCGCCTGTACGACGTGGATTCCGGTGCCGTCCGCTTTGGCGGGGCCAGGCCCGGGACCGGAGTTGACGTCCGCGACCTCACTTTCGATTCGATGCGGCAAACCCTCGGCATGGTGACGCAGGACGGGCACCTGTTCCACGAGAGCATTGCCTCCAACCTGCGACTGGCCCGTCCCGACGCCAGCGACGAACTCATGTGGGATGTCCTGCGGCAGGCCAGGCTGGAGACCATGGTCCGGTCCCTGCCCGACGGCCTGGACACCGTGGTGGGGGAGCGCGGATACCGGCTTTCGGGTGGCGAACGCCAGCGGCTCACCATCGCCCGCCTGCTCATTGCGCAGCCGCGCGTCGTGATCCTGGACGAGGCCACCGCGGCCCTGGATTCCACGAACGAAGCCGCCGTGCAGGCGGCCCTGGGCGCCGCGCTCGAGGGGCGTACCGCCGTCGTGATTGCCCACCGGCTGTCCACCATCCGCGCCGCGGACGCAATCCTGGTGGTGGAAGACGGGCAGATCGTGGAGCGCGGAACGCACACGGAGTTGCTCGCGGCCGAAGGCCGGTACGCCGAGCTGTACCGGACGCAGTTCGCTGAGGCCACCGCAGTGGCTGAAGAAGCCGTTCCCGAGTACTAAAGCCCGCGATTCCGGCGCCGAGTGGCGACGTCCCGGCGTTAAGGCGGCACTATAGCGCCGAGATCTCGCCGCTCACCGGCGGGAGGCGGCCAAGAGCGGCAGGATGTGGTCCGTCAGGAGCGGCGCCAGGTCCGCCGCGAGCTGGTCCAACGCGCCCCGGACCAACGCACCCTGTTCTAGTGCGGCCAGGTCCAGCCAACGGATTTCGGCGATTTCGGCCGACGGGCGGGCTGTCCAGGTACTGGGTGCCAGGAAGACGGTGGCTTCGATGTCGGTTTCGGCCTCGTTTGCGGCGTCGGCAATCCAGACACCCATCAGTTCGAGGTCGCCCGGCGCAACAATGATCCCCACTTCCTCTGCCAGTTCCCGGGACGCAGCCTGGACGGCGCTTTCGCCGGGTTCGGGCTTGCCGCCGGGGTGCATAAACATGGTGGTGCCGCGCTTGCGGACGGTCAGGAGCCGCCCGGCGTCGTCGAACACGCAGACGGCAGAGACAACAATGCGGGCTTTCACGGCTTCGAGCCTAATACTGTTCGGCCCGGCCCACCCTGGCCTGTTCACGGCAGTCGCCGGAGCGCCGACGTCAGCAGCAGGTCCTTGCGCGGTCCGCTGACGTCCCAGGTGTAGCCGAACGCGTCCGGGCCCTCGTAGCTGTAGTCGACATGGTAGGTGTCGGGGTCGCACCAGTGGGTGTCCAAATTAGCTTCCGGAGTGAAACTCATCCGGTGGAAGGGGCGCCCATCGTCGAAACATACGTCCAGGGTGTCAACCCGGTCGGCGGGTTTCAGGAGGTACTTCCGGGAGGCGGGGCCGGCGAAGGTGGGCCAGCGGATGGTGCCTTCTTCACGGAACACCAGGCCGCCGTCGTCCGTGGGAACAAAATGTACGACGCCGGAAAACGTTCCGCGGGTGCCGGCCGCCCGGTCCAGCAGTTGCCTTTCAACGGACCACTTTCCCGCAACGGCGGGGCGGGCCGGCGATAGGCCGAGCAGGTAGGCGCGGAGGCCGAAGTCCGGAGCAGGAAGGTTCAAGTGCCCTCGATTGGAATCGAACCAACGACACCGGCTTTAGGAGAGCCGTGCTCTATCCACTGAGCTACGAGGGCGCGTGTCCGTTGTTCCGGCAGGGCCGGTCCGTCCGGACACGGATACAAGCATACAAGGTGGGAGGCCGTACTACGCTCTTGGCATGAGTTCAGCACCGTCGTACGCTCCCGCCGCGGTCTTTATCCCGGACACGGCGTCCACCCGCCATTACATCGGCGCCTGGTCCGTCCTGAGCGTCCTGCAGTATTTTGTGGCCGAAGAAGCCGTGATCGGGGGCTGGGCCGGGCCGCGGCCCTATGACCGCCTGACCGGCTATATCAGCGACCTGGGTGCGCTCCATTGCGGGGTCTATGCCGGCCGAGACGTCTGTTCGCCGCTCCACTGGCTGATGAACGCTTCCTTTGTGGCGCAGGGGCTGGGCATGCTCCTGGGCGCATTGCTGCTGACTTCGGGGTTGCTGTGTGTCGCCGCCCGGCCGGGAGCGAGGGTACAGCCGGGACGCCGGAAACCCTGGCTGGCCGCGGTCTGGGTCCGGATCCTGGCCGGCACCGCCGGCGCCGGGACCATGATCGTGGGACTGGTACCGGAGGACCTCGGTTCCGGCTGGCACTACACCGGCGCGCTCATGTACTTTATTGCGGGCGCCCTGGCGTTGCTGGTGCTGGGCGCTTTGTGGCTGCGGCAGACGCCGCTCGCATGGTTCGTTTTAGTGTGCGGGGTGGCTTCGCTCGCAGCACTGGTGACCGGGGCCCTGACGCGGATGGACGTTCCAGAGCCCGGCGCGCTGGAACGGCTGATGGGGTATCCCGTGACGGTCGGCATGGCAGCCGCGGGCCTGGTGATAGCTCAGCGCGTGCACCGGCACCGGCGGGAGCTTCGCCTTCACCCATCCGTTGCTCCGTAAACGCCGTTAAGGGCGCCCACAAGGGCAGTTACGCAGCAGTCGATGGGGAGGCGGCCGTTTCGGCAGACTTTCTGGCCAGGAACACGGCGGCGGCACCGGCCAGCAGGCTCAGAACGAACAGCACCCACCCCGTAACGGTGAGAGCGGATGCCAAGGCGACCTGGCCGGCGTCGGCCGTTTCTGCAGCAAGCGCTGCATCAATGGTGACGTTGCCCCACAAACGGACCACCACAAACAGCAGCGGGACGGCCCACAGAGCCCACCGGAGCGATTTCCTGGCCACGTTGGTGCCGATCAGCAGCAGCCAGGTGAAGCCGAAGATGAGCGGGAACAGTGTGCCTGCGGTTTTGTGGATGTAGTTGAGCTGGCCGCGGGCGTCGCCGTCCATCGCAGCGTTCAGCTGGCCAACGTAGGACGCGTCGAAGCCGCCCACCAGGGAATCCGGCATGGCCAGTCCGCCGGACAGCTGGGTCATCTGGTTCAGCACGAGCAGGTGCAGGTACCAGAACAGGAACAGGCTGGCCACCACGCCCGCGATCAGGATTAAGTTGGTGTTGGACTGGGCCTTCTGCGGCGTACGGCTGGTGGTGGGGTTGATCACCGGCGGAAGGTTGTGCTGCGGCACAACCGCCTTCGAGCCGTGCTTCTTGATCCGCTGCGCTGGGGTTTTGGCCATGGCACCATTATGGCGCTGCATAGACTGGTGCAATGACCACTGGCAGGCACAGCGCCCTCGAACTTGACCCCGCCCTGGATGACTACCAACTGGCATCGGCGCTGGTGCGCGAGGCCGGGCAGCTGGCGCTGCTGATGCGCATGGCCGGCCTGCAGTCGACGCAGAAAACGTCCATCTCCGACGTGGTGACGGCGGCCGATCACGCCGCCGAAGCCTATGTTTTGGAGCAGCTCCAGCGGTGCCGGCCGGACGACGGGATCCTGGGCGAGGAGGGCGCCTCGGTAGCCGGTACCAGCGGCCGGACCTGGGTGATCGACCCCGTAGACGGCACCTACAACTTCCTGCACGGATCCACGTACTGGTGCTCGGCCATTGCCCTGAAGGACTCCTCAGACGTGCTGCTGGGCGCGATCTTCCAGCCGGAGGAGGACAAACTGTGGCTCGGCGGGACTGCGCAGGCCGCGACACTGAACGGTGAGGCGCTGGCTGCTTACCGGGACGGCGGTGCGCGCAACCGCAACCCCCTCGCAGAAGTCGGGGCGGCCACCTACATCCACCCCACGTGGCTGATGGATCCGCTCTGCGCCATGCCGTGGCACGCCGCGGCGACCTCCGCCGCCGCCCTGCGCATGTTCGGCTCCGGATCCTGCGACCTGGGCCGCGTGGCCGACGGTGAGCTGGGCTGCTGGTTCCAGCACAGCTGCCCGGAATGGGACTGGCTGCCGGGCCAGGCGATTGTCCGCGCCGCGGGCGGCGCCACGGACACCGTGCAGGTCAACGGGCTGCAGTGGTTCATGGCTGGAGGCACGACGGCGGTGCAAGAGCTGCGTGTGGCACTCCTCTCCGGCTCGGTGGCCTGAGCCGGGGCTGGGTACTGCTGGCGGGCTGCTGGCGGCAGCGTGGTGCCGGGAAGGCAGTGTTATCCACAGGTTGGACCTGACTGTCAGCCCCACCGCCTAGACTTGTAGGCACCATGGATATGTTGTTTGACCCGTACTCTGACGGACCGTTCAAGGCTGCATCGGCAGCGTCAGCCCGCACCAAGTCGCGCCCGGAAGGCCTTTCCCGGGCTGCCGAATTGGGTGGCGGCGGGACCGGGCAGCAGCGCCCGGCTGACAGCGGCCAGCGCACGGGTGACACCGCCCAGCGCACGGGTGACACCTCGCAGTTCCCGGGCGGCTGGGCCAGCCAGCAGCCCCGCGGAGAGGGCGACGGCGACCAGCCGCACCACCGGCCGAATGCGGCGGAGCTGCTGCAGGGGCTGAACCCGCAGCAGGAAGAGGCCGTCAAGCACGCCGGCAGCGCCCTGCTGATTGTGGCCGGCGCAGGCTCGGGCAAGACCCGTGTGCTCAGCAACAGGATTGCGTACCTGATTGCCACCCACCGGGCCCATTACGGGGAGATCCTGGCTATCACCTTCACCAACAAGGCTGCCGCGGAGATGCGGGAGCGCATCGCGGCGCTGGTGGGCGGCCGGGCCAAGATCATGTGGATTTCCACGTTCCACTCCTCCTGCGTCCGCATCCTGCGCCAGGAAGCGGCGAACGTGGGCCTGAAGTCAAACTTCTCCATCTACGACTCCGCCGACTCCTTGCGCTTGGTGACCCAGGTGTCCAAGAGCCTGGACCTGGACCCCAAAAAGTTCGCGCCAAAGGCCATTCAGCACAAGATCTCCGCGCTGAAGAACGAGCTCATCGACGCCGACTCGTTCGCCTCCACCGCCAATTTCAACGATCCGTTCGAAAGCGCTGTGGCGGACGTCTTCAAGGGCTACACCCAGCGGCTGCGCCAGGCCAACGCCATGGACTTCGACGACCTCATCGCGGAGACTGTCTACATGTTCCGGGCCTTCCCGGCGCTCGCGGASTCCTACCGCCGCCGGTTCCGGCACGTCCTGGTGGACGAATACCAGGACACCAACCACGCCCAGTACGCCCTGGTCCGGGAGATTGTGGGCGAGGGCCCCGGCGCGTCCGAGCTCACGGTGGTGGGCGACTCGGACCAGTCCATCTACGCCTTCCGCGGCGCTGACATCCGCAACATCGTGGAGTTCGAGAAGGACTACCCGGAAGCCCGCACCATCAAGCTGGAGCAGAACTACCGCTCCACCCAGAACATCCTCACCGCGGCCAACTCCGTGATCTCCCGCAACCCCAACCGCCCGGAAAAGCGGCTGTGGACGGCGGAGGGCGATGGCCACAAGATCATCGGCTACGTGGGCGAGAACGAGCACGACGAAGCCCGGTTCATTGCCAAGGAAATTGACCGGCTCCAGGACGAGGACAACCTCCGCCCCGGCGACGTCGCTATTTTCTACCGCACCAACGCGCAGTCGCGGTCCATCGAGGACGTGCTGGTCCGGGTGGGCCTGCCGTACAAAGTGGTGGGCGGCACCCGCTTCTACGAACGCAAGGAAATCAAGGACGCCCTCGCGTACCTCCGGGTCCTGGTCAACCCGGACGACGACGTCAACCTGCGCCGGGTGCTCAACGAACCCAAGCGCGGCATCGGTGACCGCGCCGAAGGTGCCGTGGCGGCGCTCGCGTCGCGGGAGCGGATGTCGTTCATGGCGGCCGCCCGGCGTGCCGAGGAGGCCCCAGGCATGGCAACGCGCTCCGTCAACGCCGTCCTGGGGTTCGTGAAACTGCTCGATGACCTCGCCGAGGTCGCCTCCGGCTCGGGTGCGGCCGCAGCGCTGGAGGCCGTCCTGGAGCAGACCGGCTACCTGGCCGGGCTGCGTTCCAGTACTGATCCACAGGATGAGTCCCGCGTGGAGAACCTGGCGGAACTCGTCGCCGTCGTGCGTGAATACGAACAGGAGAACCCGGAAGGGTCCCTGGGCGCTTTCCTGGAGCAGGTGTCCCTGGTGGCTGACGCGGACCAGATTCCCGACGCCCCGGGCGCGGACATCGACGCCGCCGTGGCTGAGGCCAAGCGCCTGGGCGTGGTCACGCTGATGACCCTCCACACCGCCAAGGGCCTCGAATTCCCCGTGGTGTTCCTGACCGGCATGGAGCATGGGCTGTTCCCGCACCAGCGCTCGGCTACGGACCCCAAGGAGCTCGCGGAAGAACGCCGCCTGGCCTATGTGGGCCTGACCCGCGCCCGCAAGCGCCTCTACGTCACCCGGTCCGAAGTCCGCAGCATGTGGGGCCAGAGCCAGTACAACCCCGCCAGCCAGTTCCTCGAGGAAATCCCGGCCGAGCTGGTGGAGTGGAAGCGCGAAGGCACCAGCAGGCAAACCGGCGGCTGGGGGAGCGGTGGGTCCATCGGCTCCAGCCGGTACGGTGGATCGTTCTGGGGTGCAGGCTCCTCCCGCGGGCCCGCGGCCGATTCCTCGGCGGGTTTCAATGCGGATGTGCCGGCCGTCATCGCCAAGAACCGGGTCCAGCCACAAAAGGAAATCGTGGCCGTCAGTGTGGGGGACAAGGTCAACCACACCAGCTTCGGCAACGGCACGGTGCTGGCACTGGAAGGCGCGGGGGACAAGACCGTTGCCAAGGTGAAGTTCGACGTCGGCGAGAAGCGGCTCCTGCTCCGCTACGCGCCGCTGACCAAGCTGGACGCTTAAGCACTGGACGCTTAAGCACTGCACGCCTGAGCGAAACTGCGGGGAGCGGGCTTCTACTCCGGATGGTCTACTGAGACGGATTCAAGGTACTCGGGTACACGGGCCTTCCACCCCAGCTCACGTTTGATCCGGATGCGGATGGCATCGGATGAGTCAGCTTCCCCATGGGTGATATAGGTCATGGCCGGCGCGGTTGGGGCGGCCTGCATCCATCGGATCAACTCGTCGGCGTCCGCGTGGGCGGACAGGCCTTCCATCTGGATGACTTCCGCGCCGATCCGGATGTCCCGGCCGTAGATGCGCAGATGCTGCTCGCCCGCCGCGAGGGATGCGCCTCTGGTTCCCGCAGCCTGGTATCCGCTGAGGATGATCGCGTTACGCGGATCGGGACCGTAGTTTTCAAGGTGATGCAGGATCCTGCCTCCGGTGAGCATGCCGCTGGCGGACAGGATGATCATGGGGCCGCCCCGGAGATTGAGCAGTTTGGAATCATCGGCGCTTCGGACGGGGGTGGCCAGTTTGTACATCGCCTCAAATTCGTGCTTTTCGAGCCTGTGTTCTTCACGGTGGCGCTGATACATGCCGGATGCATCAATGGCCATAGGACTGTTGAGATAGACAGGGATATGCGGGACCGCATCCTTGCTCATCAGGCGGGACAGGTGCAGCAACACCGTCTCGGCCCGTCCCACGGCGAAGGCCGCGATCATGATCACACCCTGCCGTTTGGCGACGCGCCTGATGATCTCGCCCAGTTCGGCCTCGGGATCTCCGCCGGGGTGTGCCCGGTTCCCGTAGGTGGATTCGGTCACCAGCACGTCGACGGATTCCAGGGCTCTGGGCGGATACATCAGCGGATCGTTAGCCCGGCCGAGATCGCCGGTGAAATGCACGGATCGGCCGTCGAGGTTGAGATGGATCTGTGCAGCGCCGAGGATGTGGCCGGCGGGAAGGAACGTTGCCTCAATTCCGTTTCCCAGCGCGAACGGGGTGTCGAAGCCCCGGGTCTCAAAGCTGTTGAGGGAACGAACGGCGTCTTCCGCGGTATAGAGCGGCGCCGGGGGACGATGTTGGGAAGACCCCCGGTTATCTGCGTAGCGGGCTTCCTCCTCCTGCAGGTATCCGCTGTCAGGCAGGAGCAGCGTGCACAGTTCGGTGGTCCCCGGTGTTGCATAGACCGGCCCGCGGAAGCCGTCCCGTACCAGCGCGGGGACGTAGCCGGTGTGGTCCAGATGGGCGTGGGTGAGGACTACGGCATCAAGGCTTGCCGGACTGACGGGAAAGGCTATGCGGTTTCGATCCCGGATCCGTTTGTAGCCTTGAAAGAGCCCACATTCCACCAGGATTCGCTTTCCGCGTGATTGGATCAGGTACCTGGATCCTGTCACGGTGTCTGTTGCGCCGAGAAACCTCAGCCTCGGCGACTGATTCTTCTCCACGGGGCGCTCCTTAGATGCGGGATTCCGGGAATAGGCCCAGGCCCACCAGCTTCCATGTGCCCAAGTGAAAACAGCCCACGCCCCGGAGATTTATTCGGCCACGGCTAAAGCGCAGAGCGAGCTGATCCTCAGGTTATCCGCAGCGGCTGAGCTCGGGTGCAGCCGCAGCCATGAAGCATAATGGGGACCATGCGACGGACTGTTCTGGGGATCTTCGCCGCCTTTATTCTGCTGGCGGCCACGGCCTGCACCATCACCACTGAGGACCCGGGTTACGTTGCGCCGCCGCCGCTGCCGCCCTTGGAACAGCTGGAACGGGCGGCCCTGGTGGACCCGGCCGGGTTCCGGACCGGCCAGGACGTCCTATCGTTTATCACCGAGGACCGGAACATCGCGTGCTCGCTGACGTCCGCCAAGGGTGAGCACCTCAACCTCCCGTACGCGCCGAACAGCTTCATGGACAGCGCCAACGACAAAATGGCCACTGTTCCGGTGGCATACTGCCAGTTGGCGAGCTACCCCAAACCTGCCGCCGTCGACATCAAGGACGATTGCGCCGGCACCGGGTTGGGCTATCTCGGCGGCACGGCGCTGCTCACACCGGAGAAGGTCACCTACGGGGAATGCCGTTCAGGTGTCACACAAATGGAGGCCGCTTACGGGCCCAAGGGGAGCAAGACCGGCCCGCTCAGCGAACTGCCTGTCCTGGCGGACGGTGCCAACCTGGAACGGAACGGGCTCCGCTGCTCCGCCTACAACCACGGCGTGGCGTGCGGCAACGTCTCCGGTGGCGTCGCCTTCTTCGTCGCCAGGGATCATTACGGAGCCTTTTCGAAGTCTGCCGAAACAACCGGCCCGGCCCCGTCTGAAGGTGCAAAAACCCCGTAATCTAGGGGTTTTTCTACGCTCCATAGAATAGTGTGCTTACTCACATAAGAGGTACTGTGGAACGGGCCGGTCCTCAGAGAGGACTAGAGTTCCGAGTGGAGCATCGCATGCTGTGGCTCGTTTCCGAACAGGTCGCAGGTGCTTGCAATCCGCAGCCCGGTCATCGTCTTCGGCGGTGTCCGACTGTACAGAAACTACTTCGACGTAGAAGGACACTAAACCGTGGACCTGTTTGAATACCAGGCGCGCGATATGTTCGAGGCGCACGGTGTACCCGTGCTTGCCGGCATCGTGGCGTACACCCCAGAAGAAGCAAAAGCAGCAGCCGAAAAAATCGGCGGCGTGACTGTTGTTAAAGCACAGGTCAAGGTAGGCGGTCGCGGCAAGGCCGGCGGCGTCAAGGTAGCCAAGTCCGCTGATGAGGCGCTTGAGTACGCCACCGACATCCTGGGCATGGACATCAAGGGCCACACCGTTAACAAGGTGATGATTGCCCAGGGTGCCGACATCGCCGAGGAGTACTACTTCTCCGTGCTGCTGGACCGGGCCAACCGCAACTACCTGGCCATGTGCTCGGTTGAAGGCGGCATGGAAATCGAGCAGCTCGCCGTCGAACGCCCCGATGCGCTGGCCAAGGTCGCCATCGATCCGGCCGTCGGCATCGACCAGGCCAAGGCTGACGAAATCGTTGCAGCCGCAGGCTTCGCTGAGGAACTGCGCGGCAAGGTCGCCGCCGTGATCCTCAAGCTGTGGGACGTCTTCAAGAAGGAAGACGCCACCCTGGTGGAGGTCAACCCGCTGGTCAAGACCGGCGCGGGTGACATCGTGGCCCTGGACGGCAAGGTCTCGCTGGACGAGAACGCCGAGTTCCGTCACGCCAAGCACGCCCTCCTTGAGGACAAGGACGCTGCTGACCCGCTCGAGGCAAAGGCCAAGGCGCAGGACCTGAACTACGTCAAGCTGGACGGCGAAGTGGGCATCATCGGTAACGGTGCAGGCCTGGTTATGTCCACGCTGGACGTCGTTGCCTACGCCGGTGAAAACCACGGCAACGTTAAGCCCGCCAACTTCCTGGACATCGGCGGTGGAGCTTCCGCCGAGGTCATGGCTGCAGGCCTCGACGTCATCCTCGGCGACGAGCAGGTCAAGTCCGTGTTCGTCAACGTCTTCGGTGGCATCACCGCATGYGACGCYGTCGCCAAGGGCATCGTTGGTGCGCTGGCCGAGCTKGGCCACAACGCSAACAAGCCGCTGGTAGTCCGCCTCGACGGCAACAACGTTGAGGAAGGCCGCCGCATCCTGGCCGAGGCCAACCACCCGCTGGTTACCCTGGCCGCCACCATGGACGAGGGCGCCGACAAGGCCGCCGAGCTCGCCAACGCAGCTAAGTAAAGGGACGCACCATGTCTATCTATCTGAACAAGGACTCCAAGGTCATCGTCCAGGGCATCACCGGCGGCGAAGGCACCAAGCACACCGCCCTGATGCTGAAGGCCGGCACCAACATCGTGGGCGGCGTCAACGCCCGCAAGGCCGGCACCACGGTCATGCACGGGGATGCTGAAATCAACGTCTATGGCACCGTCAAGGAAGCCATGGCAGAAACCGGCGCCGACGTCTCCATCGTCTTTGTCCCGCCGGCATTCACGAAAAACGCCGTTGTTGAAGCCATCGAAGCCGGCATCGGCCTCGTAGTTGTCATCACCGAAGGCGTGCCCGTCCAGGATTCCGCCGAGTTCTGGGCCCTCGCCCAGGCTACGGTTGACGCCGACGGCAACCAGGTCACCCGCATCATCGGACCGAACTGCCCCGGCATCATCACCCCGGGCGAAGCGCTGGTCGGCATCACGCCGAACAACATCACCGGCAAGGGCCCCATCGGACTCGTCTCAAAGTCAGGCACCCTGACCTACCAGATGATGTACGAACTGCGCGACCTTGGCTTCTCCACCGCCATCGGCATCGGCGGGGACCCCGTCATCGGCACCACGCACATTGACGCCCTGGCTGCGTTCGAAGCGGATCCCGAGACCAAGGCAATCGTGATGATCGGCGAAATCGGTGGCGACGCTGAAGAGCGTGCCGCCGAGTTCATCAAGGCGAACGTCACCAAGCCGGTTGTCGGCTACGTGGCCGGCTTCACCGCTCCCGAGGGCAAGACGATGGGCCACGCCGGCGCCATCGTCTCCGGTTCCGCAGGAACCGCGCAGGCCAAGAAGGAAGCCCTCGAAGCCGCAGGCGTGAAGGTCGGCAAGACGCCGTCCGAGACCGCCACGCTGCTGCGCGAAGTTTTCGCAGCGCTCTAGGCTCGAAGCGCCACAGCACCACAAACGCGGGGTCACTCCCTGCCCCTTCCAGAGGTTGGATCGGGCACGGAGTGGCCCCGCGTTGCTGTTTAAAGATTGCTGACTAAAGCACGACGGCGTCCGTCACCTTCCACCGGAAGGCGGCGGGCGCCGTCGTCGTAAGTCCTTCCGTGCCGGATTCTGCCCAATCATTCGCCGGGGGACGACCCCGGGGCGCGGTATGACGCTGATGCGCTCTGTGGAGGAGCCAAGGATGGAGCAGAATCCGTCGCAGCCACTAAGAAAGCCCGCAACCTTCTTGTTCCACGATCCTTGATTTTGTTAGTATGTCAGGACAAACTAACTCAGGGAGAAGCAATGCCGTTGGTTCGAATTGATGTCAATGCCGGCCGAAGTCCCGAGGAGCTTGGCGGCCTCAGCCGCCGGATCCACGATGCCATCCTGGCCGAGTATGGCATTCCGGAGCGCGACTATTTCCATATCGTGACGGAGCATCCACTGGGCCAGATATTCGCCCAGGACGCCGGTCTTGGCTTTGAGCGCAGTTCCGATGTGGTGATGATCCAGATCTTCACTCAGGGCGGGCGCAGCCAGGAGGCCAAGCAGTCTCTCTTTGCGGCCATTGCTGAGCAGTTGGCCGAAGTGGGGGTGACTGGTGAGGATGTTTTCCTTGGCTACGTGGAAAACAGTGCAAGCGACTGGTCTTTCGGGTTTGGGCGCGCCCAGTATGTCACGGGCGAATTGGAGATTCCGCGCAAATAGGGGGCAGGCAGGGGCATCCGGGCCCGGATTCGGGCCCGCCGGGAGCGCCTGCCAGGAAGCTTACGTTTTGTTGTAAATATGTCAGTACAAACCTTTGACAGGACATGAATATTGGTGCAGAGTAGTGGTTGTGGCCCCGCTCACGTGCGGTCCGGCCCAGGCACCGGAGCTCCGTCCCGCAAGAGTTCACAACAGAAAGGTCCGCGATTACCGTGACCCACGAACTGCTCACGATCGGGCGCATCAGCGTTGATATCTACCCGAACGACATTGGGGTGGACCTGGAGGACGTGCAGTCCTTCGGCAAGTACCTCGGCGGCTCACCCTCGAACGTAGCGGTGGCAGCTGCCCGCCATGGCCGCAGGACCGGCGTGATCACCCGCACCGGCGACGACGCCTTCGGCACCTACCTGCACCGCGAGCTGCGCAAGTTCGGCGTGGACGACCAGTTCGTCACCCCGGTCAAGGAGTGGCCCACCGCGGTGACGTTCTGTGCGATCAAGCCGCCGGATGATTTCCCGCTGTACTTCTACGGCCGGTTCCCCACCGCGCCGGACCTCCAGATCAGGGCCGAAGAGCTTGACCTGGACGCCATCCGGGCGGCACGTATCTTCTGGTCAACCGTGACCGGATTGTGCCAGGAGCCCAGCCGTGAGGCGCATCTGAAGGCCCATGAGGCCCGGGACCGTGACCAGCTGAAGATCGGCCAGTTCACGGTCCTTGACCTTGACTACCGGCCCATGTTCTGGGCTTCCGAGGAGGAAGCCCGGGGCGAGATCGCGAAGATTCTGCCGCACGTTACAGTTGCCATCGGTAACGACAAGGAATGCGCTGTTGCGGTAGGGGAGGGAACTCCTGACGAGCAGGCAGACCGGCTGCTGGCCGCCGGCGTGGAGATCGCCGTGGTGAAGCTCGGTCCCGACGGTGTCATGGCCAAGACCCGTTCGGAGCGCGTTGTGTCAGCACCCGTGAAGGTGGAGACCGTCAACGGGCTGGGAGCCGGCGATTCCTTTGGCGGTGCTTTCTGCCATGGTCTGCTGGCCGGCTGGCCGCTCGCGGAAGTGCYGGACTTCGCCAACGCAGCGGGTGCCATTGTCGCCTCCCGTCTTTCCTGCGCAGATGCGATGCCGACGCCGGACGAAGTCACCTCGCTGCTGGCCGACCGCGGCCGACTGGTGCCCGAATTCGCCGGCGCGGCTGCACCTACATCCCATGCAGCAGTCTCCGAAGGAGCAGCGTCTTGAGCGCCAACGACGATCCCCGCCGCTACCAGCACCTGAGCGCCCTCCGGCTCGAAGATCCAGACGCCGTGGCCCGCGCCGCAGCCACGCGCAGGCGCCACCCGGGGCTGAAGTACGGTGTTCAGAACTTCATCGTCGCCGCCGACCACCCCGCCCGCGGAGCCCTCTCCGTGGGAAACGACCAGGTGGCCATGGCGGACCGGCTTGACCTGCTGGACCGCCTCCGGATCGCCCTGGCGAACCCCGCCGTGGACGGTGTGCTCGCGTCACCGGACATCATGGATGACCTGCTCCTGCTGGGGGCCCTGGAGGGCAAGCTTGTCTTCGGTTCCATGAACCGCGGTGGCCTGGCCGGGCTCGTCAACGAAATTGATGACCGCTTCACCGGCCACACCGCCGAGGCCCTGGCGGCACTGGGAGCCGACGGCGGCAAGATGCTCACCCGCATCTGCCTCGGCGACCCGGACACCGCCTCCGCCCTGGAAGCCACGGCGCGGGCCGTCGATTCGCTCGCCGCACGTAAGCTGATCGCCATGGTGGAACCGTTCCTCTCGGTCTGGCAGAACGGCAAGGTCCGCAACGACCTCAGCCCGGACGCCGTCATCAAGTCCGTCGCGATCGCGCAGGGACTGGGCTCCACGAGCGCCTACACGTGGATGAAGCTGCCCGTGGTTGCCGAGATGGAACGCGTCATGGCGTCCACCACGCTGCCCACAGTGCTCCTCGGCGGGGACCCGGAAGGCACCCAGGATGAGGTCTTTGCCAGCTGGCAGGCCGCACTGGCCTTGCCAGGAGTCCAAGGCCTCACCGTGGGCAGGACCCTGCTTTACCCGGCCGACGGCGATGTGGCAGGAGCAGTCGCCACCGCCGCCTCGCTCCTCAAGACCCCTGTGCTGCAGTCCTCAGCGAAAGTATCGGAGTAATCATCGTGGGAACAACAACCCGCCGAATGACGGTGGCCCAGGCCGTCGTCGAGTACCTGTCCAAGCAGTACACCGTGGATTCCGTCGGTGGCCAGGAGTTCCGGCAGCGACTGATCCCCGGGACGTTCGGCATCTTTGGGCACGGCAATGTGGCCGGCGTGGGGCAGGCCTTGAAGCAGTACCAGCAGCTTGACCCGAGCATCATGCCCTACTACCAGGGCCGAAATGAGCAGGCCCAGGCGCACCAGGCCGTGGGCTACGCCCGCCACACCCGGCGCCGCCAGACCTTCGCCATTAGCACCTCGATCGGCCCGGGTTCCTCCAACCTGCTCACCGGCGCGGCGCTGGCGACGACCAACCGGCTGCCCGTCCTGCTTTTGCCTAGTGACACGTTCGCCACCCGCGCCGCGGACCCGGTCCTGCAGCAGCTTGAGCAGCCCTACGCCTACGACATCACCGTCAACGATGCGTTCCGGCCGCTGTCGAAGTTCTTCGACCGCGTCTCCCGGCCCGAGCAGCTCTTCTCAGCCTTCCACCACGGCCTCCGCGTCCTCACCGACCCGGCCGAGACCGGCGCGGTCACGATCTCGCTGCCCCAGGATGTCCAGGCCGAAGCGTTTGACGTCCCCGAGGAATTCCTGGCCGAGCGCGAATGGCGGATCCGCCGTCCCGAAGCCGACGACGGGGACATCGCCCGCGCCGCCGAGGCCATCCGCGCCGCCAAGCGCCCGCTGATCATTGCCGGCGGCGGCGTGCTCTACGCCTACGCCAACGATGAACTCGCTGCTTTCGTGGAGTTGACAGGCATTCCGGTGGGCAACACGCAGGCCGGCGTCGGCGTCCTGCCGTGGGATCACAAGTTCTCCCTCGGCGCGATTGGCTCCACCGGAACGACGGCGGCGAACGCCATCGCTGCCGAAGCTGACCTGATCATCGGCATCGGCACGCGCTACGAGGACTTCACTACGGCGTCGCGGACGGCGTTCCAGAATCCGGACGTGCGGTTCATCAACATCAACGTTGCCGCGATCGACGCGTACAAGCACGGCACCACGCTCCCGATCGTGGCCGACGCCCGCAAGGCACTGGTCAAACTCAACGCGGCGCTCGGCGGCTACCGCGTGGGCGCAGACCTGGAACAGCAGGTCGCGGCCGAGAAGAAGCGCTGGGACGCCACCGTGGATGAGGCCTTCGATACCCGTTTCACGCCGTTGCCGGCCCAGAACGAAATCATCGGCGCCACGTCCCGCGCCATGGACGCGGCCGACGTCGTCATTTGCGCTGCCGGGTCCCTGCCCGGTGACCTGCACAAGATGTGGCGGGTGCGTGACCCGTTCGGCTACCACGTGGAATACGCCTACTCCTGCATGGGCTACGAAATCCCGGGTGGCCTGGGCGTCAAGCGCGCGGCGCTGGCCGAAGCCGCGCGCGGTGGTGAACAGCGCGACGTCGTGGTCATGGTGGGGGACGGCTCCTACCTGATGATGCACACTGAACTGGTCACCGCCGTCGCCGAACGCATCAAGCTGATCGTGGTCCTGATCCAGAACCACGGCTACGCCTCCATCGGCTCCCTGTCCGAATCGCTGGGCTCGCAGCGGTTCGGGACCCAGTACCGGGCCCTGAACGAGGAGCAGCACAGCTTCGACGAAGGCGACACCCTTCCCGTGGACCTGGCCCTGAACGCCGAAAGCCTTGGCGTGAAGGTGGTCAGGATCGAACCGGGGGAGAAGGTCATCGCCGAACTTGAACAGGCCATCCGGGATGCCAAGGCCGCACCCGAACGTGGCGGACCCATCCTGATCCACGTCGAATCCGACCCGCTGCTGGACGCACCGTCGTCCGAGTCCTGGTGGGACGTTCCCGTCTCTGCCGTTTCGGAGTTGGAGTCCACCCGGCAGGCCTACAAGACCTACACCGACCACAAGGACCGCCAGCGCAAGATGCTCGGCTAAGTTCCCGCCTTTCATCCCCTTTCGACTACTCAAGGAAGAGTCCCATGACTGCCACCTCCACTGAGACCACCACTATCAGCCACTTCATCAACGGCGCCGAGACCGCCGGCGAGGGTGACCGCACCCAGCCCGTTTACAACCCCGCCACCGGTGCCGTCTCGGCCCAGCTGCGGCTGGCCAACCGGGCAGACCTTGACGCCACCGTCGCCGCGGCCCGCGCCGCCGCCGACAGCTGGGGCGACATCTCCCTGGCCAAGCGCACCGCCGTCCTGTTCAAGTTCCGCGAACTCGTCGCCGCCCACGTGGATGACCTCGCCGAACTGATCACCGCCGAGCACGGCAAGGTCCTCTCCGACGCGAAGGGCGAGATCGGCCGCGGCCTGGAGGTCATCGAGTTCGCCTGCGGCATCCCAACCCTGCTCAAGGGCGACTACTCGGACCAGGTCTCCACCGGCATCGACGTCTTCTCCTTCCGTGAGCCGCTCGGCGTAGTTGCCGGCATCACCCCGTTCAACTTCCCCGTGATGGTGCCGCTGTGGATGGCCCCGATGGCCATCGCCACCGGCAACGCCTTCATCCTCAAGCCCTCCGAACGCGACCCCTCCGCCTCGATGCTGCTCGCCAAGCTGTGGAAGCAGGCTGGCCTGCCCGACGGCGTCTTCCAGGTCCTGCACGGCGACAAGGAAACCGTTGACGGGCTCCTGACCCACCCGGACGTGGACGGCATTAGTTTTGTTGGTTCCACCCCGATCGCCCAGTACGTCCACGAGACCGCCACCAAGCACGGCAAGCGTGTCCAGGCCCTTGGCGGGGCGAAGAACCACGCCATCGTGATGCCCGACGCCGACCTCGACAACGCCGCCGACCACCTCGCCGCCGCCGCCTTCGGCTCCGCCGGGGAACGCTGCATGGCGATCTCCGTGGCCGTCGCCGTCGGCGACGCCGCAGACCTGATCGTCAAAAAAGTCGAAGAACGCGCCCTGGCCGTGAAGGTCAACAACGGCACCGAACCCGGCGCGGAAATGGGCCCGGTGATCACCCCGGCGTCCAAGGAACGCATCGTCAGGATCGTCACCGAAGCCGAAGCCGCAGGAGCCGCCATGGTGGTGGACGGCCGCGACCTCGTGGTCCCCGGCCACGAGGACGGCTTCTGGGTCGGACCCACCGTACTGGACCACGTGAAGACCGAAATGACCGCCTACACCGAGGAAATCTTCGGACCCGTCCTCGTCGTCGTCCGCGTCCCGGACCTGGAGTCCGGCATCAAACTAATCAACGCCAACCCGTACGGCAACGGCACCGCTATCTTCACCTCCTCCGGCGCGAACGCCCGCACTTTCCAGCGCTCCGTGACCGTGGGCATGATCGGCATCAACGTCCCCCTGCCCGTCCCCGTGGCCTACCACTCCTTCGGCGGCTGGAAGGCCTCCCTCTTCGGCGACAAGCACATCTACGGCCCCGAGGGCGTGTCCTTCTACACCCGCGGCAAGGTAGTCACATCCCGCTGGCCGGAACCCACCCACGCCTCCGGCGCTTCGTACAACTTCCCGTCCAACTAATCCCCACCGCCAACCACCATCGATTGCTCCGTAAACGCCGTTTTGAGCGTCCAAAAGGGCACCTACGGAGCAATCGATGAGAAGGAACAGTCATGACTGACGTCGAGAACAAGCTCATCATCGGCACCGCCCCGGACTCCTGGGGTGTCTGGTTCCCGGACGACCCCCAGCAGACCCCGTGGGAACGCTTCCTGGATGAGGTTGCAGAGTCCGGCTACAAATGGATCGAGCTCGGTCCGTACGGCTACCTGCCCAACGACCGCACCCGGCTTGCAGAGGAACTCAAACAACGGGACCTGAAGGTCACCGCCGGAACGGTCTTTACCGCTTTCCACCGTGGCGCCAAACAGTACGACGAAGCCTGGGAGCCTGCCCGCAAGGTGGCCGAACTGACAGCGGCCATGGGCGGCGAAAACATCGTGGTCATCCCGGCCATGTGGCGTGACGATGTCACCGGCGAAGCGGTCGAGAGCGGCGAGCTCACCGAGGCGGCATGGGCCGACCTGTTCGCAGGACACAACCGCATGGGCAAGGTCCTGCTGGAGGACTTCGGGCTGAAGCAGCAGTTCCACTCCCACGCGGACTCCCACGTCGGGGCCCAACGCGACATCGAAACCCTGCTGGCCGCCACGGACCCGAAGTATCTCAACCTCTGCCTGGACACCGGCCACGCAGAATACTGCGGGGCATCCAGCCTTGAGCTGATCAAGAACTACCCGGACCGCATTGGCTACCTGCACCTGAAGCAGATCAACCCGGACGTCCTCCAGAAGGTCAACGAGGAAAACATGACTTGGGCCGCGGCCAACCTGGCCGGTGTGATGACCGAGCCGCCCAACGGCCTGCCGGACCTGCGTGCCGTCATCGAAGCCGTCGAGGCCCTCAACCGCCCGATCTTCGGCATTGTGGAGCAGGACATGTACCCCGTTGCCTTCGACGTCCCCATGCCCATCGCCAAGCGCACGCGCAACTACCTGCTCTCCTGCGGTTCCCGCACGCGGGTCCAGTAAATAGCCGAACCTCACCAAAGGACAGAACAATGACTGACATTCTCCGCGTTGCCGTGATCGGCGCAGGCCGGATGGGAGCCGACCACATCAAGCGGCTCAGYACCCGCATTCACGGCGCTGAAGTAGCCGCCGTCGTCGACGTCGATCTTGCCCGGGCGCAGGCCGCCATCGAAGGCATCGACGGTGCCGTGGCCCTGACCAGCGCCGATGAAGCGCTCAACAACGGCGACGTCAACGCCGTGCTGATCGCCACGCCGGGCTTCCTGCACGAGGAAATCCTGTACAAGGCACTGGAGAAGGATTTCCCCATCCTTTGCGAAAAGCCGCTCACGCCCGATGCGGAGAGCGCCTGGAAGGTTGTCCAGGCGGAGACCGCGCTGGGCCGCAAGCGTATCCAGGTTGGTTTCATGCGCCGCTTCGATGCAGAGTACGCGGCGCTGGGTTCGGTTATCCGCAACAGCGAACTGGGGGAGCTGCTGATGCTGCACCACCAGCACCGCAACCCGAGCACCCCCGAGGGCTTCACTAACGAGATGCTCATCAACGACTCCGTGGTCCACGAGTTCGATGCAATCCGCTACTTCACCGGTGAGGAAATCACCTCCGTCCAGGTCCGCCTCGGCAAAGCCACACGCAATGCCCCCAACGGCCAGCACGACCCGCAGCACGTCCTGCTGGAGACCGAGTCCGGTGTCCTGGCCGACGTCGAAATCTACGTCAACGCCAAGTTCGGCTACCAGGTGGCCACGCAGGCCTCGTTCGAGGACGGCATCGTGAGCATCGGCGGGGACAGCGGACCGTACATCCAGTCCGCGGGCAAGTGGGGCGGCAACGTCACGCCCGGGTTTGAGGACCGCTTCGGTGCGGCGTACGACGTCGAGGTCCAGGCTTGGGCGGACGCCGCCCGCCGCGGCGAAATCGGCGGCCCCACCGCCTGGGACGGCTACGCCACCGCAGCCTGCTGCGAGGCCGGCGTCGAGGCCCAGAAGTCAGGCGAGAAGGTCAAAGTCCAGCTCAACAGCAAGCCGGCGCTGTACACGTAGCTTTCCGAACCACAGAGGAGTGACGATGAAAATCGCCCTGGACCCCACCCCGTTCCACCACAGCCACAGCCTGCTGGAATTTCCGCGCGTAGCCGCCGATCTTGGCTACAAGTACCTGCAGCTGACCCCGCACGCCGATGTGATCCCGTTCTACAACCACCCCAAAGCCGACGACGAACTGGTGGCCCAGCTGAACAAGGCCTGCAAGGATGCCGGAGTGGAGATAGCCTCGGTGCTTCCGGTCCTGCGCTGGTCTGGCCCGGACGAGGATGCCCGGGAGGCGGCCGTGCGCTACTGGAAGCGTGCCATCCAGATTGCCGTGGACCTCGGCGTCAGCACCATGAACACCGAATTCAGCGGCCGGCCCGAGAAAGCCGAAGAGTCCGAGCGAGCCTTCTACCGCTCCATGGAGGAGCTGCTGCCGATCATCGAGCGCGAAGGCCTGGATGTCCTGATCGACCCGCACCCGGACGACTTCGTCGAAGACGGCCTGGCCGCCATCCGCGTCATCCGAGGGCTCAACTCGCCCAACATCGGCATGGTCTACGTGGCCTCGCACTCGTTCCATATGGGCAACAAGCCGTTGGAGATCATGCGGGCCGCCGGGGATAAACTTCGCCTCGTCCACGTCTCGGACACCATGGACCACCACGCCTCCCACGGTCTGCGCTACATCACCAACCCGCCGGGCAACGCCGTGCGCGTGCACCAGCACCTGAAGATCGGCGACGGCGACGTCAACTGGGATGAGTTCTTTGGCGGGCTCAAGGAAATCGGCTTCCTGGCCAAGGACAACACCGTGATGGTGTCCAGTGTCTTTGCCGAGGACGACAACGCCGAGGAGGTCTCCCGCTACCAGTTGGAGACGATGCGCCAGTACATCCAAAAGGTCAGCGTATGAGTGCCCCTGTCCCTGCGGCCACCGGACAGCAGCCCGGCAACCACAAGAGGGCGCTGCGGACCGTTACGATTATCTCCACGTTCGGCGGCCTTCTCTTTGGCTACGACACCGGCGTGATCAACGGTGCCCTGCCCTACATGCAGGAGGACCTGGGCCTTACGCCACTGACCGAGGGGCTGGTCACCTCATCTCTCTTGTTCGGTGCAGCATTCGGTGCACTTCTCGGTGGACGGCTGGCCGACCGGAACGGCCGCCGCAAAATGATCATGGCCCTCGCGGTCATCTTCCTCGTGGGCACGCTGGCCTGCACCTTCGCGCCGAGCACGGAGATCATGATCGTGGCACGGTTCGTGCTGGGACTGGCCGTGGGCGGCGCGTCCGTGACCGTCCCGGTGTACCTGGCGGAGGTCTCGCCCAGCGCGCGTCGCGGCCGGATCGTCACCCAGAACGAACTCATGATCGTCACCGGCCAGCTGCTCGCCTTCATCTTCAACGCGTACCTCGGCAACACCTTCGGGGAAGCTGGCGGCATCTGGCGCTGGATGCTGGTCATCGCCACCCTCCCCGCCATCGCGCTGTGGATCGGCATGAACTTTATGCCGGAGAGCCCGCGCTGGTTGGCCTCGATGGGAAGCTTCGGTGAGACGCTCAGCGTGCTGCAGCGCATCCGGTCGCAGCCCGATGCACGGACGGAATTCGAAGAAGTCAAGGCCATGGCCGTGGAGGACTACAAGTCCAAGATGGGATCGTGGAAGGACCTCGGCATTCCCTGGCTCAGGCGGATCTTTGTCGTCGGCATCGGGCTGGCGGTCATCCAGCAGATCACGGGCGTGAACTCGATCATGTACTACGGCACCCAGATTTTGGCCCAGTCCGGTTTCGGCCGTGAGGCCGCGCTGACGGCCAACATCGCCAACGGCGCGATCTCGGTGCTTGCCACGTTCGTGGGCATTTGGCTGCTGGGCAAGGTGGGGCGCCGGCGGATGCTGATCACCGGGCAGATAGGTACGACGTCGGCCTTGCTGCTGATTGGCCTCATCTCGCTGATCATGCCGGCGGGCGCTGCCCGCGGTTTCGTCATCCTGTCGCTGACGGTCACTTTCCTTGCCTTCCAGCAGGGTGCCATCTCGCCGGTCACCTGGCTGATGCTCTCCGAGATTTTCCCGCTGAAGATGCGGGGCCTGGGCATGGGTGCCTCCGCTTTTGTGCTGTGGATCGTGAACTTCCTGGTGGGGTTCGGCTTCCCGCAGCTCCTGGCCGGAATTGGCCTCTCCAACACGTTCTTCGTGTTTGCCGTTCTCGGGGTCGGCGCCATTGCCTTCGCCACGAAGTATGTTCCGGAAACCAAGGACAAGAGCCTCGAGGACCTGGAGCACTACTTCAAGAACATCGCCGGCGTGAAGCCGGAGACCGCGGAAACGGCGGGCAGCCGAACAGCCTAGTACCGACCTCCAGTCCATAACTCCAAGGGCAGTACCGCTGAATGCAGGGGTACTCCCCTTTGGCATGAATGCCGGGTCGAAGCCGCGGCGGACGGTCTCTTTGCGCCGACCGCAACCCACTTTAGGTATTTACATCCTAATGTCAGGACAAACTATTGACATGTGTGGCATAAGTCACCATGATCGATGTAGGCGTTATTCCAGAGGCTGCAAAGTAGCAGCCCGGAGCTGAAATCAAAGGAGATTCACGGTGGTTCAATTTTCCTGGCGTAAGGCGGCCCTGGTAGCGGCGGTTGTGCCGATGCTGGCGCTGAGTGCATGTTCAAGTACTGGCGGAAAGTCCCCGGACTCCGGCAACGCAGCCGGTGGCGGCCAGGCCGCCAGCACTCCCCGGATCAAAGTGGCGCTTGTTACCCATGCCGCCCCCGGGGACACTTTCTGGGACATCCTGCGCAAGGGTGCCGAGGAGGCGGCAGCGAAGGATAACGTGGAACTGCTTTACACCTCTGACCCCGAGGGGGGACGCCAGGCCCAGCTGATCCAGCAAGCAATTGACCAGAAGGTTGACGGCATCGCCGTGACCCTCGCCAAGCCGGACGCACTGAGGGATGTCCTCAAAAAGGCTACGGACGCAGGAATCCCTGTCGTCAGCCTGAACTCCGGTGCGGATGTCTGGAAGCAAGTTGGTGCATTCACCCACTTCGGTTCAGATGAAAACCTCGCCGGTGCCGCCGTCGGACAGAAGCTCTCATCGCTCGGAGCCAAGCACCCGATCTGCGTGATCATGGAACAAGGCAACGTTGCACTGGATTCCCGGTGTGCCGGTGTGAAGTCCAAGGTCCCGGGTACTGAGAACCTGTTTGTCCAGGGAACTGATATGACGGCGGTGTCCTCCACCGTCACCGCGAAACTGCAGGCTACTCCTGACGCGGACGCCATCATCGGGCTGGGTGCACCGTTCACTCTGACCATTGACAAGGCCGTTGAGTCACTGAACTTACAAAGCAAGGTCACAGTCGCGTCATTCGATATGAACGGTGACCTGGCGCAGGCCATCATCGACGGCAAGGTGGCCTTCACGGTGGATCAGCAGCCCTGGCTGCAGGGATACGGGGCAGTGGACGCACTGTGGCAGGCCAAGCGTGCCGGCATTCACGTAGGTGGTGGCCTGGCCGTCCTCACTGGTCCGTCAATTATCGATAAGGCCGCCGCCCCGGACGTGCTCAAATTCGCCAAGGAAGGCATCCGCTAAGGATGCCGTGAGCCGGGTTCCGGGGCCCTTCAGGCTCCGGAACCCGCCCTAGCAGGAGAAACCCATGACTCAGACCTTATCCAAGACCCCCCTTCCCGTGGCCGATGAACGCATTGGCAAGCGCAACCCCCTTCAGAAGCTCCTCGGCCGCCCTGAGGTGGGCGCCCTCGTGGGTGCCATCGTTCTTTTTATCTTCTTTGCCGCCGTTTCCCAGACATTCATCCAGCCTGCGTCCATTGCCACCGTCCTGTATGGCAGCTCGACGATCGGAATCATGGCTGTGGGGGTGTCGTTGCTGATGATCGGGGGGGAGTTCGACCTTTCCACGGGCGTCGCCGTCATCACTTCGGCGCTGACCGCGTCGATGTTCAGCTGGTACTTCACCACAAACGTCTGGGTCGGAGTCGTCCTGGCACTGCTCGTCTCCCTGACCATCGGCTTCATCAACGGCTGGATCCTGATGAAGACCAAGCTGCCCAGCTTCATCGTCACGCTGGCGACCTTCCTCATGCTGACCGGCCTGAACCTCGGCCTGACCCGCCTGATCGGCGGCGGCGTGTCCTCACCCTCGATCTCGACGATGGACGGCTACAAGGCGGCGCAGGCGGTCTTCTCCTCCTCGGTAAACATCGGTGGTGTCGACGTGAAGAACACGGTGTTCATCTGGATCTTGCTCGTGGCGGTGGCCTCCTGGGTGCTGCTGCGGACCAAGGTGGGCAACTGGATCTTCGCCGTCGGCGGGGACGCCAACGCGGCCCGCGCCGTCGGGGTGCCGGTCAAGGCAACCAAGATCGGGCTGTTCATGGGTGTGGGCTTCTGCGGCTGGATCCTGGGCATGCACAACCTCTTCGCTTTCGACGCCGTGCAGTCCGGCGAGGGCGTGGGCAACGAATTCCTCTACATCATCGCTGCAGTGATCGGCGGGTGTCTCCTGACCGGCGGCTACGGCTCGGCCGTGGGCGGTGCGATCGGCGCATTCATCTTCGGCATGGCCAACAAGGGCATCGTCTATGCGCAGTGGAACCCGGACTGGTTCAAGTTCTTCCTGGGCCTGATGCTGCTGCTGGCCACCATCGTGAACCTCATCGTCAAGCGCCGCGCAGAGCTCAAGTAAAGGGGCGGAACACATGAATGCCAATCAGATTGACCAGCAAACCCTCCTGCACAACGAATCGGACCCGTTGACCCACACCCCCGTCCACCTGCTCTCGCTCGAGGGCGTCGGCAAGCACTACGGCAACATCGTCGCCTTGAGTGACGTCACCATGGCGGTCGACAACGGCCGCGTCACCTGCGTCCTCGGCGACAATGGCGCAGGCAAGTCAACGCTGATCAAAATCATCGCCGGCCTGCACCAGCACGACGCTGGCGTCCTGAACATCATGGGTGAGGAACGGAAGTTCAGCTCCCCCCGCGACGCCCTGGACGCCGGCATCGCCACCGTATATCAGGACCTGGCCGTGGTGCCGCTGATGCCGATCTGGCGGAACTTCTTCCTCGGCTCGGAACTGACGTCCGGGTTTGGCCCGTTCAAGAGCATGGATGTCCAGCAGATGAAGGACATCACGAAGAAGGAACTCGCCGAGATGGGCATCGACCTGCGAGACGTGGAGCAGCCCATCGGCCAGCTTTCCGGCGGTGAGCGCCAGTGCGTCGCGATCGCCCGGGCCGTGTATTTCGGCGCGAAGGTCCTGATCCTGGACGAGCCGACGGCGGCGCTGGGCGTAAAACAGTCCGGCGTGGTCCTGCGCTACATCCTGCAGGCCCGCGACCGGGGCCTGGGGGTCATCTTCATCACCCACAACCCGCACCACGCCTTCCCTGTCGGTGACCGGTTCCTGCTGCTCAAACGCGGCAAGTCGATCGGATACTACGACAAAAAGGACATCACCCTGGACGAGCTCACCGCCCAGATGGCAGGCGGTGCCGAACTCGCCGAACTCGCCCACGAACTCGAACAACTCGGCGGCCACGGCGACGCCCTCAAGGAAGTCCAGGCCGAAGTCGCCGACGTCGCGGACACCGCAAACCCGAGCGGCCCGAAACACGCCTAGCGGCAGCACCGGGCCGGGTGCTTCGGATATCCTCCGGAGCACCCCGCCATGCTGCGCCAAGCATCCGCACCGCACACACAGACGTACATGAAGGGAACATCATGCCGATCCGGGTAGGCGTCATCGGCGCCGGAGTCATGGGCGCGGACCATATCAGGAACCTCTCCACCACCATCGGCGGTGCCGAAGTCACCTTTGTGGCTGATCTCGACGCCGGCCGCGCCGCCGCGGCAGCGCCGCCATCGGCACGCATCACCACTGATCCGTCGGAGCTGATCAACTCCAGCGAGGTGGACGCTGTCGTGGTTGCCTCGCACGATTCCACGCACGCCGGCCTGGTCCTGGAGTGCTTTGAGGCGATGACCCCGGTGCTGTGCGAAAAGCCGCTTGCACCTACCCTTTTGGAAAGCCTTGAAGTGGTGGCCGCGGATGCCGACATGGTGGCCGCAACGGGAGCGTCCCTGCTTTCGCTCGGCTTTATGCGGCGCTTCGACCCTGGCTACGTGGCACTCCGGCAGGCCGTGCAGGGCCGGGCGCAGGGCGAGCCGCTGATAGTCCATTGCGTCAGCCGGAACGCTTCCGCGGCTCCCGCCGCCACTGCCGAATCGGCCATCACCAATTCGGCCATCCACGAGCTGGACATCATTCCCTGGCTGCTGGACTCTCCCATCACGGAGGTTTCGTGGCAGGCCGGAAAGAGCACCCGGCAGGCCGGCGCCGGGCTGCCGGATCCCGCGTTTATGACGCTCCGCACCGCGGACGGAACCCTCACCACGCTGGAGCTGTTCCTGAATGCGCAGTACGGCTACACCACCCGCTGCGAGGTTGTTTCGGAACGCGGCACCACCGCCCTCCAGGATTCGGCCATGCTGCGCATCGAGCACGACGGAACCAAACAGGAGCAGATCCCGGCGGACTGGCGCCCACGCTTCGCCGACGCGTACCGGCTGCAGCTGCAGGCCTGGATTTCCGCGCTCGCCAACGGAGAGAAGTCCTCCCTCGCCGGCGCGCAGGACGGACTCAACGCCTCGCTCGTTGCCCAAGCAATGATCCACTCGCTGCACAGCGACGGTGCCGCCACGAAAGTCAGCTACTCATGACCCCCACAGCACTGCCACAGTCCCGTGTCCCCGGCTCCCGTGACGCCCCCGTGCTGCGCTGGGGCATCATGGGGCCGGGCTGGATTGCCGAACGATTCACCGAATCGATCCAGGCGCACACCGGCCAGGTGATCGCCGCCGTCGGTTCCCGTTCGCTGAGCCGGTCCAAGGCCTTCGCGGACACCTTCGACGTGCCTGCAGCGTACGGCAGCTATGAGGAACTGGCCGCGGCCCCGGACATCGACATCGTCTACGTGTGCACTCCGCATACCGGCCACCATGCGGCCGCGCTACTGGCCATCGCCGCTGGCAAGCACGTCCTGATCGAAAAACCGATCGGGCTCACTGCGGACCAGGGGCGGGACATCGCCGCCCGTGCCGGGGCTGCCGGGGTTTTGGCCGCGGAGGCCATGTGGACGTTCTTCCTGCCGAAGTTTGATGTGATCCGGCAGATCCTCGACGCCGGCACGTTGGGTACCATCACTACGGTTGTCGCGGAGTACGGCGAGCACTTCGAGCCCTCCCACCGCATCTTTAATCCCGACCTGGCGGGCGGCCCGCTGCTTGACCTGGGTACCTACCCGCTGGCCCTGGTCACCGAGGTGCTGGGCAGCCCCCAGCAACTGGCCGCCATCGGGCAGCCCCACGAGTCCGGGGTCAACGCCCAGCTGTCCGCCATCATGGAGTTCGACGGCGGCGCCCAGGCCGTGGTGAACACGCACCTGCATAACTTCACGCCCACTGCCGCCACGGTGGTGGGCACCGAGGCCACCCTGACCATCGACGGGCCTTTCAACATGCCCGGCGGCTTCGAGGTCTGCTTCCCGGACGGCACACGCCTGCGCCATGACGAACCTGCCGGCGGCCACTTCGAAGGACTGCACTACGAGGCTGCGGCGGTGGCGCGCGCCATTGCCGCGGGCGGCACGGAAGCCAGCCAACGGACGCTGGCGGCCTCCATCCGCACGCTGGAGGTGGCCGATGAGATCCGCCGACAGCTCGGCGTTGTGTTTCCCGGCGAAGCAGCCACTGCCGGCCGCGCCGCCCGTCACTGATCCCCCAAGCAGCCCGCACACTACTGATCCACTCACACGCTACGACCCACCGAAAGGACAAGCCTTGGCTTACCTCGAACAGAACCCCGCTCCCGGCCCGGCACCGGTCCGCATCGGACTTATCGGTTCGGGCTGGATGGGCGCGTTCCACGCCGAAAGCATTGCCCGCCGTGTCCCCGACGCCGTGCTCGCCGCCATCGCCGACCCTAATGTGGAATCCGCGGAGGCACTGGCACGCACGCTCGGCACGGCCAAGGTCACCGCCAGCGCGGACGACATCCTGGCCGATTCCGAGATCGACGCCGTGATCATCGCCAGCCCGGCCCGCTTCCATGCGGCCCTGATCAGCCAGGCCGCCGCGGCCGGAAAGCACGTGTTTTGCGAGAAACCGGCAGGCCAGGGCCTGGACGAGCTCGACGCCGCCCTGGCCGCCGTGGAGGCTGCCGGCGTGCACGTCCAGATCGGCTTCAACCGCCGGTACGCGGAGGATTTCCAGGCCGCCAAGAAGGATCTGGCCGCCGGAACCGTCGGGACGCCGCAGCTCCTGCGCTCGCTGACCCGGGATCCGGGCACCGGCAGCATTCCGCACGCGGCCCGGGTTCCGGCGTGGACCGTCTTCCTGGAAACCCTCATCCACGACTTCGACACCCTGAACTGGTTCAACGAAGGGGCCGAGCCGGTGGAGGTCTACGCCATCGCCGATGCGCTCGTGGAGCCCGGCCTGCGGGACCAGGGCTTCCTGGACACCGCCGTGGTGACCATCCGCTACAGCAACGGTGCCATCGCCGTGGCGGAAGCGAACTTCAGCGCTCTCTACGGCTACGACGTCCGCGGCGAAGTCTTCGGCTCCAAGGGCATGGTCCAGGCCGGCCGGGCCACGGAAACTGCCGCCCGCCGGTACACCGCCGAAGGCCTCGCGGCAGACACCCCGCGGCTCAACGTGGAACTCTTCCGCGACGCCTACACGGATGAACTCGCCGACTTCGCCGCGGTGGTGCGGGCCCGGCGCGACGGTACGCCGCCGCCGTCGGGCGATTTCACGCTCACGCCGGGGGCTCCAGACGCACGCCGCGCCCTTGCCATGGCACTGGCCTGCATCGAATCCGTCAAACGGGGCGTCCCAGTGGCTGTCCCTGCCGTCGCCAAGGCAGGAGTCTGATGCGGCTGGCCGTCTGCGCGGAGATGGTGTTCACCGATCTGCCCTTTACCGAACGGGTACGGCGGATCCACGACGCCGGGTTCGACGTCGAGCTGTGGGATTCCCGGACCAAGGACCTGAAATCACTCACGGCGACCGGCGCGGTCTTTTCCTCCATGACGGGATACACTGCGGGCAGCCTCGTGGACCCCGAAACTGCTGATGACGTGGTGCAGACCGCCGGGACGCTGATCCCCACGGCCGTGGAACTTGGTGTCAGCCGCCTGGTGGTGCACTCCGCGGAACTGGTGGACGGCAAAGCCGCACGTCCCCTCTTCCGTTCCACCGGCCGCATGTGGAGCACCGGAGCCCGGACCCTGGAACGCCTCGGCGCACTGGGCGAAAAGCACAATGTGACGTTCTGCCTGGAGAACCTCAACACGGTCCTGGACCACCCCGGCATCCCGCTCGCCCGCGCCAAGGACACCCTGGCCTTGGTGGAGGCCGCCGGGCACCCCAACGTCAAACTCATGCTGGACCTCTATCACGCGCAGTTGGGGGAGGGGAACCTTATCGAGCTGGTGCGGACCGCCTTGCCGCATATCGGCGAGATTCAGGTGGCGGATGTCCCGGGCCGCTGTGAGCCCGGCACCGGTGAAATCAACTATCAGGCAGTTGCGCGGGCGCTCGCTGAGGCAGGGTACGACGGAACCGTCGGTCTGGAAGCCTGGGCCAGCGGCGACAGCGATGCGGCATTGGACGCCTTCCGGGCGGCTTTCACCGTTCAGCCGGCGCCCGTTCAGCCCGCCCCGATTCATTAGCTCTACTACTTACGAAGGAACACTATGAGGGATGTCATTCTTGGCCTGGTTGGAGTGGGACGCATCGGCGTCATGCACGCCCACAACATTGCCGCGCTCAACGGGGAACTCAACCCGCGCGGAGTCAACGTCCGGCTCAGGCTCACGGACGTTGCCGAAGACCACGCACGGAATATCGCGGCAGGCCTCGGTGCCGAGTTCCTGCCCTCCGTGGCGGACCTGATCGCCTCCGGAATTGACGGTTTGGTTATCGCCACGGGGACCGGGACACACCCGGAACTCATCCGGGCAGGGGTGGACGCCGGCATTCCGGTGTTCTGCGAAAAGCCGGTGGCCATGGACGTGCCGGACGCCCTGCCGGTGCTGGATTACATCAGGGACAATGACGGTGTGGTCCAGATCGGCCACCAGCGCCGGTTCGACGCGGGCTACGTTGAGGCCAAGCGTGCCTACCAGGCCGGTGAGCTGGGCTGGATCCACTCGCTGCGCGCGGTCACCTGCGACATGACTCCGCCGCCAGTGGAATTCCTGGCCACGTCCGGTGGCCTGTTCCGCGACTGCTCAGTCCACGATTTCGACATCCTGCGCTGGCTGACCGGCCGCGAGATCGTGGAAGTCTACGCGAAGGGCTCCAACAACGGTGACCCGGCCATCGGGGGCGTGGGAGACGTGGACACTGCCTTGGCTGTTATTACGTTCGACGACGGCACGGTGGGAACGGTCTCTGCCAGCCGCTACAACGGGGCCGGGCACGATGTCCGGCTGGAGATCCAGGGGTCCCGCCGCTCTATCATGGTGGGCCTGGACAACAAGACTGCCCTGGCCTCGGCCGAAGCCGGGATCGGCTTCCCCGCCGGAGAACCGCACAAGACCTTCGCGGAGCGGTTCGACCAGGCGTACCGCTCCGAGATGGCAGCGTTCGTGGAACTGATCCTGGGCGAGCGGGAGAACCCGTGCACGCCGGAGGACGCCGTGGCAGCATCCCGGGTCGCCGATGCAGCCCAGGAATCGCTGGCAACGGGTGCGCCGGTCAGGGTGGCACTGAGGGTGGCCAACTGAGTCTCGCACTACGAAGCAGTGCCCCGTGGGCGTCATGGAGCGGGGGTTCCGGACGCCATGTGGACCTCTACTCGTGTGTGCTGCTGGTCTTGACGAGGGCCGGTGTGTTGTCCCCCGAAACCACCGGCCTGGTCACCGTGGTGGGTCGGCGCAGCCATGCTTCGTGGGTGACCGCGATCATCGACGGGACGTCGATGATCCCGATGGAGTTCCAGGTGAACATGGCGTAGCCCGGCTGGGTTCGGGCGACTCCCGGGGGGACCTGGACGTCCAGCTGGCCCGCCAACCAGTCGATGGTCCCGTATCCGCAGAGGGCGACGCAGTGGTCCTCGTTGTGATCGCTGTGGAATCCGGTGGCGAACCATCCCGTCTTGCCATCGGTGGTGTGCCAGGCCCGCTCGATTTGGTCCGCCGCTACGCCGATCTTGACCGGACCGTGGGAGATGGCGCTTTGCAGGACGGCAGGACTGGACCAGTCCACTGACAGGTAGGCTCCGTCGTCGTAGACGGTGGAGCCCTTGACGAATCCGTCGGTCTGCATCCAGGTCATGACCTGTGGCAGGTAGGCACCCTCCAAGACGCCGTGACGCGTGGCCCAAGCGATGGCGTCCGCCTCACGGATGAAGATCTCAGGGTCGTGGCACGCTTTGGCGAACGCCTCCTCGGCGGTGACGCAGTCCCCGTGGACGTCATTGCCCCACATCGAAAGCTTTTTCGGTCTTACGAGATGGTGCGGGGGAGCTCCGATCGTCGGCATGTGCGGGGTCGCAGCGGCCAGCGCGCTGCGAGGTGTCGGGATGGCGCCGCGCTTCGGGGTTTGCACAGGCATGGTCTCTCCTTAAGGCTGGATTTGATGGTGTGCCGGGCCGGATTCGGGAGCGTCATGCCCGTTCCCTTGATCGCGATGCGTCGGCGGAGCCAGCTCGTTATCCGCGCCGTGTTCCTCGTGCTCGGCTTCGGCTTCGGGCACGTACGGCGTCGCGGCGTCGATCTCCGACCTCGGCGTTGGGAACGCGCCACGCTTGGGCTTGGGACGTCCACTCTCCGAGGGCTCCGGGGCCCGGGATGCGTCGCTCATGTCCTCCACGGTCCATCTGGTTAGAATCGCTGGTGCATCGCAAAGGCGTAGAAGCAGCTCCCCAATATCTGCCAAGCCTTCGAGTATCAATGGAACCACCGTGCGCGTTATCCGGGCGTTACTGCACCGGCACGCCGGCTAGGCTCCGAACGGCAGCCGGGGGTCGATGTCCTGTCCGTCCCAGCTTTGCCGCACCCAGCCGTGGTGGGGGTCGTCACTGATCAGCCATTCGCGGACCGGACCCGGCCCGGCCATCACGTTGAGGTAATACATGTCGTAGCCGGGTGCCGCCATGGCCGGGCCGTGCCAGCCGTAGGGGACAAGCACCACATCGCCGGTGCGGACTTCGGCGGACACATCGATGGGGCGGTCATCCGAGGCGTAGACGCGCTGGTAGCCGATGGCATCGGCGTCGGCAGGTGCGCCGGAGCCGGCGGCAACCTGAGTCTCGAAGTAGTAGATCTCCTCGAGGTTGGTTTCCCCGTCCTTTTCCTCATCGTGCTTGTGCGGGGGATAGGAGGACCAGTTGCCGGCGGGCGTCAGGACCTCGCAGACGATAAAGCGGTCTGCTTCCAGGGCCGCCGGGGTGCCGAAATTGTGGACTTGGCGGGAACAGTTGCCGGCGCCGCGCAGCTCCACGGGTGTTTCCGCTGCGGTCACGAGGCGGGTGGGGTGCGAGGCCTGCGCCGGGGCCGTGGCGATGGCCACGCGCCCGCCGTCGGCTGAGCTGATGGTGACGGACTTTCCGGTGCCTGAGTACAGGACGTCAGTGGGACCGTGAAACACCGATTGCCGTCCGGCAAGGAGATGGTCCACGCCGTCCACGGTGACGGTGAAGGAGCCATTGAGGGGAACCACAATGCGTTCCTCGCCAGCCGCGGGAAGTTCGACGGCGGCGCCCGCCGCGAGGGTGGCGACCTTCAGGCCCGTGTGGGCCCAGCCGTCCACGGCCGTGGCGGAATCGGAGGTTCCGAGCGAGATGTCCCARTCGCCGTCGKYGGCGGTKCCCAGKGGATAGACCCAGTTGGYCATGGCAGAAGTCCTTGCGTTAGCGCTGTACGAGTGTCATTTCAAAGCTGTAGGAATCKGCSCGGTASACGTGGTGGCCGGTCTCGACCCGGCGGCCGGTATCGTCCACGGCGGTGCGTTCCATGGTCACCAGGGCGGAATTCACGTCCGTCTCGAGCAGGGGCGCCTGGTAGTCRTTGGCGATCATGGCGCCGATCCGTTGGGTGGCCAGGCGGAAGTTGACGCCGCCCCGGCGCAGGATCGCGTAAAGGCCTTCGGCCGCCAGCATCGCTTCGTCCATGGTGGCGATGTCATCGCGGACCCAGTTCTCCATCAGCGCCAGCGGTTTGCCGCCCACCTTGCGCAGGCGCGTGAAGTGGTAGACCTTGGAGCCGGCAGGCAGCTGAAGGGTGGCGAGGGTGGGGGCGTCAGCCTCCATGTGGGAAAAGCTCAGCACCTGTGTGGTTGGATTCTTACCGTTGTTGGTCAGGTCATCAAACAGGCTGGAGAGCTCCAGAGGGCGGCGGACCTGGCTGGAAACCACCTGCGTTCCCACGCCCCGCTTTCGGACCAGCAGACCGGAACGGACCAGTTCGTCCATGGCTTTTCGCATGGTGGGCCGGGAGAGGTTCAACTGGGCCGCGAGGTCGATTTCGTTTTCCAGCCGGCTGCCCGGCTCCAGGACGCCGCTGTGGATTGCAGCCTCGATACCCTGAACCACCTGGTGGTACAAGGGCACCGGTGAGGAGCGGTCGATGGTGAGACCAAGCTGATTCGCCACTGAATGTTCCCCATGTTCCATGGCTCAACCCGCCGCCATCCGCTGCTTGGACGTACCGAGGATGTCGCCATTTGTTCTTTTGATAGGACATGCTTCCTTTTCTCGATAGTAGCAGTCGTCCAGCGAGGGTCAAGGGTGCGGGAAAGGCTAATCTCTGGCGAAATTGCGGGATTGCATGTCGTGACGTCAGTTCACATCACTCAGGGTCCCGGGTGCCCTCACCACGACGGGCGGCACCTTCCCCGCGGAAGGTACCGCCCGTCGTCGTGCCTTTGCGTTTTCAGACCTTTGCGCCGCTGAGCAGCTCATCCAGCCGTTCATACCCCTCGGTCAGGCCGCCTTCCATACCCGACTGCGCCATCCCGTCACGTGCCTCCTGGCTGGGGTAGACGGAGTGGCCCCGCAGCCGCGACCGGCCGTTGCCCAGGTCTTCAAACGTCATGAATTCCAGGCTGACGATGTCCGGGTAGCCGCCGAACTCGAAGGTCTGGATGGCGAACTCGTTTTCGCGGACTGTGTGGAAGACCCCGCTGAACTCGTAGGCCACGCCGTCGGGCCCTGTGTGCAGGTAGCTGTAGGTGCCACCGCTGCGGAAATCGTAGTGGTCGATGTCCATCTTCAGTCCCCGAGGGCCGAGCCACTGGACGATCAGGTCCGGTTCCTTATGGGCCCGGAAGACATCCGCAACCGGAAAATCGAACTCGCGTTCGTAGTCGATAAAGGGGACGCCGTCCGGAACGCTGAGTTTCAGGGAATTGCTCATGATGACTCCTTGGAAGTTAGCCGCCGCTGGCCGCGGCGCTTGATCTAAGTACGGCGTCAAGGCTGCGGAACTGCCCTTCGCGGACCAGCCGGTACTGGTCGATCCACGCGGTGAGCGCCTCAAGCCGTGCGGGGTTCAGGTGTACGGGCCGCCGCTGTGCATCCCTGGTCCGGGTGACCAGTTGCGCCTGCTCGAGCACCTGGATGTGTTTCGAGACCGCCTGCTTGGAGATCTCGAATGGTTCCGCCAGTTCATTCACGGTGGCCGGGCCCCGGCTGAGCCGGGCGATGATGCTCCTCCGCACTGGATCGGCCAGCGCCATAAAGGCCGAGTCCAAGGTGGCGTCGTCGGAGCTCATCGTGTGGCCTTTCTGCTTCATCAAACGAGTAATCAACTTATTTGTTGATCAACCGATTGATTGATTACAAATCTATGCCTGTTGCGACGTCCGGTCAAGGGGGTGGCTAGATGGCCGGGTGAAGCCGCGGCAGGGCGTCGACAAGGCCGGCAAGTTCCGGAATTTCCTGTGCCTCGGCCAGCGCGCGCTCCAGTGTGGTGTCGTGGACCGGCCGGGCTTCCTCCAGTAGGGCCAAGCCGCTGGCAGTGAGCTCGGTGTAGATTCCCCGGCGGTCCTCAGCGCAGAGGATCCGGGTCAGGAGCCCGCGGTCTTCGAGCCGGTTGACCAGGCGGGTGGTGGCGCTGGCACTCAGGGCGGTGGCGCGTGCCAGCTGCTGCATCCGCATGTGCCAGCCGTCCTGCCGGCTAAGGGCGTCCAGGACGGTGTACTCCACCACGGACAGCTTTGATTCGGCCTGGAGTGAGCGTTCCAGCTCGCCTTCGATCAGGCCGTGCAGTGCCGCCAGGGTGCGCCAGCCCTGCGCGCGAACTTCGACGGCGTCGTCCTTGATGCCCATTTTCCTGCCCTCTTCCTGGCTGCGCCGGTACGCAGAAAGCGTGACCCGGTGCACAATCCTAGATAGTTGCTTGCGCGGGATATCTGCACGTGCAACAATAAATAACGCGTCTGCAACTACTAGCTTACGCTTCCTAACTCATTCAGTACATTCTCAAAGGAGCACTCCCATGCCCATCGGCCTGATAGCCCTCGCCCTCGGCGGGTTCGGCATCGGACTCACCGAGTTCGTCATCATGGGCCTGCTGCCCGAGGTTGCCGCTGATTTCCACGTCGACGAGGCCACGGCGGGCTGGCTGATCTCCGGCTACGCCCTCGCCGTCGTGGTTGGTGCCTTGCTGCTCACCGCGGCGGTGACCCGCTTCGACCGCAAACCCGTTCTCGCGGCCCTGCTGGTGCTGTTCATCGCCGGCAACCTGATCTCAGCCATTGCCCCCGATTACGGGATGATGATGATTGGCCGCATCATAGCTGCCTTGGCCCATGGTGCCTTCTTCGGAATTGGCGCCGTGGTGGCCGCGGACATGGTGGCCCCCACCAAAAAAGCCGGCGCCATCGCCATCATGTTCACCGGACTCACCGCGGCCAACGTCCTGGGCGTGCCGTTCGGCACCATGCTCGGACAGGCTGCCGGCTGGCGCTCCACGTTCTGGGCCATCACCGTGATCGGCGTCATCGCCCTGGCAGGCATCCTTGCGCTGGTGCCCAAAACCGGCCACGGTGACACCGTGCCGGGGTCCCTGCGCACTGAACTGCGTGCCTTCCGCTCCGGCCAGGTATGGCTCTCCATCCTGGTGACCATCCTCGGCTACGGCGGGATGTTCGGCGCCTTCACCTACATCGCCTTCACGCTCACCGAGGTCTCCGGCTTCGCGGCGTCCACCGTGCCGTGGCTGCTCATCGTCTTCGGCGTCGGTCTGTTCATCGGCAATACCATCGGCGGCAAAGCAGCGGACCGCAACGTGGACCGCACGCTGATTGTGGTGCTCGCCGTGCTGGTAGTGGTACTCGCGGCCTTTGCCCTGACCGCAGGCAACCAGATGCTCACCATCGCCTCCATCGTCCTGATGGGCGGCTTCGGATTCGCCACCGTTCCCGGCCTGCAGATGCGGGTCATGAAGTACGCGTCCAGCGCACCAACGCTCGCGTCCGGAGCCAACATCGGCGCCTTCAACGTGGGCAACGCCCTCGGGGCATGGCTCGGGGGAGTTACCATCACCGCCGGCCTCGGCTACACCTCCCCGATCTGGGCCGGTGCCGGCATCACCCTGCTGGGTCTCGCCGTTATGATCATCGCTGCCGCCGGCGCTAAACGGACTGCCGCGCAGACCGGCGCGGACTCTGCCGCGCAGCAGGCGCCGTCCGCTCCAGGCGAGCGAGCCGCCGTCGAGCCCGCAGACGCCCTTCTTTAGCCTTCCATCCCACCAGGAGAACCCATGACTTCCACCCCCATCACCACCACCATCCCGGCGATCACCCTTAACAACGGGGTGCGGATGCCGCAGCTTGGATTCGGCGTCTTCCAGGTGTCCGACGCCGACACCACCGCCGCGGTCAGCCTCGCCCTGGCTGCCGGCTACCGGAGCATCGATACCGCCGCGATCTACGGCAACGAAGCGGGCACCGGACGCGCCATCGCAGAATCGGGCATCGACCGCGCAGAACTGTTCATCACGTCCAAACTGTGGGTGGCCGACCTCGGCTACGACGCCGCGCTGGCCGCTTTCGAGGCCAGCCTGGACAAGCTGGGACTGGACTACCTGGACCTCTATCTGATCCACTGGCCCGCCCCGGCCACCGATCGGTACCTGGAGGCCTGGCGGGCGATGGAGCGGCTGCTTGCCGACGGCAAAGTCCGGGCCATCGGGGTGTCCAACTTCCTCCCCGCGCACCTGCAGAAGGTCATTGACCTGGGCGGCACGGTACCGGCAGTCAACCAGATCGAGCTGCATCCGGCCCTCCAGCAGCGGGACGTGGCCGCCTTCAACGCGGCCCACGGGATTGATACGGAGGCATGGAGCCCGCTCGCCCAGGGCGCCGTGCTGGTGCATCCTGCCGTTGCGGACATTGCCGCCAAGCACGGTGTGAGTCCCGCCCAGGCCGTTCTGCGCTGGCACCTGCAGCAGGAGCGGATCATCATCCCCAAGTCGGTGACCCCGGCGCGCATCCGGGAGAACCTGGACGTCTTCGGCTTCGACCTCACCGCAGACGAACTGGCCGTGATCGACAGCCTGGAGCGGGACGGCCGCACAGGTCCGCACCCCGCCGACTTCAACGGCTAGCAGCCTCTCGCCAAGGAGCCGGGACCCGGCCAACCATGGCCCTAGGCTGGGGGAATGAATAACCGATACCTGGTGTCCCGCGAACGATTCATCCCCGCAGCCCCCGACGAAATCTTCGAGGTGCTGGCCACTCCGGCGCTGCATAGCGTGATCGACGGCTCCGGCACCGTGAAGGGTGCCCAGCCGCGCGGACCAGAGCGGCTGGTCCTGGGGGCACGGTTCGGCATGGAAATGAACATGCGCGTGGACTACAAGATCCTGAACACCGTCTGCGAGTTCGAGGAGGGGAGGCGCATCGCCTGGCGCCACTTCTACGGCCACGTCTGGCGCTACATCCTCGAACCCGCCACCGACGCCGACGGCACCGCCGGGACGCGTGTCACCGAACAGTGGGATGCCCGGGCAGTCCGGGGCAAGTTCTTCCTCCGGCTGGCAGGCTACCTGCGCCGCCACCCGGCCAGCATCGAGAAGACCCTGCTCAGGTTGGAGCAGCATGTGACGGGCGCCGCCGGACTGACACGCTAGGGCCGCCGGCATGAACCCTGCAGGCGGCTTGGTCCCCAGCCCGCGGACCATCGAAGTCGAAAGCCTTGAGAGCTTCGACCGCCTGGTCGCGGCCGGCGCCGTGACAATGCGCGGCTGGCACGCCCAGTCCCTGGACCTGCGTGGCCGGACGGCAGTGCTGGGAAGGTTGGACGTGGAAGGCGCAATCTTCCTCGGCTGCACCTTCGATCAGGACGTGGAAGAAGGACTCCGGCGCCGCGGTGCCCTGATCTTTCCCAAGCTTGGGGGTGTGCCGTTCGATCCGTACAGGGCAGGACTGTACACGCCCCAGGAACTTTACGCCGGGCTGGAACACGCGCCGTACGAGAAACTGCCTGACGCCCTCGTGTATCACTGGAGCATCCGTCCCGGGCAGCGGCACCGGCTGGACGCCACCCTGGCCTCAGCGCTGCATGACCACGCCATCGGCGACGCGCTGGACGAGTTCATGAGGTCAGCCCGCCGCGCCGGCCAGACCACCGTGGGGGTGATGGGCGGGCATGAAGCCCGCCGTGGCACCCTGGAATTCGCACAGGCCGCTGAGTTGGGGAGGCTGCTCGCGCAGACCGGCCGACTGGTGGCTACGGGCGGCGGTCCGGGCGCCATGGAGGCCGCCAACCTGGGCGCCTACCTCAGCCGGATTCCGCAGGGGGAGTTCCAGGACGTGCTCGCCGGGCTTGGAACCGTCCCCGGTTTCCGGCCCTCGGTGTCCGCGTGGGCACGCGAGGCAGCCGCCGTCCTCGAACGTTATCCGAACGGAACTCCCTCGCTGGGCATCCCCACCTGGTTTTACGGGCATGAGCCGCCCAACTACTTCGCCACGCATATCGCCAAGTACTTCGCCAACGCAATCCGCGAGGCGATCCTGTTGGAAGTCTGCGACGGCGGAATCATCTTCCTGCCGGGAGCGGCGGGTACGGTTCAGGAAATCTTCCAGGACGCCTGCGAAAATTACTACAGTTCCCGGGAAGCGGTCACGCCCATGGTGCTGGTTGGCAGGCGCCACTGGGAGCAGGAATTGCCCGCATGGCCGATGCTGCACAAACTGGCCAAAGGCCGGCCCATGGCGGACCGGATTTTCCTTGTGGACAGTGTGGCTGACGCGATCGCGGTGCTGGGCAGTTAGCCCACTACGGTCCCGAAGGCGAGTCCCAGCACGTAGGTCACGGCGGCGGCCCCGAACCCAATGCCAAGCTGGCGCAGGCCGCGGCTCAGTGGTGAGGTTCCGGACAGCAGGCCAACAATCCCGCCGGTCACCAGCAGTGCCAGCCCCACGAGCACGCCGGCCACTGCCAGTGCCACCACGCCGGTCAGGCCGAACAGGAACGGCAGGATGGGGATCACTGCACCGGAGGCGAAGAAGCAGAAGCTGGACAGTGCGGCACCCCACGCGGTTCCCACCGCTTCGTGTTCGTCCGGCGACTCGGGCAGTTCGGGCTGGAGCGACAGGCTGGGGTCGCAGTCGCAGCTGAGCAGGCCGGTGCGTTCGGCCACGCGGTGCTCGGCTGCTTCGCGGGACATGCCACGCGCCAAATAGACGAGCAGGAGCTCGTTGTGCTCGAGGTCCAGCTTCGGGGCCGCGGCGAGGGTGATCTGGGTGGGCCGGGTGGCTGCCAGCAGCTCCCGCTGGGAGCGCACGGAAACGAATTCTCCCGCTGCCATGGACATGGCGCCGGCCAGGAGTCCTGCTACGCCGCTGAGGAGCACCACGCTGCTGGCTACGCCGGAGGCGGCCATGCCCACCACGAGTGAGAGGTTGCTGACCAGTCCATCGTTGGCGCCGAAGACGGCCGCCCGGAAGGTCCCGGCGAGGCGGTTGCGGCCCCGGGTGGCCAGGCCGCGGACCACTTCCTCGTGGATCTGTTCGTCGGCGGCCATGGCGGCAGTGGCGTTGGGATCATTGGCGTAGGGGGAGCGGCCCTCGGCGCGCTGGGCCAGGGCCAGGACGAAGACGGAGCCGAAATGGCGGGCCAAAAAGCCCAGGAGCTGACTGCGGAGGGACGCCGGCCGGGACCTGTGTGCATGCTCACCGAGGAGCTGGAGCCAGTGTGCCTCGTGCCGGCCTTCAGCTTCGGCCAGGGCCAGCAGGATGTCGCGCTCTTCACCCTCGCGGTTCTGTGCGAGATCGCGGTATACGGCGGCCTCTGCGCGTTCGTCCGCCAGGTACTGGCGCCACCGGCGGAGATCGGCCGGGGTGGGCGTGCTGGTTTCCGGGGACGTTACGGTGGACGGCCGGGCTTGGCTTGAATTGGCGTGGTGAGACACGGGGCTCCTGTGCTGGATCGGGCATGGTTCGGCCCCATTGCAGAGCCAGCTTACCGCGTAATTCCGCTGATTTTCGGCTGGCTGACCTCACTGATGAGTTTAGGTTTCCCTTAAAATTGAGCTCTTCAGGAGCTGCTCCCGGGGTGCTGCCAAAGGCCCTTGACCGGGCTGGCCGGCGGTGCTCTGATGAAGGTGGGGAGCCCATTGGCGCCCACCAAAATGAGCACGTCAGGCGAACAAACGGAGGTTGAACCATGAACACCGCCGGACCCCAACCGGACATGCCGCACCTTGAGGCAGTTGAAGCGGATCCCGCATACGACTACGCCGAGGATGTCCCCATCAGCGAGGACGAGTGGGACGCCGGAGACGAACTCCTGGACTCCGAACATGCGGTGGTCCCGTCGCCCCCGGTGGAACTGGACGCCGAGGAGCGCGTGGTCCCCCTGGATGATGACGAATTCCGCGGAACTGAATAGAACGGACGACGGCGGCACTTCCGGTTTCGTTGATACGGAACCGAAAGTGCCGCCGTCGTGCGCCTCCTGTTGTTGAACGCTTGTTTGGTGAAGGCTCGTTCCCGGACCCGGTGCCATCCGCGTCATGCCGGCGGTTGACTACTAGGATTGCTCCAGAGATGGGGCCGGACCGCCGGCCACGAAAGGTCCGCACATGAAGGCACTGCCCGTAGAGCCAAGCAACGTTCCGGTGGCCATCGGTTCCAGAATCCGTGCTGCCAGGCAGTCGCAGCGGCTGACCATCGAACAGGTTGCGGACGCCACCGGGCTGACCAAAGGTTTTCTCAGCCGCGTGGAGCGGGACCTTACCTCTCCCTCTGTGGCCTCGCTGGTGACCTTGTGCCAGGTCCTTTCCATCTCTATCGGCGACCTGTTCGCTGCCCCCGAAACGCACCTGACCAAGCGGAATGAAGGTCCCCGGATCTCTCTGGGTGGCGAAGGCATCGTGGAGCGGCTGCTGACTGCCCGGTCCGAGCGGCGCATCCAAATCATCCAGGCAGTCATTGAGCCGCGCGGCCGGGGCGAAGCTGAACTTTATGCAGTGGACTGCGATGTCGATGTGCTCCACGTGATCAAGGGGCACATCCGCCTGATCATGACGAACGAGGAATTCGAGCTCACCACCGGCGATACCGTGACCTTCCCCGGGCGCGAACCCCACACCTGGGTCAATCCGACTGACGAACCGGTGGAGGTCCTTTGGGTCCTGGTCCCTGCAGCCAGCCGATAAGCACTGCTCTTGTAAACATTTGATGCGCAGGGGGCAACCCGGGTCTATGATGGCTGTCACAGATCAATCCTTGAAGGAGAGGCCCGCCGTGAAAGAGCTGCGCATCGAAGCCAATGGGAACCTCGGTCCGATCGATTCGGCCCGCGTCCCGCGATACGCCGGTGCCGCCACCTACGCCCGGCTGCCGCGCCTGGACCAGGTGGCCCAGGCCGACGTCACGGTGGTGGGTGTGCCCTTCGATTCGGGCGTTTCGTACCGGCCCGGCACACGGTTCGGGGCAAACCACATCCGGGAGGCCAGCCGGCTGCTGCGTCCCTACAACCCCGCCTGGGACGTCAGCCCCTTCGAAGACGTCCAGGTGGCCGACGCCGGCGACATGGCGGTCAACCCGTTCAACATCAACGAAGCCATCGAGACCATCCAGCAGAACGCGCTGGACCTGACGGCTGCCGGCAGCAAACTGATGACTCTCGGCGGGGACCACACCATCGCCCTGCCGCTGCTCCGCGCAGCAGCGGAACGTGCGGGCGGCCCCATCGCGTTGCTGCACTTCGATGCACACCTGGATACCTGGGACACGTACTTCGGCGCAGAATACACGCACGGCACTCCGTTCCGCCGGGCCGTTGAAGAAGGCCTCCTGGACACCGACGCGATCAGCCATATCGGCACGCGCGGTCCGCTCTACGGCAAGAAGGATCTCGACGACGACCACCGCTTTGGGTTCGGCATCGTCACCTCTGCCGACGTCTACTACCAGGGCGTCCTGGAGACTGTGGCCAAGGTCCGCGACCGGATCGGCAACCGCCCGCTGTACATCTCCGTGGACATCGACGTCCTGGATCCCGCGCACGCGCCCGGCACCGGCACGCCTGAAGCCGGCGGCATCACCAGCCGTGAGCTCCTGGAAATCATCCGCGGGCTCCGCGGCCTGAAACTCGTGGGCGCCGACGTCGTCGAAGTGGCACCGGCCTATGACCATGCCGAAATAACGGGGGTGGCAGCGAGCCACGTGGCCTATGAACTGGTCACCCTCATGGCGGACAATGCGGTGGAAGGCGACCGTTTCGGCGCCGCCAATGGTTACGCCGCCCAGGCCCTCGGCCGGGAAGCACGCCAGCCTGCCGGTTTCGCGGCCGCCTCGAAGGAGTCATCAGAATGAGTGAATTCGACGCCGGCGCAGCCTCAGGCGACGGGACCGGCGCCGGCCAGCGCAACGGCGGGGACCTCGTCGTCGAGACCCTCGAAGCGCTCGGCGCCAAGACGGTCTTTGGCATCCCGGGCCAGCACGCGCTGGGCCTGTTCGACGCCATGGGGCGCGGCAACCTGCATTTTGTGTCCTCCCGGGTGGAGAACAACAGCGCCTTCGCGGCCGACGGCTATGCGCGCGCCACTGGGGAAGTGGGTGTGCTGTTCCTGTCCACCGGACCGGGCGCGCTGACCTCCCTTGCCGGGCTGCAGGAGGCTTACGCTACCGGTGTGCCCATGGTGGTGGTGGCGAGCCAGATCCCCCTCGACGGGCTCGGCGCCCGCCGCAGGGGCATGCTCCACCAGCTCGATGACCAGAAGGCCTCGGCCGCGAATGTCACCAAGAGCCAGCGCCTGATCCAGCACGCGTCCGGCATCCCGTCGGCCATCCAGGACGCCTGGACCGAGGCGATCTCCTCGCCGCAGGGTCCGGTGTGGCTGGAGATCCCGCAGAACGTCCTGCTGGATCCCATCATGGTCCCCCCGGTGGAGGACGCGCTGGCCGAGGCCGCGGACAACCCGCCGCGCGTGGAGCTGATCCGGGAGGCGGTGAGGTGGTTGTCGACGGCGGAACGTCCGGCCATCATCGCCGGCGGGGGTACGCGGCGGGGCCGGGCCGAGAAATCCCTGCTGTCGATCGCGGAAAAGCTGCGCGCACCGGTGATCTGCACCCCGGGCGGCAACGGCGCGTTCCCCTGGAACCACGAGCTCTCGCTGCAGTCCTGGATCGAGGACCGGTACATGACCGACGTCCTGGAGGATGCCGACGTCCTGATTGTGATCGGCTCGTCCCTGGGCGAGGTCACGTCCAACTACTTCACCTTCGAGCCCCGCGGCCGGATCATCCAGATCGACGCCGAACCGCGGGTGCTCGAATCCAACCGCCCGGGCCTGGGCATCCGTGCCGACGCCGGCCAGGCGCTCGCCGCCCTCGAGGAAGCCCTGGTGGGGGTGCGTGCTGGAACCGGCCAGGTAGGGCGGCCCAACTGGCGCGGCGCCACCCCCGAAGCGTTGGTCAAGGAGTCCCTCGCCAAGGTGCGCGCCCGGCTGGAGTCACAGGACCTGGCCAAGGAACTGAAGTTCATGGCCGATATCCGCGAGGCAGTGCCGGCGGGCATGCAGACCTTCTGGGACATGACCATCGCTGCCTATTGGGGCTGGAGCTGCTGGGACGCACGGGAGGGCCAGTTCCACTCCGCCCAGGGCGCCGGCGGCCTCGGATATGGCTTCCCGGCAGCCATCGGCGGCGCTGTGGGCCTGGAAACAGCGGGCCGGCCCGGCCGGGTCCTCGCCGTCTCCGGGGACGGATCATCCATGTACTCCATCTCCGAACTCGCCACCGCAAAGCAGCACAACGTCCCCGTCACCTGGCTCATTGTGGACGACGGCGGCTACGGCATCCTGCGTGAATACATGGTGGGTGCCTTCGGCAAGGCAACCGCCACCGAGCTGGCCCGCCCGGACTTCGTCAAGCTCGCCGAGGCGTTCGGTGTACCGGCAACGCGCGTGGCCCCGGAGGACGTGGGGGACGCGCTCAAGGCGGGCTTCGCGGCACACGGGCCGAACGTCGTCGTCGTCGAAACGCTCCTCAAAATGTTCGCTCCCACCCACCTGGACGTCTAGCGCCGCCACACCACCCCACCCCGCGCGTTTGCTCGTTAGTTTCCCAAAGCAACTATTTAGATATATAGTTGCTTGAGGCAAACAACTGAGGAGTATTCACCATGGCAGTCGCGCCGGACACCGCAGCGGACCTGGTCTACCGCATTTTCGACCTTCAACGAGTGGTTCGGTGCGTGGCTGCGGCGAGCTTCAGCGGGCAGGACACCGGTGTCGCGCTGCAGGGCGTCCTCCGGTATGTGGGGGAGGGGGAGTCCCGCGCCACGCACCTCGCTGAGCGCCTCGGCGTATCGGCTCCTGTCCTCAGCCGGCATATCGCGGACCTCGAGGAGCAGGGCTATGTTGTCCGTCGGCCGGATCCGGCCGATGGGCGCGCCCAACTGGTTGCCTTGTCACCGGCCGGTGTGGAGAAGCTCCGGCGCATCGAGGAGCACCGCACGGCCACCCTGCAGGGCTACCTCAGTGACTGGAGCCAGGACGACGCCGAGAACACGGCGCGGATCCTGACAAAACTCTCCGAATCCCTCAAACAATCAGCCCGGGCAACGGCGGCCGGACCCATCACCACCCCGACCCTCCAGAAAGACTGATATGTCGAGCCAACCACCCGCCGCACCGCCCTTGGCGATGACCCACCGCCAGATCATGGAAGCCCTCACCGGGCTCCTTGCAGCATTTTTCACCGCCATCCTCAGCAGCACCATCGTGGCGAACGCACTTCCCACCATCATGTCCGACCTCCACGGCACCCAGACCGACTTCGCCTGGGTGATCACGGCCGCGCTCCTGGCAAACGCCGTCACCACCCCCATCTGGGGCAAGCTGGCCGACCTCTTCAACAAGAAGGTCCTGGTCCAGCTCAGCATCGTCATCTTCGTGGCCGGTTCGGTGATGGCCGGACTCTCCGAGACCATCCCGCTGCTGCTCACAGCACGCGTTATCCAGGGCGCTGCCATGGGCGGGCTCACCGCCCTGGCCCAGGCCATCATCGGCACCATGATCCCGCCCCGTGACCGCGGCAAATACTCCGGCTACATGGGCGGTGTGATGGCAGTCGGAACTGCCGGTGGCCCCCTGCTCGGCGGATTCATCGTGGACAGCCCGCTGGGCTGGCGCTGGACCTTCTTCGTCTGCGTGCCGCTCGCCGTCGTCGCCCTCATCCTCCTTCAGGTCACCCTGAAGATCCAGCATGTCAGGCGCCCCGCCAAGATCGACTGGCTCGGCTCCATCCTGCTGACCTCGGGTGTCAGCCTGCTCCTGATCTGGGTTTCCTTCGCCGGCAACCCCGCCTACTACGACTGGGTTTCCTGGCAGTCGGCCGCCATGGTGGGCGGCGGCGTGGTGCTGCTCGCCCTGCTGGTGCTCGTTGAATCCAAGGTGGAGCAGCCCATCATTCCGCTGAAGATCATCTCCGAACGCACCACAGCCCTGGCCATCCTCGCCTCCGTGGCAGTGGGCATCGCGATGTTCGGCTCCACCACCTTCCTGGGCCAGTACTTCCAGGTAGCCCGCGGCGCCACCCCCACGGAGGCCGGGCTCCTGACTCTTCCCATGATCGCCGGCAACCTGACGGGCTCGGTTGTCTCCGGCCTGCTGATCAGCCGCACCGGCAAATGGAAGGGCTACCTGATCGGCGGTTCCATCCTGCTGATCGGCGGCCTGGGCCTCGCCGGCACCATGGACCACACCACCGAGCTCTGGCAGGCCGGGATCTTCACGGCCATCCTTGGCGTTGGCCTGGGCATGCTGATGCAGAACCTCGTGCTGGCCGTCCAGAATACCGTCCGCGCTTCGGACATCGGCACGGCCAGCGCGTCCGTGGCGTTCTTCCGCTCAGTGGGCGGGGCGATCGGCGTCGCCGTGCTTGGTGCCGTGCTGAGCAACCGGGTCACCCAACTCGCCACGCAGGGCCTGGCCGCGGCAGGCATCCCCGTGACTGGCGGTTCGGCCGGCGCCTCCTTGGACCTTGTGGACATGCCCGCACCCGTCCGTGAGATCATGCGCGCCGCTTACGGCGACGCCACTGCCGAGGTTTTCCTGATCTCCGCAGCGGTGGCTGTGGTGGCACTCATCGCGGTCCTGTTCATCAAGGAACGCCCGCTGCGGCGCACCGTGGACATCCAGCCGGTCGCCAAGCCGGGCACCCAGACGACGGCAGATGCTGAACGCGCGACGCCGGAACTCACCAACGCAGGGCACTGACCCGCGGTGAACTGACCGCCTTCGGCGTACCTCCTGAGGATGATTTTGCCCGGGCGTATTTCGCCCGGCCAACTGATTTCGTAGAGTAGGTAGGCTAAGAATGTCAGCCTCTGCTGCTACTACTTATCTCACCATTTCGCGCTCTCTCCCTTAAGGACCCGTGGGCATGCTCCTGACCCTGATACGGCGCTATTCCAAGCCGTATACGCCATACATCGTGGCCGTGATTTTTTTCCAGCTGGCGTCCACCATCGCAGCGCTCTACCTGCCCAGCCTCAACGCCCAGATCATCGATGAAGGCGTTTCCCGCGGCGACACCGACTTCATCTGGCGGACCGGAGCCGTGATGCTCGTGGTGGCACTGGTCCAGGTGGGCACGGCCATCGCCGGGGTCTACTTCGGCTCCAAGACGGCCATGGCTGTGGGGCGCGACCTCCGCCGCGGAGTGTTCCGCAAGGTCACCAGCTTCTCCGCGAAGGATGTGAACACGTTCGGCGCCCCCACCCTCATCACCCGCGGCACGAACGATGTCCAGCAGGTTCAGATGCTGGTGCTGATGGGCCTGAACTTCATGGTGGCTACCCCCATCATGTGCATCGGCGGCATCATCATGGCGCTCCGCGAGGACCTCAGCCTGTCCTGGCTGGTCTGGGTGTCGGTGCCTGTGCTGATTGTGGTGGTGGGCTACCTGGTGGTCCGGCTGATGCCCCTCTTCCGCGCAATGCAGAAGAAGATCGACCGCATCAACGCCGTGCTGCGTGAGCAGATCATCGGCATCAGGGTGGTCCGCGCCTTTGTCCGCGAACCCTACGAGACCGGCCGATTTGGAGTAGCCAACAAGGACCTCACCGACGTTTCCCTGAAGATCGGGGCCCTGTTTGTCCTGATGTTCCCGGCCATCGGGATGATCCTGCACCTTTCCACTGCCGCAGTGCTGTGGTTCGGCGGCCAGCGTGTGGATTCCGGCGACATGCAGGTGGGCTCCCTGACGGCCTTCCTGCAGTACCTGCTGCAAATCCTGATGGCCGTCATGATGGGCACGTTTATGGCCATGATGATCCCGCGCGCCTCAGTCTGCGCGGACCGCATTGGTGAAGTGCTCGACGTCGAACCCTCCATCCATGATCCCGAACGTCCCGAAACGCCCGCCGCCCTCGCCGGCGTAGTGGAGTACCGGAACGTCACCTTTGCCTACCCCGGTGCCGAGTCGCCGGTGCTGAGCAACATCAGCTTCACGGCGAAGCCGGGGGAGACCGTGGCCATCATCGGTTCCACCGGTGCAGGCAAGAGTTCCCTGCTGTCCCTGCTGCCACGCCTTTACGACATTGCCGAGGGCGAAGTCCTGCTGGACGGCGTCTCCGTCAGTAACCTGGACCGCGCCGAGATCACCAAGCGCGTTGCCCTGGTCCCGCAGCGGCCCTACCTTTTCTCCGGCACCATCGAACACAACCTGCGCTTCGGCAAGACCGAAGCCACGGACCAGGAACTGTGGGATGCACTGCACATCGCCCAAGGCGAGGACTTTGTCCGAGAGAAGAAGAACGGCCTGAACTCCCGCATCGCGCAGGGCGGCACCAACGTCTCCGGCGGCCAGCGGCAGCGGCTGTGTATTGCCCGCGCCTTGGTCACCAAGCCCAAGGTGTTCCTCTTTGACGATTCCTTCTCGGCCTTGGACGTGGCCACGGATGCCAGGCTCCGTGCCGCGCTGAAACCGACCACCGCCGATGCCACCGTGATCATTGTGGCCCAGCGCATCTCCACCATCACCGAGGCCGACCAGATCCTGGTTCTGGACAACGGCAGGATCGTTGACCGCGGAACGCATGAGGAACTCCTGGAAACCTCGCCCACCTACCAGGAAATTGTTGAATCCCAGCTGAGCGTGGAGGAAATGGCATGAGCGCCGCCAAGAAGGACCACACCGGCCTGAACCTCGAAAAGACGGAACCCGCGACAACGCCGGAGGACCTCCTGGAGGACGAATTCTTCGAGGAGGAATTCAAGCCTTCCGAGGCCGACGGCGACATGTTCGGCGGCATGCCTGCCAAAAAGGCCGAACACTTCTGGCCCTCGGCGAAGCGGCTGATGGGGCTCCTGAAGCCTGAGGCCGTGGGCATCTACGGTGTGGTGGCCCTGGTGGTGGTCTCGGTGGTCCTGAACGTTATCGCGCCCAAGATCCTGGGCCAGGCCATGGACGTGATCTTCGGCGGCGTGGTGGGCAAACAACTGCCCGCAGGCGCGAGCAAGGACCAGTTCGTTGAAGGGCTGCGCCAGCAGGGCCAGGAGAACTTCGCGGACATGATCGCGAAGATGGAGCTCGTTCCCGGCACCGGGATCAACTTCCAGAAACTGTCCGTCCTGATCGCCATTGTGCTGCTGATGTACTTCGTGGCCAATATCTTCCTGTGGCTGCAGGGCTACGTGCTGAACCGCATCGTGATGAAGGTGATCCGCCGGCTCCGTGACGACACCGAAAAGAAGCTGAACCGGCTCCCGCTGAACTACTTCGACACGCGCCAGCGCGGCGACGTCCTCTCCCGGGTGACGAACGACGTCGACAACGTCCAGCAGGCGCTGCAGCAGGCCTTCGCTCAGCTGATCAGTTCCCTGCTGACGGTCATCGGCATTGTGATCATGATGTTCATCGTCTCCTGGCAGCTGGCCCTGATCGCGCTGATCGCCCTGCCGCTTTCGGGTGTTGCGGCCGGACTGATCGGCTCGCGCAGCCAGAAGCTGTTTGCCGCCCAGTGGAAGAACACCGGTGAGCTGAACGGCCAGATCGAGGAGTCCTTCTCCGGGCACGATCTGGTGCGGGTCTTTGGCCGTGACGCCGACATGCTGGAGCGCTTCGAAGAGCGGAACGAGGCCCTGTACAAGGCCAGCTTCGGGGCCCAGTTTGTCTCCGGCATCATCTTCCCGGTCATGCAGTTCGTCTCCTACCTCAGCTATGTGGGTATCGCTGTGGTGGGTGGCTTGCGGGTAGCTTCGGGCTCGATGTCGCTGGGTGACGCCACGGCTTTCATCCAGTACTCGCGCGAGTTCACCCAGCCGCTGGGGCAGATGGCCGGAATGGCCAACATGCTGCAGTCCGGTGTGGCCTCCTCCGAGCGGGTCTTCGAATTCCTCGACGCCGACGAACAGGACGCCGAGACCGCTACGGACCACTTGCCGGCCAAAACCGACGGGCACGTGGAGTTCCAGGACGTCACGTTCAGCTACACGCCGGACAAACCCCTGATCGAAGACCTGTCCTTCACGGCCGAGCCCGGGCACACCGTGGCAATCGTCGGCCCCACCGGCGCGGGCAAGACCACCCTGGTCAACCTCGTGATGCGCTTCTATGAGCTCAACTCCGGGTCCATCACCCTGGACGGCGTGGATGTCACCAAGCTGAGCCGCTCCGAGCTGCGGTCCAAAGTGGGCATGGTGCTCCAGGATGCCTGGCTCTTCGGCGGTTCCATCTACGACAACATCCGTTACGGCAACCTGGACGCCACCGAGGAGCAGGTCATGGCGGCGGCGAAGGCAACCTTCGTGGACCGCTTTGTCCGTGCCCTGCCCGATGGCTACGACACCGTGATCGATGAGGAGGGCAATAACGTCAGCGCCGGTGAGAAGCAGCTGATCACCATCGCCCGCGCATTTGTGGCCAACCCGTCGCTGCTCATCCTCGATGAGGCCACCAGCTCCGTGGACACGCGTACCGAACTGCTGGTCCAGAAGGCCATGGCCGCGCTCCGGACGGACCGTACCAGCTTTGTGATCGCCCACCGTCTGTCCACCATCCGCGATGCCGACACCATCCTGGTAATGGAGAACGGCAAGATCGTGGAGCAGGGCAACCACAAGGCCCTGCTGGCAGCCGAGGGCGCGTACTACCGCCTGTACATGTCGCAGTTCGCGGGCTCCAACGTTGAGGAAACGGTAGTGGACGACTCGACGGCGGTACACAGCTGAGCGCGCAGACTAACGCCGGACCCCGGCGCATCGAGGTTTTGGTGCCGATGCGCTGGGGTGACATGGACGCCTACGGTCACATCAACAACGTCCAGATTGTGCGGATGCTGGAGGAGGCCCGGATTGCCGCGTTCGGGCCGCCGCGGGGTACCGGCATGCCCGGCATCGAGCCCGAAGTCGGACTCTTCAACGAGGTCCCCGAGGGAACGCTGGCGCTCGTGGTGGACCACAAGATCCGCTACGTCAAGACCCTCGAATACCGCAATGTCCCGGCCGTGGTCCAGGTGTGGATCGGGGCCGTGAAGGGCGCCAGCTTCGACATCCACTACCTGGTGCAGGACCCCGTGACCCGTGAAGACTGCGTCCGGGGCAGCAGCCACCTCGCGTTTGTGGACGAGGCCTCCGGGCGCGTCCTGCGTCTGACACCCGAGCAGAAAGAACGGATGGCGCCGTTCACTTTCTGAGCCGCGGGCACGCTGTGCACTGTCAAGTTGTGCACCTGCAAACCCGCACTTACAACCCGGTACCCGTTGCACGGGCGCCGTGCACACCCGAAACTGGGTATACCCACAAAGGAGCGTTGACCATGGCAAAGAAGGCCAAAAAGACCTGGAAAGAGATGTCACCGGCGGCACGGGCAGGATTCGTGGCCGTGGGGATAGTGCAGGTGGCGCTGATGCTGGCTGCCCAGCGGGATATCAGCAAGCGCCCGGCAGCCCAAATCAACGGGCCGAAGGCGGCCTGGCGGGCGGCGGCCCTCATCAATTTCATCGGTCCGTTGGGATACTTCATTCTTGGGCGCAAGCGGCCCGGTGCACATACATAGGACGCCCCGGCAAGATCCGCGAGGGCAGCGGCCTAGGAGCAGCCACTCAGCTTGAGCCTGTAAATTTGAACATATGACCCCGCCTCCCAAGACTGCAATGCACCGCGCCCTCGGCGTCTCCAAGGAGATCGAGGAGGCTGCGTGGTTTGTACTCGGCCCGGGCCTGCAGGGCAAGCCGTCGGCCCTGGACGGCAAGACCCTCACGTGGACGGCCGACGCCGCTGCCGAGCTGCTGGAGCGGCTGGAGCGTGGCGTGGCGGACGCCAAGGCGCCCATGATGACGAACCTTCGGCAGAACCTCGAAGGAGCCTCCCGCGAGGCGAAACAGCTCGCAGTGGAACTGCTCTTCCTGCAGTCGCTGCCGCTGGCCCACGAGGTGAAGTCGCTCAAGGTCAAGCGCGCCCGCGTGGCGGAAGCCGCGTCCTGGCTGGAGCCTGCGCTGGAGCTGCCCGAGGAACTGTACAAGGGCATGACGGACCACGGCGTGATCAGGGACCGCACCGCCGAGTTCAACTGGACCATCTGGGACCACCTGAAGTGGCTCTGCCGGTTCGTGCAGCACGTGGACCAGCAGGTTCCGGCGGCCATCAACAAGGCGCTGAAGGAACCGCTGAAGTTCCACGAGCTGGCTGCCGGCGCCCCCGAGGACCAGCCTGCCATCCGTCGCAGCATCGAGTACCTGGCATGGCCCAGCTATTTTGAACCGGTGGTGGCGGACGTCGAACGCCGCGAAATCCGTGATGCGTTCGCTTCCTTGGTGGGCGGCGCCAACGGCGACTCGGACGAGGACATTACCGCCGACATCCACCGCATCCGCCTCCACCTGGACGAACAGGCCGGGCAGCGCATCGACTGGTACGCCCGCCAACTGGTGAGCCAGTGGCGCAAGGTCGGGGACCCCGGCCGCCGCGCGTGGCTGTTGCGAACCCACAGCGACAACGCCGAGCTCCTCGCCTCCTGGCACGAGGAGGAAAAGGTGACGCTCGACGTCGAACACCTCCGCCACCTCGACCCCGGGGTGACTGCCGGGCTGGTGCAGCACGCGGTGGATGAGGACTACAAGCATCTGGGCTACGTGGAGCGGGAGGACATCAAGACCGCCGTCTTCGCGTTCCTGACGGTCATGAAACCTGGCGACCTTGTCCTGTACCAGAACTCGGGCAAGGTGCGGCTCGGGGTGGTGCTGGGTGAACCTGAGCACAATGAGGACAACCGCCAGATGCGGCGCAAGGTCCGCTGGCTCGACGACGAAGGGCACACCACGGGCGAACTTCCCCGTCACGTCCAGCGACAGCTGGCCACTGCCGGGATCATCGTGGACGTCACCAAGGTGGTGCAGGCGCTGCAGGCGCTCGTCCCCGGCGAGGCCGAACCGGACGACGACGACCCCGCAACAGCCGCCGTCGAAGTCGTCCCCGTGCCGCAGGGCTTTCGCCCGCTGGACCGCGCCTTCGCGGATTCGCTCCACATGGACCTCGAGCCGCTGCAGGAGATTGCGGAACTGCTCGAGGAGAACCGCCAGTTGGTTCTCTATGGTCCGCCGGGAACCGGCAAGACGTATTTGGCCAAGCACCTCGCCGCGGAGCTCGCGCAGGACAGCACGGATGAACGGGTGAAGCTGGTGCAGTTCCATCCGTCATACGCGTATGAGGACTTCTTCGAAGGCTACCGGCCGGACAAAACGGACGAGGGGCAGGTGTCCTTCAAGCTCGTGGCAGGCCCGCTGCGCCGGTTGGCAGAGGAAGCGGCCAAGCCCGGAAACGAAAAGAAGCCCTACTTCCTGATCATCGACGAGATGAACCGCGCCAACCTGGCCAAGGTCTTTGGCGAGCTGTACTTCCTGCTGGAGTATCGCGACGACAGGATCTACCTGCAGTACAGCCCCAACGAGCCGTTTACGCTGCCGGACAACCTCTACATCATCGGCACCATGAACACCGCAGACCGGTCCATCGCCATGATGGATGCCGCCATCCGCCGCCGGTTCGCGTTCATCGAGCTGCACCCGCAGACAGAACCGGTCAAGGGCTCGCTGCTGCGCTTCCTGCAGGCGCGGCAGCTAGACACCACACCGGCGCTCCTGCTCGATGCGCTGAACGCGGCCATTGACGAGTGGGACCGGGACCTGATGATCGGCCCGTCGTATTTCATGAAGCCGGCAGCGCAGACGCCTGCCGGGCTACGCCGGATCTGGAAGTACGAGCTGATGCCGCTGCTGGAAGAGCATTACCACGGCCAGCTGACCCGGGCGCAGCTGGAGGAGCGGTTCGGGCTGGAGCCGCTGCTGGGACGCCTTGCGGCCAGCTAAGGGGCTGCCGGCTGAGTCGGTGCCGGCCAAGCGGCTACCGGCCAAACCACTGCCGGCTAAGCCCGTCCAGGCCCCGGCGCACGGCGGCCCCGTGAAGGGGAGCAAGCACTTGGTCCTGGACGAGCTGTCCGGCGGCGTTGTGGAGCGTCTCGACGCCGTCAGTGCCGCGTTCCTGAACTCGAGCGGGCTGGCCAAGGCGTCGCCAATGGGCATGGGCCTCTACCGGATCGAACCGGTGGGCAAGGTGGGGTCCGTCCGGACGGCCACCATGCAGCTTGATGTCAGGCCCAAGGACCGGCTGGGCCTGAGCCGGCTGCTTTTCCTCCTCAGTTACGCCGGCAACCAGGGATTCCGGGCCGATTCTGTGTCCGCTGTCGAGGACCGCGAACTGTGGAGTGCTCTGGCGGAATCGCTGGCCCAGTTGGCGGAACGTGCTTTGGGACGCGGGGTGCTGCAGGGCTACCTGACCGTGGACGAGTCCCTCCGCACGGTCAAGGGCCGCATCCGGATTTCGGACCAGATTTCCCGCCGCCCGGGCATGCTGGTGCCGCTGGAGGTCTCCTACGACGAGTTTACGGAGGACATCGCCGAGAACCGGATCCTGCGCGCGGCCTTGGAGCGCATGGGCCAGGTCCCGCGGGTCCGGCCAGAGGTCCTGAGCCGCTTGCGCCAGCTCAAGGGAAAGCTCGACGCCGTCACCCGCCTTCCAGCCGGCGCTCCGCTGCCGCCGTGGACACCGAGCAGGATGAACGTCCGCTACCACTCGGTGCTGCGCCTGGCCGGACTGATCCTCCGGAACGCGTCCGCCGAAGCCGGCGAGGGCAAGCAGCAGACGGCGTCCTTCGTGGTGGACGTGGCGCAGGTGTTTGAGGACTTCGTGGGCGCGGCGCTCCGCGAGGCCATGGCGGTGTATCCGGGGGAGACACGGCTGCAGTACAACGCACTCCTCAGCGAGGCCGTCCGCGATGCTGACAGGCTCTCGGTTAGCCCGGATGCCGTGCATCTGCTGCATGGGCGCCCCGTGGTGGTCTACAACGCCAAGTACAAAGCCGCCGCGGATCTCGGCGCGTCCCTGACAGCCGACCACTATCAGATGCTGGCCCACTGCACCGCCCTGGGCGTGCCGACGGCCTGGCTTGTCTACGCAGGTGCCGGTGAGATGAAGCTGCGGCGGATCCTCAATACCGACATAGACATTGTGGAGTTTCCGTTGGATCTGTCGCTGCCGCCGTCCGAGATCCTTGCCGCGGTGGCGGAGCTGGCGCGGCAGTCCTGGGGTGAAGTGGTCCGCACCTCCCTGGACGCGTAGTCCCGACACGCTCCCAGGGCCCCGCGGGCCCGGCCATTCGCCTACACAGGCATGCGGAAGCTGAAGGTGGTGCCCTCGCCCAGCTTGCTATCCACCTGGATGGTGCCGCCGTGGGCCTCCACGATGGCCTTGCTGATGGACAGGCCCAGCCCTACCCCGGGGATGGCGGTCCGGCGCACGCTGCTGGTCCGGAAGAATTTGGCGAACACCTCGGCCTGGTCCTCGGGGCTCATGCCCATCCCCGTGTCGCTGACACTGCAGGTGAAGTGGCCGTCTCGCTGCGCCAGGGAAACCACCACGTTGCCGCCGTCGGGGGAGTATTTGATGGCGTTCGAGACCAGGTTGTCCAGCACCTGCGAGATGCGGGGACCGTCCACGTGGGCGTCCAGCCGGTCCGGCGCGTCGGCTTTGAGCACAACACGGGCGGCATCGGCCTTGGGTTTGGCCGCGGAGACGCTGGCGCGCACCAGCTCGGCGACGTCCACGGCGTGCGGTGTGACGATCAGCTGGCCGTTCCTGGTGGCCAGTAGGTCCGACACCAGGGTGAGCAGGCGCTCGGAATTGCGCCGGATGATGTTCAGGGGTTCGAGCTGGTCCTCGGCGGGCTCGTCCTCCAGCAGGATTTCCACGTAGCCGAGGATGGACGTCAGGGGTGTCCTGAACTCATGGGACACGCTGGAGACGAACTCGTCCTTGGCTGCCAGGGCGTTCACCAGGTCTGTTACGTCGCTGAAAACAATGACGGAGCCCGCGAACTGGCCGTCGGCGTCCCTCATGGCACGGGCGCTGGTGGTGATGGCCCGTTGTTCCTTCCCTGCGCCCAGCCAGACCAGGTAGTCCGTGAAGGTCTCGCCCAGGACGGCCCTCCGCACGGGGCGCTCCGCCACCGGAACCGGGGTACTGCGGTCCGCGGCGAAGACCAGCAGCTGCGACTCGTTCGGATCCTCGAGGTCCTTCGGGGTGGCCAGTTCGTGGTTGGCACGCTGTTTCCGGTTCATCAGGATGTCGTGTCCATCTGCATCGATGGCCAGGACGCCTATGTTCACGGTTTCCAGGACGGAGTTGAGGAGAGCCTCCTGTTGTTTGGTACCGCGGAGGCTGGCCTGGAGTTGCTCGTCCTTTTCCTCAAGGGTCCGCTGCTGCCGCATCATGCTGAGCGTCAGCACGCTGACAGACACGCCGATGCCAAGCATCATGACGGGAAGGAGGAGCGACTTGGCGAGGCTGGGACCGGACAAGTCTGCACGGACAACCAACGGAACCCAGATAATGGCCAACGGCGCCAGGAAGGAGACCCAGAGGGCAAGCCGCGGATAGTAGCCCGACGCGCAGAGCCAGATGACGGGGAAAACAGCCAACAGGCTGATGCCCGTCAGGCTTTCCTGCCCGCCCTCCCGGCCCAACGCGATGGAGACAAAGTCCAGGACAGGGATGGCGAGGAAGCTTGTATAGGGCAGCTTGTGCCAAGGCACCACCAAGCACAAAGCCATGAGGGCCAGTTGGGAGCCCAGGAACGCCAGGAACATGGGATTGTCCATGGTGTGGGGGTAGAACGCCCACATGAGGAACGCCGTCAGGAGTGTCGTAATAAACAGGGGGAGCTGGCTTAACGCCACCCGGGCCGTCAGCCGATATTCATGGAATGGACGGCGGAAGAACTGCAACCGGCCCGTTGCCCAGGCCACCGGCTCAGTCATGAAGGGCAGCCAGAGGTGTCAGGGTTGTGAGACGCATACCAACAGGGTATCGGCAGCGGGCTATACTTCTCACGTTGTCAAGCTGGCTGAGGGGGCTTGTATGAGTGAAGCACGTGTGGGTCTGGTCATCGAGGATGATCAGGATATACGGGAGTTGGTCCGCGCGGTTCTGACCCAGGCTGGGTTTGACGTGAGCGTCGCCGCCAGCGGAACTGAAGGAGTTCTGGCGGCAAGATCGCTGAATCCTGATGTCATCACCCTGGATTTGGGCTTGCCGGATATTGACGGGTTTGAGGTCTCCCGCCAGATCCGGGAATTCTCCGACGCCTACATCGTGATGCTGACGGCACGGGCGGAAGAACTGGATACCTTGATCGGACTTGAGTCCGGGGCTGATGACTACCTCACCAAGCCGTTCCGCCCCCGTGAACTCCGGGCGCGAATTGCTGCCATGATGCGCAGGCCCCGCACGGTTCCTGACATTGTGGAGGATGCAGCGGCGGGGGAGCAGCCGGGCGAGCCCGGAACCGGCCAGTACAGCCATAACGGCCTGGACCTCACGTACGCGTCACGCTCCGTCACAGTGGACGGCCAGGAACTCAACCTGACGCGGACGGAGTTTGAACTGCTCTACGCCCTGCTCGAGGCGGGACGGACTGTCCGGACCAAATCTGATCTGGTGCGTCGCCTCCGGGACGAGGATTACGACGTCGGGAGTTACATCAGCGAGGCAGACGAACGGTCCGTGGAGGTGCACATGGGCAATCTGCGTAAGAAGCTCGGCGACTCACCACAGCGTCCGCGCTGGCTGCAGACGGTCCGCGGCGTTGGCTACCGGTTGGCGCCCGCGGAACGCTGAGCCGCCAAGCGGTTCAGCGTCTGGCGGCAGCACAGGTTGATGGGCCGGAGGTAGTCGGCGGCCAGTTGCGGCAGCGCGACGGAGGCCCCCTCGCGGGGCGAGTGCTCGCGGATGGAGTGTTCAAGGTCTATGGCCAGGCCGGCCAGCCTTACTGCGCCCACCATCTGGCTTGAGGTCTTGAGGCTGAGGACAGCGTCCACGGCTCCTGGCAGGTCACCTGTGGTCAGAGCCACGCGAAGCTTGCCGATCCGGACGGGTAGATAGTCGATGAAATTGCCCACAAAAACGGTGCAGTAGCCCTCGTCCTCAGCTAATTCATCACGGAGGCGGTCAAGGACCGAGGGATCCACCAAGGGGCGTCCTGCACMGTTGGAGGAAGCCATTTCTGTCCTTTCCGCTTGCGTCGCCCACTCCAGAAGGCTGGGGTGGAAGTGTGGGTCGTCGTGCATCTTCAGAGTAAATCGCTTCCTTGGTCCAGCGACCCTCCGGGATCATGAATGGGGTTTTAATGTGGAGAATGCGGAATTTGCCGTAGTAGTTCATCTTTGCCGGTGCCGATCAATTCGGGCAGGGGCAAACACTCAAGAATGGCTCAAGTTCGGGCGGGCGCTGCCTACGCGCCGAGAAACGCCACCAGCTGGGCTTCGAGGGCTGAGCTGTCCTTCAGTTCGCACTCCCACACGGTAAGTACCTCCCAGCCGGAGGCTTCCAACTGGCGGCGTTGCTGGTCATCCCGCTCCCGGGTCCGGGTCCGCTTGGCTTCCCAGAAAGTGGCGTTCGCCTTGGGGGCGTGCTGCCCTGCGCGGCAGCCGTGGAAGTGCCAAAAGCAGCCGTTAACGAAGATGACCTTGCGCCGGCTTGCGAAGACCAGGTCCGGGTTTCCGGGCAAGCGGACGCTGCCGGACTTGCCGTGGAGACGGTACCGGTATCCCTTGGCATGCAGGAGGCGGCGCACCAGTAACTCCGGCTGGGTGTTCTTGCCCCGAATGCGGGACATGTTCCAGCTCCGCTGCTCGGGCGTCAGCCTGTCCGACATGGTTCCAGTCCAGGAGCTCCTAGATTTCCCGTTCCGGCTGTTCGCCCAGTTCAAAATGGCGACCGCTGACGGACGTGGGCACAACCTCCACGTAGAAATCCTTGAGCGTGGGCACCCAGGTTTTCAGGCCCAGCTCCTCGACGGCGGCGAGTTCCGCTGAGTTGCTCAGGACCCGCGCTGTTCCCCTGAGCACCACCGACCAGGCTTCATCAGAAAGAATGCCGTCTGTTTCCAGCAGCACGCTCGAGTTGATGGTGAGCTGGGCCAGCTTGTTCCCCGGCGCCGTCCGGAGGTAAATCTTCCGGCCCGAAGCGAGGTAGTTGACAGGGAAGATGTCCGGTTCGCCGGCAACGGAGACCACCAGCCGGCCGTGCCGGGTGGCTTCCAAGAGTTTCCAGGACTGCTCGTCGTCGAGTTCCAGGACGGGCTGGCCGTCGGAGTGCGTGTACATCATAGAGGCCATTGTTCTACGTTCCGTAGAAGAATTCTAGGGCTGGGCGTGGGAATTTTCGGCTTCTTGCCGCCCGTACCTCCCCTCTGGACGCTTTTGATTGGTCCCGCACCGTGGTGGAACCGTTGCTTGGAGGCTGTGGATAACTTTGATCGCTCTGATGTGTCCTGGGCTACCCTTAGATCATTGTTCGGAGCGAGGCGTCTTGAAACTATCGGGGGATTAGCTGCCCATGACATCGCACAACTACTTCACTGTCAGGCTTCTGCGGGCCGCCACTATCGCGACCGTTGCGGCGGCGGCCCTGGCCCTTTCCGGTTGTAACTCCGGTGACGGCCCCGGCGCAACGGACACCACATCACCCGCGGTATCGCAGACGCCGAGCGCCACTCCCACGCCAACCCCGACTGTCACCCCGGCTTACGTGCCGGCGTCCGCCAGCGGGCGTGCCCAGAACGTGCCGGTGCCGGTCCTTCCGGAGGTGGCAAAGACGGAGACTAAGGAGGGGCTGGAGGCGTTCGCGCGGTATTGGTATGCCACTTTGACCTACGCCTATGAGACCGGGGAGATGCAACGTCTAGAGAGCATTTCCGGCCCGACATGCTCTACTTGCGCCCGAGTTAAGGAAGTCGTTCAAGGTTGGCACTCAGACGGTCGGTGGCTCGCGGGAGGACGCATGGTCGTTGAGGGGGCACAAACCAAGTTCCTGGAGGTTGCGCCCGGCGAATATCAGGTCCTGATTCAAGTGAAACAGGAGCCGCTTTCCTATTTCCGAGCCGATAAGTCGTTGGATGAGACTACGCAAGACCGACCCGCGATCGGCGACATCATGGTAGCCGGTTATGAAAACGGTCGTTGGACTGCGAAGACCGTTGAGCACCTGGTCAATGGATAATGAAAACAATTTCATGCTGGGGGTTGTTGTCTTCCGTGCTGCTGATAAGTCTTCTGCATGTTCCTCTGGCAGCGGCTGCGGACTCTCCCGTCAAGGGTGACTGGATGGAGACAGGGGTGAGTGTCGGGGGTTGGTTTCAGCACCCTAGTTCGGGAGCCTGGACTCAGACACCGATGGGGCAGCCAAGTGATCCGTATGTGTACATGTACAAGCACGTGTGCCGGACGGACGCAACCCTAGATGGGTCAAACTGCGCTGGACCAGATATTGAGTGCCGTGCAGGTCAGGATGGAAGAAGCGTTAACTGGTATAGATCGTTCGCAGAGTTCAGCCCGCCCGTTTGGAGTCTATTCGCAGGTCCGACCTGCATTTACGGCGAGAAGCCCGTTGACGTGCTGGAACAAATAGCCGCCGATATCCAGCGGCAGTTCGAGAGCTTGCCGATCAACGCTGGCTCGGTCGTCGCGCAGCCGAGTCCGCATACGCTCCGCGGTGCCGAAACGAACTTTTACGCGGACGCGGCGGAGCAGCAGTTCGACGTGACGATGTTCGGGCAGAAAGTTCACGTCATTGCTACTCCGGTCCAGTACACCTGGAACTACGGCGACGGCACCGTCTTCGGCCCCCAACCTTCGATGGGCGGTCCGTTGCCGCAGGCGCGCTGGGGCGAGAAGACGCGGACCAGCCACGCGTACGCGCAAACAGGCGACTTCCAAGTGGTCCTCACCACGTCATTCCAAGGGACCTACTCCGTGAACGCCGGACCGCCGCTGCCCATCCCCGGTCAGGGCCAGTTCAGCGCGCCGCCGCAAGCCATCAGCGTGTGGCGTTCCGTCACCCGGAACTATGCCGACGACTGCAACGCGAACCCGCAGGGGCAGGGCTGCCCCGGAGTGCCGTCAGCGCAGTAAACGGTCCCCGCAGTCAGGTGTGACGGTCGTCTCGACCGGAATAGATGCAGACGCTAACCAGTTAGGCACAGCAGAACTAATTCACTGCGAAAGGAACTGCCTGTGCTGTTTTCCCCGTTGACTCTTGGTGGGCTCGAACTGTCCAACCGCCTGGTGATGGCGCCCCTGACCCGCCTTCGCGCGGGCCAGGAGGGCGTCCCGGGTCCGCTGCTTGTGGAGCATTACCGTCAGCGCGCGTCCCTCGGCCTCATCGTCAGCGAGGGCACCTACCCGAGCCCGGCAGGGCGTTCCTACATGGGCCAGCCCGGACTTGTCACGGACCAGCAGATCGCCGGCTGGAGGAAAGTCACCGACGCCGTTCATGCCGAAGGCGGCCGGATGTTCGCCCAGGTGATGCACGGCGGGCGGGTGTCCCACGAGGACATCACCGGCGGGCACACCATTGTGGCCCCCAGCGCTGTGGCAATCGACGGTGACGTCCGCACCCCGTCCGGCAAGAAGCCATTCCCGGTGCCGCATGCCTTGACCGGTGACGAACTCGCCGTGGTGATGCAGGAAATCGTGACGGCCTCCCGCAACGCAATAGACGCCGGCTTCGACGGCGTGGAGCTGCACTCGGCCAACGGCTACCTCCTTCACGAATTCCTCGCGCCCAGCTCCAACGTCCGCACGGACAGCTACGGGGGATCGCCGGAAAACCGCGCCCGCTTCGTGATCGAGACGGTCAATGCGGTGGCGGCGGCAGTGGGTGCCCAGCGCGTCGGCATCCGCATCTCACCCGAGCACAATGTCCAGGGCGCCTTTGAAACAGATGCGGCTGATGTCCGCGCTACCTACGAGGTTCTGGTGGACAGCATTGCGCCGCTGAACCTCGCCTACCTCAGCGTCCTCCACCAGGACCCCACCAGTGAATTGGTGCAGGATCTCCGGGCGCGTTTCAACGGCACATTCCTGGTGAACTCCGGCTTCGGCACCGTGACCACCCGGGAGGAAGCGGCCGCCCTGGTGGACGGCGGCCACGCTGACGCTGTGGTGGTGGGTCGCCCCGCCATCGCCAACCCGGACCTCGCGCGGCGTTGGCAGGAAAACCTTCCATTGAACGAGCCGGACCCGTCCACGTTCTACGCAGACAGCTCAGTGGGCTACACGGATTATCCCGTGCACTCGGCCTAGCGGCCAGCACGTGGGCCCGGCCCATGATTAACGACGACGGCGGCACCCGGCTTGGGGTGCCGCCGTCGTTGGCTGCTCGGTGTGCTGTCCCGGCAGCTCGAGCCAAAGCCATCCGACGGCTGTGGGCTCTTTTACCAGAAGAATGCTCGCTCAGGCCTGCAAAAGTGAGCGTTACCGCCAGAATACTCCAGCGAATGGATTATTGCTAGGTCTCTACATGAAAGCTTCCCGGCCGGTCCCTTCGCGCATCACGAGTCTGTCGTCCTGGATGGAAACGAGCAGGCTCTTGGGCTTTCCGCTGACTTTGGTGATGGCCTTCAGGCCGCGGTTGGTGACCTCCACGCCGATTTGTGCACCTTTGGCCGGCAGTTCAACGGATGCTTCGTAGGCTTCGCCGATGAGCGGGTTGGTGGAGACGCCAATATCGCGACGGACCTCCTTGCCGTTGACCATGACGGTGATGTTGGCTTCGTCGAATCCATCCTGAAAGACGATGAGCAGTTCCCGCATGGTGGCCTCTTCCTCGAGAGAAATTCCCTGTGACTGCATATCCACTACAGCACTTCGCGGCCCGCAGTGGAATACCCGGCCAGCCGGGTGCCCCCTGACCCGGATGGAGGCGGCCGGGTCCGTAAGGCAAAATGTTCTGGTGACCACCCAACTTCCGCATGCCACGTCCGCACCCGCGTCCGCCAATACCCCGGACGGGGCCATCCACGCCCAGATCGCCGCTGAGCTCGGCGTGAAGACCTGGCAGGTGAAAGCCGCCGTGGAACTGCTCGACGGCGGATCCACCGTCCCGTTCATCGCCCGCTACCGCAAGGAAGCCACAGGGACGCTCGATGACACCCAGCTTCGCGAGCTCGACGAGCGTCTGCGCTACCTCCGCGAACTCGAGGACCGCCGTCGTACCGTCCTGGAGACGATCGCCGCGCAGGGCCAACTGACTGCCCAGCTGCAGGCGGCGATCCTGGCAGCGGACACCAAGTCCCGGCTGGAGGACATCTACCTCCCGTTCAAGTCCAAGCGGCGCACGAAGGCGCAGATCGCCCGCGAAGCCGGCCTTGAGCCACTCGCCGACGTGCTGCTCAAGCGGCCCGACCTGGACCCCGAACGCGAAGCGGCCAAGTATCTGAACGCCGAGCACTCCATCGGCGACGCCGCAGCCGCGCTCGCCGGTGCGCGTTCCATCCTCGTGGAACGCGCAGCCCAGGATCCGGACCTGGCCGCGAACCTGCGCGAGCGGCTCTGGAACCAGGGTCGGATGGTGTCGCGCGTGAAGAAGGGCAAGGAGGCCGAAGGCCAGAAGTTCGCCGACTACTTTGAGTTCACCCAGGCCCCTTCGGGAATGCCCTCGCATCGCGTCCTCGCGCTGCTGCGTGGCGAGAAGGACGGCGTCCTGGATCTGGACCTCGCCGAAGCTGATCCGAACAACGACGCCGCCCTCGCCGCCGCCCGTGCCCGCTACGAGACTGCGGTGGCGAGGTGTCTCGGAGTGGCAGACCGCGGCCGACCCGCTGACGCTTGGCTGATGCAGACCGCGGAGATTGCCTGGCGCTCGCGGGTGCTCGCCAGGCTGACCGCCGACCTCCGGGGCCGCATGTTCACCGCCGCCGAGGACGAGGCGGTTCGGGTGTTCGCCGCGAACCTGCGGGACGTCCTGCTGGCGGCCCCCGCAGGCAACCGCGCCACACTGGGCCTGGACCCGGGACTGCGGACCGGTGTGAAGGTGGCCGTTGTGGACGGCACAGGCAAAGTCGTGGCCACGGACACCGTGTACCCGCACGCGCCGGCACGGAAGTGGGACGAAGCGCTGGCCACCTTGGTGGGGCTCGCACAAAAACACAACGTTGATCTGGTGGCCATTGGCAACGGCACGGCGTCCCGGGAGACTGACAAGCTTGCCGCGGAACTGATCAAGCTGCTGCCCGCCGCCGAGAAGAAACCTCAGAAATTGGTGGTCTCCGAGGCGGGGGCGTCGGTGTACTCGGCGTCGGCACTGGCCGCCGCCGAACTGCCCGGCATGGACGTTTCGCTCCGCGGGGCGGTTTCCATCGCCCGGAGGCTGCAGGATCCGCTCGCGGAACTGGTGAAGATTGATCCCAAATCCATCGGCGTTGGCCAGTACCAGCACGACGTCACGGCATCGAAGCTGGACCGCAGCCTGGACGCCGTGGTGGAAGACTGTGTGAACGCGGTAGGCGTGGACGTGAACACTGCTTCGCCCGCGCTCCTGAGCCGCGTGGCCGGCGTCGGGCCTTTGTTGAGTGAAAACATTGTGGCCTACCGGAACGAACACGGGCCGTTTGCCAAGCGCAGCGAACTGAAGAAGGTGCCGCGGCTGGGCGCGAAGGCCTTTGAACAGTGCGCCGGCTTCCTGCGGATCACCGGGGGAGCGGAGCCGCTGGACGCTTCAAGTGTGCACCCCGAAGCCTATTCCGTGGCCCGGAAAATCCTGGTCGCCGCCGGCTCTGCGCCGGCATCGTCCCTGGATCCGCGGGCCTTCGTCGACGGGACGTTTGGCCTGCCCACGGTCCAGGACATCCTGGCTGAGCTGGACAAGCCAGGCCGCGACCCGCGGCCGGCGTTTGCCGCGGCGACGTTCTCCGAGGGTATCGAAAAGATCTCCGACCTCAAGCCCGGCATGGTGCTTGAGGGGACGGTGACAAATGTTGCCGCGTTCGGCGCCTTTGTTGACGTGGGGGTGCACCAGGACGGCCTGGTACACGTGTCCGCGCTGGCCAACCGGTTCGTGTCGGACCCGCGCGAAGTGGTCAAGTCGGGGCAGGTTGTGCGCGTGAAAGTGCTGGAAGCCGATCCGGAGCGGAAGCGGATTTCGCTGACACTAAGGCTCGACGACGAGCCGCAGCCTTCCGGCGGGCTGCAGACCGTTGGTCGGCCCGAAGCCCGCCGTCAGGAACGGGTCCAGGCCGGCGCCAATGCGTCTGGTGGACGCCCCGCTGCAGCGAAGAAAACCCCGAGTTCAGCGCCGAAAGCGGTGCCGGTGAACACGGCGATGGCTGAGGCGCTGCGCAAGGCTGGCCTGGGCAAGTAGGTCATTATGTCAGGCTGGCAGTCATGCCTTAGGCCTGGGCGGCTGCCGGCTGCCCAGGCGCCTTTTGCCACGGCCAGCGTCCGGTGATTTCCAGTTCCAGCGAGAAGCTCAGGAACGTACGGATGAGGACGATGATCGCCAACACCCCCACGCTCTCGAACGTGGGGGTAACGGCCACTGTGCGGATGATGTCGGCGGCCACCAGGAGCTCAAGGCCCAGCAGGATGGATCTCCCCAACAGCTGCCGGTACGAGCGGTAGACGGTCAGCTTTTCAGCACCGGCGGGCAGTTTTCGCGGCTGGTACCCCCGGAAGGCCATGGGGATTGATACCAAAGCGCCGAGAACCATCACGGCGACGCCGGCGAAGTCCAAGTATTTACCCACGGCCTCGATGATCTGCTGGAAATCCATCATGCTCCTCGAATACGGCTGTTAGCGCGCGGCAGGTTCGCGCGGCAGGTTAGGGGTGGCGTACTCCGGTGCCGGCCAGCACCGCGCGGTAACCTTCCCGGAACGTAGGGTATGCCAACTCGAGCCCGGACGCCCGGAGCAACGCGTTGCTGCAGCGTTTATTGCCGCCGCGGGCCTCGCCGGCCGGACCGACCGGCGGTTCGGGATACCCCATCTCGGCGGCGAGGAACCGCAGGACGTCCCCCAGATCCGCCGGATCGTTGTCCACGCCAACGTAAACCGGTGCCGGGTCGGCGGCCATCGAAGCCAGATGCACCATCGCCGCTGCGGCATCATCCCGGTGGATTCGGTTGGTGAACCGCGGCTCGTCGGGAATCATGGCCTTACCGCTCCGGACCTGGTCTATCAAACGAGTCCGCCCGGGACCGTAGATCCCGCCGAGTCGCAGCACAACGGCCGCGGAACCGGTGCCGCGGAGCCGCGAAAACAGGAGTTCCTCCGCCTCCTGCAGGACGCGCCCCGAGAATCCCCCTGGCGCCGCCGTCGTACCCTCGTCAACCCAGCCGCCTGCAGCGTCCCCGTACACCGCGGTGGAGGACACAAAGAGCACGCGCCGGGGCGTGACGCCGTCGCGCTCCATAGCGTCGAGGACGTGCGCCAACCCGTCCACGTACGCGGCCCGGTAGGCCGTTTCCGTGGGGGAGTCGGCAGCAACAGCGACGACGACGGCGGTGGTGTCCGCCGGGATAACCGGCAGGTCGGTGCCGCTCAGGTCAGCCGACACGCCTTCGATACGCGGCGGCAGCTTTTCCGGCGAACGGCGCCAGCCCACCACCCTGTGTCCCGCGGCGGCGAACCGCAGCCCGGCCTCAGTTCCCAGATCGCCGCAGCCGGCCAGGAGGATCGTCACGCGATCAGGGGGCGAGAACCGACGGAGCCGGAACCGGGAAGAACACGCGCGGATCCTGCAGCAGTGCAGGGTAATCGAACGCGGACCGGTCGATCACTTCGCTGACGCTGAAGTTGCGGCCGAAGCGGCCGTCGTCGAGCGTGATGGGCCGGCCCAGGACCTGCCCCACGGCGAATTTGCGGCCGTCCTCGAACGCCACGGCAACGGTGGTTTTGCCGGGCAGCGTGGCGAATGCTTCCTCCTGCGCCTGGCGCTTCCGTGTGGGCTTCTTGACAAGCTTGGGAGGCAGTTTGCGCGGCTGCTTGGAGGGGCGGCGCGAGCCGTCATCAACGTAAACGGGCGAATAGCCATCCGCCGCGGGAGCCGAAGCGGTGGCATGGGCGCGCCGGACCGGCGGCAGCGCCACGGTATCCAGCTTCTCCGGATCAACCTCGCTGTGCGCGTCCCTGAGGATCCACAGGAAGTCATCCTCGGGGTCCGCCGGAAGGAATTCGTGCCTGGGCTCCGGCCAGATGTAGTCCAGATCCAAATCGGCGTCCAGGAACACTGACTTGTAGAACTTCGGTTCCTTGCGGAGCAGTTTGGCGCGGTGGCTCAAATGAAAATCGGGGTTCCCGAGCCACTCCGGCATGGGAATCTTGGCGGCGTAGTCCGGATGGGCCGCCTGGGGCGCGAACTCGGTGATGTTGGCGCGCGTATGGTCTGCATGGCCGCGCGTGGTCCATTCGTCCACCATCGCCAGGCCATACAAGGTCAGCGCCGGCACGTGGCCCATCCACATGCGGACGGCGGGGTGGGTCTGCCAGCCGTACTCGGGAATCACCAGAGCCCGGAGGGTCTGCAGCGCCTCGACACGCTGCTTGCCAAGCCTGGCGGTGTCCAGTGCTGCGGCGCTCTGCCGGAAATCGGGATACGGAAGGAAGGTTTGCATCCATTCAGTCTGACGGCACGCGGCGGATGTGCCAATTGCAGTGCCCGCCGCCACACGGAGTGCCCCGGCGGCGGGCCAGTGATGTTCACATAGTGGACTGATGCATACGCCGAGGGCCGTTACCCACTAAGATCACCGAAAAGCCCCACCGTCCCGGAAGCCCCCCCATGACAATCGCACCTGAAAAGACCCCCGGTCCATCGTCGCACTTCAAGCCCAAGTTCGGGCAGATGCTGAGCCCGGAGGCCAAGGGCATCCTGGTCCTTGATGAATTTACCCTCGACCCGGCCGAAGCGCGGAAAGAGCAGCACGGCTTCCGCGCTGTCCTGGCCTCCGTAGCCCTGACCCTTCGCCGGATAGTCGCGCTGCGGGTTGTCATTGCTCTCGTAGCCATTGGCAACTTGCCCCTCTTCCTGCTGACGAGCGGCATGTGGATCTACGCCGTGTCCCTCGTCCTCGTGGTCGCCGTCCATTTCGCTGTTTCCTGGCTCAACAAGCACGAACCCAAAGTGCGCCAACGCCAGCTGCTGGAACTTCATCTGCACCGTGAGAAGAGCGCCAACTACCGCAAAGTCCGCGACGCCGTGAAGTACATCATCGACACGCCGAGCCGCATGAACGAGCAGCTCTACCTCGAGCTGCTTGCTGCAAAGCGCGTGGCACTGAACGTAGCCCACGGCACGGTGGCACTGCTGGATACCAGCGACGCCAGCGCCTGGAAAGTGCGGATCGTGAGGGAAATCCCGGTCGCCGGCCTAGGCCTTTAGCAGCAGCGAAAACTGAACAACACACGACGCCGGAGCTCCCGTGGACGGGAGCTCCGGCGTTTGTTGTTTCCTGCTTTGCCGTTCCCGGGAGGGGTGGGAAAGGGGATCCCGGGAACGGGCGGGCGCTAGGCGGGGAGCTGGATGACCTGCCCGGCGAACACGAGGTTCGGGTTGGCAATGGTGTCCAGGTTGGCGTCCGCTAGCTTCTCCCAACCGCCTACGATGCCAAGTTTGGTGGCAACGGTGCTGAGGGTGTCGCCCGCTTCCAGCGTGTAGGTCTCGCCGCTCAGAGCCGGAGGCGCGGAGTGCTGCGGTGCTGTTACATCATGTGCTGGAGACCGAACATCGCCCTGGGTGACCGGCGCCTGGGTGATGGGCGCCTGGGTAACCGGCGCGCTCTGCGGTCCAGCCGCCGTCGCTCCGCCCCCGCCGCTCAGGCCAAGCTGGGCAGCGCAGGCAGGCCACGCGCCCCAGCCCTGCGAGGCCTGGACCTGCTCGGCCACGGCGATCTGCTGCTCGCGGCTGGCGGCGGCCGCGGACCCGGTGCCACCGTGGGCCGCCCACGTGCTGTTGCTGAACTGCAGGCCACCGGAGTAACCGTTACCGGTGTTTGTGGCCCAGTTCCCGCCACTCTCGCATTGGGCGAGGGCGTCCCAGGTTCCGCCGTTGGTGGCCGCGTTGGCGCCGGTGGCGGAGAGCGCAAGGCCGGCCGCTGAGATGGCGGCAACTGTGACTCCGCGGCGTGCGGCAGTACGGATGGTGGTGTTTTTCATGTGATGCTCCTGAAGGCCACCAGCGCTCGGTCCGTCCCCGGAGGTTATCGCGCCACTGCCCGCCCCTGACAAATAGAGGTCAATTTTCGGTGTCTGCCGGCCGGGCAGTTCTGGTGGAGGCAGCACCTGGCATTCATTCCGCCCGCTTGGCGGGCTTGTATTTCACGCTAGGGCATCCGGCTGCCGTTATCAAACCGAGATCAATTCTGGTGATCAGCTGGTGGCTTGCTGGTGGAGCGCTGCTGCCAAGTAGGGCGCGGTGCGGCCCTGGGAGGAACGCGCGACGTCGGCGGCGGTGCCCGCAGCGACGACCCGTCCGCCCGCATCGCCACCGGATGGGCCAAGGTCGATGACCCAGTCGGCGCCAGCCACCACGTCCATCTCGTGTTCCACCACCACCACCGTGTTTCCGCTGTCCACCAGCCCCTGGAGTTGGGTCATCAGCAGTTGGACGTCGGCGGGATGCAGCCCGGTGGTCGGCTCGTCCAGGAGGTAGAGCGTGTGTCCGCGCCGGGCCCGCTGGAGTTCGGTGGCGAGCTTGATTCGCTGGGCTTCGCCGCCGGACAGCTCGGTGGCAGGCTGGCCCAGCCGGAGGTAGCCGAGGCCCACATCGCGGAGACTCTTGAGGCTGCGGGCCGCCGCGGGAATGTCGGCGAGGAACGCGGCAGCGGCGTCCACCGTCAGGCGCAGGACCTCGGCCACGTTCTTGCCGCGGTACGTCACCTCAAGGGTCTCCGGGTTGTAGCGCGAACCGCCGCATTCAGGACACGGACCGTAGCTGCCGGGAAGGAAGAGCAGTTCCACGGCGACGAAGCCTTCGCCCTGGCATGTCTCGCAGCGCCCGCCGGCCACGTTGAAGGAGAACCTGCCCGCGCCGAATCCGCGTGCCCGGGCCTGGTCCGTGGCGGCGAACTCTTTGCGCACAGCGTCAAACAGCCCGGTGTAGGTGGCCAGGTTGGAGCGTGGCGTCCGTCCGATGGGCTTCTGGTCCACGGTCACCAGCCTGTCGATCCGGTCCGTCCCCCTCACCGTCCCCACCGTCAGCGGTGCGGCGGGCCCTGCCTCGTCCGGTTCGGCGGGTTCCGGCGCCGGGTGGTCCCGCAGGCTGGAACCCACTACGTCGGCGAGGACACGGCTCACCAGGGTTGACTTGCCAGAGCCGGACACGCCTGTGACTGCCGTCAGGACGCCGAGCGGGAAACGGGCGTCAAGGTCCTTGAGGTTGTGCTGGCTGATTCCGGTCAGTTCGAGCCAGCCGTCGGGTTCGCGGCCGGCCCCGCGCGGAGCCGGCAAACCGCTGGCCGGAGTGCCGCCGCGGTTCGCGCCGCCGTCGAACAGGAACGGGCGGGTGACCGACTCCGCAACGTCCGCCAGGCCGGCGACGGGACCGCTGTACAGAACCTCGCCGCCGCCTTCCCCGGCGCGGGGCCCAACGTCCACCAGCCAGTCGGCCCGGCGGACCACATCCATGTTGTGTTCCACCACGAAGACCGAATTGCCTGACGCCTTGAGCTGGTCAAGGACGGCCAGGAGCGGTTCGGCGTCTGCCGGGTGAAGGCCTGCGGAGGGTTCGTCCAGCACGTAGATCACCCCGAACAGTCCGGACCGGAGTTGGGTGGCGATTCTCAGCCGCTGCATTTCGCCGGGGGAGAGGGTGGGGGTGGAACGGCCCAGGGCGAGGTAGCCGAGGCCCAGGTCCAGCAGCACCGTGATGCGGTGCAGGAGGTCGGCGGTGATGGCGACGGCCACCTCGTTCTCCTCCCCGGATGACTGCCGGCGGGAGGCGGTTCCGGCGTCCGTGAGGCCGGCAGTGGGGCGGATGATCTCGGCGAGCTCCACCATGGGTGCGGCGTTGAGTTCGGCGATGTTCCTGCCTGCGAAGGACACTGCCAGGGCTTCGGGCCGCAGCCCTGTTCCCCCGCAGCGGGGGCAGGGCCCGGATTCCATGAACGCCAGGACGCGCTCCCGCATGGCAGCGCTCTGGGAGTCCGCCAGGGTGTGCAGGACGTAGCTTTTGGCGCTCCAGAAACGGCCTTTGTACGGCTTGGCCACACGGTCCCTTTCGGGCGTGACTTCGACGACGGGTTGCTCCGCCGTGAACAGGATCCAGTCGCGCTGCTTCTTGGGCAGCTTCCGCCAGGGGACGTCCACGTCGTAGCCGAGGTGGCTGAGGATGTCGCGGAGGTTTTTGCCCTGCCAGGCGCCGGGCCATGCGGCGATAGCACCTTCACGGATGGTCAGGCCGGTGTCCGGCACCAGTGAATTCTCGCTGACCGTGTGGGCCACTCCCAGCCCGTGGCATTCCTGGCAGGCGCCGGCGGCAGTGTTCGGCGAGAAGGCGTCAGAGTCCAGTTGGGCGGCCCCGGGCGGATAGGTTCCAGCCCTCGAGAACAGCATGCGGAGCGAATTGGACAGCGTGGTCACCGTGCCCACGGTGGAGCGGCTGCTCGGTGCGCCGCGGCGCTGTTGAAGCGCGACGGCGGGCGGCAGCCCGGAGATCATCTCCACCTTGGGATTGTGGCCCTGCTGGATGAGGCGGCGTGCGTACGGGGCTACGGATTCGAAGTAGCGGCGCTGGGCTTCGGCGTAGATGGTGCCGAATGCCAGTGACGACTTTCCGGAGCCGGAGACCCCTGTGAAGGCCACGATCGAGTCGCGGGGCACATCCACGTCCACGTTCCGCAGGTTATTCTCCCGGGCTCCCCGGACCCGGACGAAGCCGTCCGAGAGGTGCCCGGAAGCGGGAAAGGTACGATCGTCAGTCTGCTCGGGGTTCCGCATTGGTCCGACTCTAGCGGTGAAGCAGCCGGTGGGCGATATCCTGAGTCGATGGACAATTACCCGGACACAGCTGCCGATCCGCTCCCGGACACTGCCGCCGATCCGCTCCCGGAGACGGAGCTGCCCGAGGCCGACGAAGCGCCGCAACTTCTGCCGCTCGCTGAACTGCACCTGCACATCGAGGGCACGCTGCAGCCCGAGCTGATCTTTGAGCTGGCCGAGCGAAACGGGCTTGCGCTTCCCTACTCGGGCCTTGAAAAGTTGCGGGCGCTGTATGAATTCAGCGACCTTCAATCGTTTCTTGACCTGTACTACGCCAACATGGCGGTGCTGCAGACTGAGCAGGACTTCGCCGACATGACCCGCGCCTACCTGGCCCGGGCCGCCGTTGCGGGGGTCCGGCACGCCGAGATCATGATGGACCCGCAGGCCCACATCTCCCGCGGCGTCAGCCTGGAAACCTGCGTTAACGGTGTGGCCTCGGCCCTGGCCACGTCCGTGGAGGACTATGGAATTTCCACCCTGCTGATCGCCGCCTTCCTGCGCGACCTCTCGGAGGAATCAGCGCTGGAGGTCCTGGACGGCCTGTTGGCCATGAACGCGCCCATCGCAGCCATCGGCCTGGACTCGGCCGAAGTGGGGAACCCGCCGGCCAAGTTCGAGCGGTTGTTCGCGAAAGCCCGCGCAGCGGGCCTGCGGCTCACCGCGCACGCAGGCGAGGAGGGTCCGGCGTCGTACATCCTCGAAGCGCTGGACGTCCTGGGCGTGGAGCGGATTGACCACGGCATCCGCTGCATGGAGGATCCGGACTTGGTGGAGCGTCTCGTGGACGAGCGGATTCCGTTGACGGTCTGCCCGCTGTCCAACGTCCGGCTCCGCGCCGTGGATACCCTGGCTGACCATCCGTTGCCGGCGATGCTGGCCGCCGGGCTCAACGTCTCGGTTAATTCGGACGATCCTGCCTACTTCGGTGGCTACGTGGATGACAACTTCGCGGAGCTGCAGGCCGTGTTTGGGCTGTCGGATTTTGACAGGTCCAGGCTCGCAGCCAATTCAATCCATTCGTCGTTTGCTTCGGAAGAGCGGAAAGCTGAGCTTCTTGACGAGTTGAACGGTGGGTAGCACCGGCCCGAAGGGATCGCTAAACTGGGACTCGCGCGCGTTTGGGAAGTGAGCGGCGGTTCCCGGAAAAGCGGCCCAGGGTTGAGAAAACAGCCCACTAGCCGAGACTCTTGCCTCAGTTCCGCTGTAATCGACGTCATAGTCGGTCACGACACGCAGAGTTAACCATTTCAAGTCGTGCGATTTAATACGGTCTTGGCAAGATGCCTTAAGACAGATCGCTTCACTAAGGGGAATCATGGCCAAGTCCACCGCAGAAAACACCTACCTTCGACTCAAGACCGTGCTGGATGTCCTGACAGAGGGCACGTGGACCGGCGAGGCGCGCAACGCCGGTGAGGTCCTGGCGGAAGCCACTGCCCGCGTGCCGTTCACCGAACATGAAGCCACGCTGCTCAGCGGCGGCATTCCCCGCGGCCACAAGACCCTCACCTCCGCCACCGCAAAGCTGGTGAAGGCCGGCTGGCTGGTCAAGGGCCGTTCCGGCTGGACCATCAGCGAGGACGGCATGCGCGCCACCGTCGCCTTCGCCGATGCGGATAACTTCGCGGCAGCGCTCGACGCCGGGACTCCCGTTCCGGCCGACACACCGCTTCCCGTGGCTCCCGCTGTACAGAAGGCACCCGCCAAGGTGGCGGCCGCCAGCACGACCTCCGGCGCGAAGGCAGTGGCTGCTGAGGCACCTGCGAAGAAGGCGCCCGCCAAGAAGGCCCCGGCCAAGAAGGCTGCCGAGGCTGTGGGCAAGGCTGCGAAGCTGATCGAGGAAGCCGTGGAGCCCGTGGTCAAGGCCGTCCGTTCGCGCAAGGCGCCCGCCACGAAGGCCAAGGCCGACGGCGTTGCGGCGGAGCCGCTGGAAGGCCCGGATGAGGAGACGTTGCCGCAGCCCGAAGCAGTGGCTGTGGCTGGCGACTTCAACACGTTCCTGGGTGCCCCGGAGAACTGGGCGCCGCAGTATGACGAGTCGCAGATGGACTTCGACTTCAGCTCGCAGCTGTGGACGAAGAGCACCGAACTGCCTGCCGGCTACTACACCTTCAAGATTGCGCTGAACCGGTCGTGGACCGAGAACTATGGCGCATTCGGTACGTTCGACGGTCCCAACCACGAACTGCACCACGACGGCGGCACTGTCACCATCCGCTACGACCACCGCACGCGGGACATCACCATCAACTACTGATGGCTCCAACCGCTGCCCGCGGTTATGCGACGGCGCATTCTCTGGACAAAAGGTCCTGAGTGAAGCAGTGTGGGAACCGGCTGTACTAGCCGGTTCCCACACTGTTTCCCAGCACAAGGAGATGCAAAAGTGACCCTTCCCTCAGGCCTGACATCAGGCGTCTGGAACCTGGATATGTCCCATAGTGAGGTCGGCTTCACGGTCCGCCACGCAGGCATCAGCAAGGTCCGCGGCCGCTTCACCGACGCTTCGGCGGAAGCCCGCGTTGGCCAGTCCCTGGCCGATGCTTCCCTTCACGCCACGGTCAAAACCGCCAGCTTCGAGTCCGGCGACGCCAACCGCGACGGGCACGTCAAGGGCCCGGACTTCTTTGACGTGGAGCAATTCCCGGAGATGACGTTCCGTGCCACCTCGGTGGAGGGCGACGGCGAGGATTACACGCTCACCGGCGATCTCACCATCCGCGGCGTCACCAAGCCGGTGGAGCTGGAGGTCGAATTCACCGGGGTTGCCGTTGACCCTTTCGGCGCCACCCGCGCGGGTTTCTCCGCTGAAACCGACATCAGCCGCAAGGAATTCGGCCTGACCTGGAACGCGGCTTTGGAAGCCGGCGGCCTGCTCGTCAGCGACAAAGTCAAGATCAACGTCGAAGCTGCGCTGGTCAAGCAGGCCTGAGTGCCATGACCACTGGAAGTCCCCATCGGGGCGATATCCGGCTCTCTGCCCGCGTCTTTGGCGTGGTGCAGGGAGTCGGTTTCCGTTTCTGGACCATGGGCAAGGCTGACGAGCTTGCGCTCAGGGGCGTGGTGAAGAACCTCGACGACGGGTCCGTGTCGGTGGTTGCCGAAGGACCGCAGGAGCAGGTGCATCAGCTGCTGGACTGGCTGAAGTCGGAGAACGCTCCCGGACGCGTGGAACGTGTGGAAGAGGACATCTCGGACGCGGACGGGTCCTTCCGGGACTTCAGGGCCCGCTGACGCCGTTCCTTGCGAACATTACCTGCGTTCCCTCGGGCCCGGAGGGTAGGCATGGCGCCGGCCGGCCAGGATCAGGACAAACGCAACGGCGGCAGGAATGGCTGCAGCAACCGGGATCAGCACCGGCCCGGCCACGGTCAGGGCGGCCGCCCCGAACATGGCCCCGATGGTGATGCCCACCTGGATGGTCAGCACGGTCAGGCCGTTGGCGGCGTCCCGGTATTCACCGCCCGCCCGGAGGATGGCGGACTGGTTGTAGATTCCCATGGCGCCGATGCCAGTGCCCCACACGAACATGAGGAGCAGTGCCGCGGGCATTGTGAGGTCTCCGCCGGCCAGGCTGCCGAGTGCAACGGCGGGCAGGGCGGTGCCCACCAGCGGAAGCAACAGCAGCGAGACCACCACGCCGGCGACGGTGATGAGATGCCAGCGCCGCGGCTTTGAATCCACAGTGATGCCGGCGATCCAGATGCCCACCAGGCCGGCGACGCCCAGGACGCTGATGGACAGCGGGATGCTGAAATCGGGGAGCCGGACCTCGCGCAGGAACGGGGCAATGTACGTGAACAGCGCGAAGTGCGCCATCAGCATCAGCGGCCACCCCACGGCGATGGTTTTCACGCCGGGCTGCCCGATCGCCTTCCGGAGCGACGGGCGCGGAGCGTCGGGGATGCGGCGCACCGGTGGAAGCAGCCACACGGCGAGGAGGGCCAGCAGCACGCCGGAGGCAGCCAGGACCAGGAAGGCTGAGCGCCAGCCGAGGAGGTTTCCGAGCGCGGTACCCACCGGGGCGCCGATGGCCAGGCCCAAACTGTTGCCGCTGAAGACGATGGCCAGGGCCTTGCCTACTTGGTGGGCGGGGACAATCCGGGCCACGAACGGGGCCATCGCGGACCACAGCAGGCCGTGGGCGATGCCGCCCACCACCCTCGAACCCATGGCGGCGCCGAAGTCCGGGACCACTGCCACGAGCGCGTTGCTGGCGGCGAACGTCAGGATCAGGGCGATGAGTAGGAAGTGCCGCGGTACCCGCGCCAGGGCCATGGACAACGGGATGACGGTAATGACGATGATGGCGGCGTAGCCTGCGGTCAGGTAGCCGGCCGTCGCCTCCGAAACCTTGAAGTCAGCGCTGATCTGGGGCAGCAGGCCTGACGGCAGAAGCTCGGTAGTGATGGCCGTGAAGCCGATGGCAGCGAGGACGATCAGCGCGCCGACAGGCAGCTTGTTGGTCTGGGATGTCACCCACTGAACTTACCCTGTTGATGACTACCTGCCGTGATGGCTACCTACGGTGATGACTACCTGCGGTGATGACTGACTGGGCGGCCCGGGCTGAGGCCAATGAAGGCGCCGAGCTCCTCGAGTCCCTCGGGCTTGGACGGCATGTAGTTGGTGAGTTCCGGCGAACGGACTATCACCGCACGCCATTGCCCCCGCGAAACGGCGACGTTGATCCGGTTCCGGTTCAGCAGGAACTCGGCACCCCGCGGAGCCTCAGCCACCGCGGAGCAGGCCATCGAGACCACAACCACCGGAGCCTCCTGGCCCTGGAACTTGTCCACCGTGCCCACCCGGACGCCGGCAAGGCCCGCCAGCTGCAGTTCCTGCCGGATCAGCTGGACCTGGGCGTTGTATGCGGCCACCACCAGGATGTCCTCGGCCGTCAGGGGCCGGGCAGGTTTGTCGCCGCCGGGAATCCACTTCAGCCCGATATGCCGCTGCGCCTGCCTGACCACCTCGGCCGCCTCTTCCGGGGACGACGTGGTGTTCCCGCTGTGCGCCACGAACACGGTCTCGACTCCGGCCGGCAGCTCGGCCAGGCTCCGCAGCGAAGCCGCGGGCGCAGCTTCGAGCTTGCCGTCGTAGCTGAGAACGGACACGGCACGGCACAGATCAGGATGCATGCGCCAGCTGTCGGCCAGGAAGTAACCCAAGTTCTCCGGCAGGGTGGCATGGCCGGCGGCGAGCCAGCCCAGAGCCGACTCGTCCACCGGCTCGGGGTGCGCGCCCTGCGTGACCTGCGGCAGCTGCTGCGGATCGCCCAGGAGCAGGAGGCGCTTGGCGGCGCGGGCCACGGCCAGGGTGTTGGCGAGGGAGAACTGCCCGGCCTCGTCAATCACCAGCAGGTCCAGTGATCCTGCGGGGACCGACTTGCCGGTCAGGGTCCAGGCGGTGCCGCCCACCAGTGCGCCGCCGGGGGAAGCCATGAGGGCCGCGACGTCGTCGTCCTTCGTCCGGCGCCAAGGCACCGGGTGTTCGGTGACGATCTTTTTTGCGACGCGGGCGGGGTCCACTCCGGCGCCGTCGATGGCGGTGCACAGCATGTTTTCCACTACTGCATGAGACTGCCCCACCACACCTATTTTCCAGCCCCGGGCCACCAGCCTGGCAATGACGTGGGAGCCCACATAGGTTTTGCCGGTACCGGGAGGTCCCTGCACGGCCAGGTACGAATGGTCGATATCCAACAGCGAGGTTGTGATCGCGCTGACGTAATCCGGCGCGCCGGCGCTGTCAGTTTCGGGGCCGCCGTCTCCAACCGGTGCGGGTCCGTGGAGTGAACGGAAGCGCGGCGGGAGCTTGCGCAGGATGTCAACGCCGGGATGCCTGGGGAGGGAAGGAACGGCGGTGCCCACCTCCTCCGCGAGTTCCGCCAGGGCGGCTTCGATGCTGGCGGTGCGGACGGGCTGGTCCTCGGTGAGTGCCACCGGGATGTGTGGGTACGCCGGCACCTTGCCGGTTTCCTTCTCCTCGATGGTGATGATGCTCTGGCCAGGGATCCGGGGGTGGTCCTCCACCGCTGTAACCAGGGTGCCGAAGGTGAAGCCCCGGCCGGTGCCTCCGGAGGGATCCTCCAGGCCGTCAGGCACCGGGGAATCATAAAGCCGGCACCAGGTGCTGCCTGGCTTGAAGTCAGAGCCCTCGCTCATTGTTCCGGTCAGCCTGAGCGTGCGGGTGCGCATGCGCACCGTGGGCTTGGCCAGCGCCCACTCAGCCACCACCTCCGCTGTATCCACCACAAACACGTTGCGGTGATCGGACCAGAGGTCGATCCCGGCTTCGGTGCGGTCGAAGTGTTCCCACCAGAACTGCTTTCTTTCCCGCCGGTGGTACCCCGTGGCCGCGGCTACCATCGCGATGGCCCGTTCGTCGTTCGTCCACTGACGGGTGTCCGGGAGGCCGGCCAGGTACCCCTGGAGCCTGAGCTCGCCCGGAGTTGGTTGCGCTTCAGGCACTTCGGGTCGCAGCAGCGCCGGTGCGCCGCCGTCGTGCGGTTGCCCTGTTCCCGGACTCACGGCGGTGTGGCCCGGAGCGTGGGCAGAGTCCCGCAGTTCCAGCAGCCAGTCCCGGAGGCGGAGAGTGGAGAGGCAGTCGTACTCGTTGTAGTCGGAGATTGAGGCGAGGATCTTCGCAGCTTCCGCGGCATCGCCGCCGTCCCGGGCCGCGCAGTAGGCGGCGTAGGCCACCACGGAGGCGCCGGCGTCCTTCACGTCGCCGGAGCGAAGGTTGTCCCCCATGTACAGGGGCTCGAGTTTCTTGATGGAGTAGGACGGCTCGGAGATCCTGAGCGAATGCCGTGCCGTGGCGTAGAGATCCACGAGCACCCCTGCGCGAAGCCAGTTGTCCACGATGTCCTCGCCCGCCAGATGCCGCACGGACAGGTTCCGCAGCGCTGATTTCTCGTACGCGGCGTAGTGATAAACGTGCATGTCCGGAAACCGCGCACGGCGCTCTTCCACATACGCCAGGAAGTCCAGGAAGGCCTGCCGTTCCCCGGAGCGGGAATGCGCCCAGAAGGGCCGGAACGCGGGGCTGTTGACATCGCCATCCTGCCTGGCAGCAGCGGGTGCCTCGACCACACCGAAGAGGTACTCCAGGCCCCACTGGCTCGTGGCCGGATCCTGCCACAACGGATCGCCCTCGAAGTCAAAGAAGATATCGCCCGGGCTGGGCGCCGGAATGCTGGCCAAGGCGTTCTCCGGCAGGACCTTGAATGCGACCGTATGGTCTTCGCCGTCCTTGATGAAGGTGCGGGTACCGTCCGGCACGTCACGGCGAAGCTGCATCCGGGCCTGGTCGCGGAGCCGTGCCACCGAACCCGAGGCCTTGCCTGACGGGAGATCGGCCAGCGCGTCAATGGTGGTGATGCCCTCGGCAATGAGCTTCTTGCGCCGGACGGTGCTCATGCCACCCACCATGAGGAGGTCGCGGTGGGCCTGGACCTGCTCGGCGCAGTAGTTGCACCGGCCGCAGTAGGTGATGCCGGCCTGCTGCCACTGCACCGCCGAATCCTGCTCCCGGTGGGCGCCGGTCAGGTCACGGAAGCGGTCGCGGCGCTCGCGGAAGACGGGCAGCAGGTCCGGCAAGGAGTGGTGGCTGCGGACGTAGTCGCCGTCCACCACCGCGCCCAGGACCAAGGTGACCCGGGGCGAAGGGTCCAGGCCCATGCCGATGAGTTGATCGCCGTAGGCGGCCAGCTGCAGAAGTGCCCCGACCTTGGCGTGACGGGCCAGCTTGGTGTCCCATACTTCGTAGCGGCCAGGGTTGCCGGTGCCGGCGGCTTCATTGACGATGAAGTCCGCGTAGCCCAGGAATTCGCCGTCGAAGAACGTGGCCTGGAAGACGACGTCCGCCCCGGCCCGGAGCGCAAGCTCGGTTTCGGCCTGTTTGGCGAGAAGGTCCCCGCGCGTGTTGTCCCCCCGCTCAATGGAGTACACACCGGCGGCGCGGCTGGCATCCCAGCTGCCGTACTGCTGGATGAGGCCCGCCAGGACCTTTTCCTCGTGCCTGTCACCGAGTTTCCCTGCCCGGCGCTGCATCTCGTCCTCGGGAAACTGGGCTTTGGGGGAGCGGCCTAGCTTCTCATCCATGATGCGGAGCGTGCGGTACTCACACTCGCTGGCGGCCACCAGATCGCTGGCGGAAAACACCAGGTCAGGAGTTCCTGTTTCAGTAGCAGGATCGAGCAGAAACACGGGGCCTCCCCATTGATTTCCCTGGCCGAAGGAAAGCTCCAAAAGCCATGATCTGAATCTATCAACAGGGACTGACAATCAGCGCCCAGCCAGCGGGACACTACTCCTGGGCGGCCCGTATCTGGGCTTGGTCGTGTTCGGTGTGAGCGCTGCGCAGGAGGTCCATGAACTCGGTTTCGTTGCGGACCAGCCGCTTGTACTTCTCCGGCAACTTCCGGATCTGGTCCTCCTCGCGGACCATCTTCGCGAATATCCGGTCCCGCTCCACAATGTCCGTCTCGTAGTTCAGGTCAAGGTACTCAACAGCGTGCCGCCTGGCGCCGGATACCGCGTTCTTGGCCTTGCCTTTGGGGCTGAAGACGGAGGCCAGGATGGTGACCACCAGGACGCCCAGGATCACCGTCAGGGAGACGCCGGTGCTGACTTCCACCACGTTGACCGGCCCGCCGTCACTGATGAAGGGCAGGTTGTTTTCGTGGAGCGCATGCAGGATGAGCTTCACGCCGATGAAGCCCAGGATTGCCGCCAGGCCATAGGAAAGGAAGATGAGCCGGTCCAGGAGTCCGTCAATCAGGAAGAACAGCTGGCGCAGGCCCATCAGCGAGAACGCGGTGGCGGTAAAGACGATGAAGACGTTTTGTGTCAGCCCGAAGATCGCCGGGATGGAGTCCAACGCAAACAGGAGATCCGAACCGCCAATCGCCACCATCACCAGGAGCATGGGGGTGAGGACGCGTTTGCCATTCTCCATGGTGAACATTTTGTCGCCGTCGTAGTGCTGCGACGCCGGGAGAAGTCGTTTGGCGAGCCGGACCACCAGGCCTTCGCTGTCGTCGTTGTGGTCATCGGGCTTGAGCAGGTTGCCGGCCGTGATCAGCAGGATGAGCCCGAAAATATAGAACACCCACGCGAAACTGTTGATCAGTGCTGCGCCCAGGAAGATGAAGGCCGTGCGGGCGATGAGGGAGAAGACAATGCCAAACAGCAGCACCTTTTGCTGGTCTGCACGGGGCACCTTGAAACTGGCCATGATGATCAGGAACACAAAGAGGTTGTCCACGGACAGGGCCTTCTCCGTGACGTAGCCGGCAAAGTATTCGGTGCCCATGGTGGCGCCGCCAAACAGGAGCACGCCAAGGCCGAAGATCAGCGCCACGCTCACGTAGATGGCTGACCAGACGGACGATTCCTTGAGCGAGGGCGTGTGGGCCTTCCGGACATGGAAGAAGTAATCGAAGGCCAGCAGGCCCACGATTCCCGCGATAGTCAGTGTCCAGGCAACGGGGGAAACTGCCACGGTGGGGGCCTTTCGTGGTGGGTTTACCCCAGACTACCCAAGCCGGTTTCAGGATGCTTCAGCCCTGGTGAGCAGCCTACGCGAGGTGGCCTCCCGCCGTCGTCGGCCGCCGGAAAGCACCCCATCCTGGGACGCTACCGGGTGGCGCTTCCTTGACTTCCGGGACGCCCTGAACAAGTGTGGAAGGGACCCGTACCATTCTGAAGATTTTCGTGTTGACGATGTCAGATTGAAGAAGGAGAGTGCAGCGTGGCGCGTAAAAATCCGAAGGTCGAAGAGGTCAACGAGGCTGACATCGAGGTCACCGGCCACCCCAAGTCCTGGGCCGCCGGCGTCCCGGGCGTCTACCATTCCATGGAGCCGGCCATAACGCACATGGGCGCGGGGCGCGCGGGGAAGACCCTGCTGGCGATGAACCAGAAGGACGGCTTCGACTGCATGAGCTGCGCCTGGCCTGATCCGGACCACCGCAAGACCTTTGAATTCTGCGAAAACGGTGCCAAGGCGGTCACCTGGGAGGCCACGCCTGTGCTGGTCGGCCCCGAATTCTGGACCGAGCACGCGGTGAGCGAACTCCGCGAACGCTCCGAATATTGGCTCGGGATGCAAGGGCGCCTCACCACGCCGGTTTACAAGGCCGCGGGTGAGGACCATTACCGGCCAGTCAGCTGGGACCGGGCGTTCACCATCCTCGCGGACAAGCTGAAGTCCCTGCCGAGCCCGGACCAGGCCACCTTCTACACCAGCGGCCGGACCTCCAACGAGGCCGCATTCCTGTACCAGCTGTTCGTCCGGGCATACGGCACCAACAACCTGCCGGACTGCTCCAACATGTGCCACGAATCCTCTGGCTGGGCCATGGGGCAGACCATCGGCATCGGCAAAGCCACCGTCTCCTACGACGACTACGCCAAAGCGGACCTGATCATCATCATGGGCCAGAATCCGGGCACCAACCACCCGCGGATGCTGACCGCCCTGGAAGAAGCCAAAGAAGCCGGCGGCCAGATTGTGGCCATCAACCCGCTGCCCGAGGCCGGCCTGCGCCGCTACAAGAATCCGCAGAAGGTCAAGGGCATCATCGGCCACGGAACCCAGATTGCGGACCAGTTCCTGCAGATCCGGCTCGGCGGTGACATGGCCCTCCTCCAGGCAGTCTCCAAGCGCGTGCTCGACGCCGAAGCCAGGAATCCCGGCACCGTGCTGGACCATGCCTTCCTGGCGGAGCACTGCCACGGGCTGGAAGAACTGAAGGCGCACCTCGCCGAGTTGGACGAGGCAGCCGTCCTGGAGGCCACCGGCCTGCGGACCGAGGAAATTGATGAACTGGCGGACCGCTACCTGAAGGCCGAGAAAGTAATCGTCACCTGGGCCATGGGCATCACGCAGCACAAGAAGGGGGTGGCCACCATCAAGGAGATCATCAACCTCCTGCTGCTACGCGGCAACATCGGCAAGCCGGGCGCCGGCGCCTCACCTATCCGCGGGCACAGCAACGTCCAGGGTGACCGGACCATGGGCATTTGGGAGCAGATGCCGCCGTCGTTCCTGGACGCCCTGGGCAAGGAATTCAGTTTCGACCCGCCGCGTGAGCACGGTGCGGACTCGGTTGAAACCATCAGGCAAATGCGCGATGGCCGGATCAAGGTTTTCGTCGGAATGGGCGGCAACTTCGTGGGCGCCATTTCGGACACCCAGGCCGCCATTTCGGCGATGGAAAAGACGGAAATGTCCGTCCAGATTTCCACCAAGCTCAACCGCTCGCACACCGTGACCGGTGCCGAGGCACTGATTCTTCCCACCATGGGCCGCACCGAGATTGACCTGCAGGAGTCCGGGCCGCAGTTTGTGTCCGTGGAGGACACTGTCTGCGCAGTCCACGGCTCACACGGCGCCGTCCAGCCGGTGGCATCCGGGCTGCTGTCCGAGGTGGCCATCCTGAGCCGGCTCGCCCAGAAGGTGGTGGGTGAGCGGGTCAACGCTGACTGGGCCGGGTTCGAGAAGAACTACGACCTCATCCGCGACCACATTTCCCGGGTGGTCCCCGGGTGCGAGGACTACAACGGGAAGGTCCGGCAGAAGGGCGGCTTTGTGCTGCCGAACGGTCCCCGGGACTCGCGAACCTTCGACACCCCACTGGGCAAGGCGATGCTCACGGTCAATCAGCTCGAACACGTCGAACGGCCGGCGGGCACGCTGATCCTGCAAAGCATGCGTTCCCACGACCAGTTCAACACCACCATCTACGGCAATGACGACCGCTACCGCGGCATCAGGAAGGGCCGCGAAGTGGTGTTTGTCAGCCCGGAGGACCTGGCCGGCCTGGGCCTCAGCGACGGGCAGCACGTGGACATTCACGGCGTGTACCAGGACAACGTGGAGCGTGTGCTGCACAACTACCGGGTGGTCTCGTACCCCACCGCGGCGGGCTGTGCCGCCGCATATTATCCCGAAGCCAACGTCCTTGTTCCGCTGGACAGCGTGGCCGAAGGCAGCCAGACGCCTGTGTCCAAGGCCGTGATCGTGCGGCTGGAGCCCGTCAAGGCACACGCGCCGGAGGCCGTGGCCGCCGGCTGAGGGTTGCGAAAGAGCTACTGCGCGTTGTGCGTCCAGCCCTTCGCGCCCGGCTCCGGGTGGGGGTTTCCGTGTTGGCGGGCGTCCTCACAGAGGCTGAAGGCGACGTCGGCCGCTTTGGTGATGGACGCCGTCGAGGCTGCCTTGGAACCGGCGCTTCCCGTGCCGGCCTCGAGCGCGGCCGCGTAGCCCACCAGGAACGCAGTAATCGGGGCTGCTGCGTGGGTCACGGAATCTGCGGATTTCCGGGCCAGCTCAAGGACCAGCTCCTGATCCAGTTTCAGGTCCAGGATCTGCAGGGCCTGGGTCAGCTTGTGGGTCCACTGATCCAAAATCTGAGCTTCTTCTTCGTCGTTCAGGGCCATGGTGTCTCCTTCGTAGTGGGCAGGTACATGGTGGGCAGGTACGTGGAACGGGTTCGTGGAGGCCGGCAGCTGTCCGCAGTCAGGTGTCGATGGTGGACATGTTGGGGTAGCGGGCCCCTGCGGCAACCCCGGCCGGTGCCAGTTCATCGAGCTGCCGGAGGTCCTCCGCGGTGAGCTCGACGCCTACGGCGCCGAGGTTCTCGGCGAGCCGTTCGCGCTTTTTGGTGCCGGGGATCGGGACGATGTGCTGGCCCTGGGCCAGCAGCCAGGCGAGGGCGAGTTGGGCGGGGGTGCATTGTTTGTGGCCGGCCAGTTCTTTCACGCGGTCCACGAGCTTCAGGTTGCGGGCAAGGTTTTCGCCCTGGAACCGGGGGGAGTGCTGCCGGAAGTCGTCGGCAGCGAAGTCGTCGGCGGAGCGGATCTGGCCTGTCAGGAAGCCGCGGCCCAGCGGGCTGTAGGGCACAAAACCGATCCCCAGTTCCTCGAGCACCGGAAAGACCTTGGTCTCGGGTTCGCGTTCCCACAGCGAGTACTCGGTCTGCAGCGCGGTGATCGGATGCACGGCGTGGGCTCGTCGGATGGTCTCCGCCGACGCCTCGGACAGGCCCAGATGGCGGACCTTCCCTGCTTCGACCAGCCCGGCCATGGCCCCTACGGTGTCCTCGATGGGGACGGTTTTATCCACGCGGTGCTGGTAGTACAGGTCGATGTGGTCCACGCCCAGTCGCTGGAGGCTGGCATCGCAGGCGGCGCGGACGTAGTCAGGATGGCCGTTGATGCCTACCCAGGAGCCGTCCTCGCGGCGTTCGTTGCCGAACTTCGTAGCCAGGACGACGTCGGCCCGCCGCCCTGCGATGGCGCCGCCCACCAGCTTTTCGTTGGTGAAGGGCCCGTACATGTCCGCGGTGTCCAGCAGCGTCCCGCCGGCGTCGAGGAATGCGTGGATGGTGGCGATCGATTCCTGTTCGTCGCCGGTCCCGTAGAACTCGCTCATGCCCATGCAGCCCAGGCCCAGGGCGGAAACGGTGAGTGATCCAATCGTGCGGTTTTCCATGCGGTTCTCCTTTGCGGCGGAACTGGCTCAAGGGCCTGCCTTTCCGCAAGCCGGATGGTGCACCGTAGGCCACTATAGGCACGTTGTGTGGGGGGTCACAACAGGTTCGCTCGGCAGCGTTAGGGTGGGGGAAGGCCCGCAGCGAAGGAGAATCCCTTTGAATGACATCACTATCAGCAACAATCCGGACCGCGAGCGGTTCGAGGTTCTGGATGACGGAAAAGTTATTGGGAAGGCCTGGTACAAGGCGTACGACGGCGACGGGCCGGCGGAGCGGATTTTCTATCACACGGTGATCAATGAGGAACACGCGGGGCAGGGCCTGGCAGGCAGGCTGGCCGAAGTGGCGCTGGACGAGACGGTTGCCGCGGGCCTGCGGATCGTCCCGGTCTGCCCGTTCATCAAGAGTTACATCGCCAGGCACCCGGAATATGAGGCAAGTACGGTGGCCATCACGCCCGCGCATCTGCAGTTCCTGGACAGGGCACTGGCTGCCCGCGCCTGACGTTCTTCCCGCTGGTGCCGGCCGGAACGTGTCATCAAATCGTGCTTCGAGCACCCGGTAGAGCAAACTGTTTCCGTGAGCAACCAACCCCGAACCCGGCTGGCTGTCGCCGGCCTCAGCCTGGGCACGGCGCTGAACCCGCTGAACTCCTCCATGATCGCCGTCGCGCTGGTGGTGCTGCGCGCGGATTTCGGGCTCGACGTCGCAACGGTCACGTGGGTGATTACCTCCTTCTACCTCAGCTCCGCTGCCGGCCAGCCGCTGATGGGCAAGCTGGCGGACAGGTTCGGGCCGCGCCGGATGTTTATGCTCGGCATGGCACTCGTGGCCGTTACCTGTGCCCTCGCGCCCTTTTCGCCGAACTTCGCGCTGCTCTGTGTGGCCCGGGCCGTGATGGCGTTGGGCACGGCCGCGGCATACCCGAGTGCGGTGGTGATGGTGGGCGTGATGGTCCACCAGTCCGGCACCGCCCAGCCAGCCAACGTCAATTCGTCCCGGCCCCTGGGGCACATCCAGATGGCCAACACGTCCGCGGCGGCCGTGGGACCGGTCATCGGTGGCCTGCTGGTGGGCTTTGTCGGCTGGGAGGCGCTGTTCCTCATCAACGTTCCGCTGGCATTGGCAGCGCTGCTGATCGTGCGGCGGGCGGCTCCCGCCGATGCGGTGCGGGAACGTGGAAGTTTCGCCGCGCTGGTGCGGGATTCGGATATCCCGGGAATCCTGGGCTTCGTCAGTTCCCTGCTGCTGGTGATGATGGCCCTGCTCGACGTGGCGCCGGGGTACCGGTGGCTGCTGCTGGGTGCCGGAACCGTGACGGCCGCGCTGTTTGCCTGGCGTGAGCTGCGTTTCAGCCCGCCGTTCCTGGACCTGCGGCTCCTCGGCAGGAACCGGCCGCTGATGCTGGTGTACGTGGGCTTCGCCGTGTTCAACAGCGTCTACTATTTTGCGTTCTTCGGCCTGCCCCAACTGCTGCAGGAGTCGGGCGGGTACGAACCTGGCCTGGTGGGGCTGCTGATGCTGCCTCTGGCCGCCGCATCCGTCCTGGCCACCCCGTGGTCAGTCCGGGCGATGGGAAGGTTCGGCGTGCGGCGGGTGCTGATTGCCGGCGTCGTACTTCTTGCAGCGGTGTCCGCCCTCATGTGGCTCCTCACCCAGTCGCTGGCCATACCGCTGGTCCTGGTTCTTACTGCCCTGATGGGTGTTCCGTTCGGGGCGGTGAGCATCGCCTCGAACCAGGGCATGTTCGTGTCCACCCGGCCGCAGGAACGCGGCGTTGCTGCCGGAATCTTCCAGACGTGCCGCTACCTGGGTGCCATCACGGCCACCGTCCTGATCGGCGTGTTCGCAGCCGACGGCGTGGACCAGGAAAGTTGGGGACTGATGACTGTGACCATGCTGATCCTCACCGCGGCGGCTTTCGCAGTGACGTTGATGTGGCGGGAACGCAAAGACTAACAACTGCAGGGAATCCCGGGTGGCTGTAAAGGGCAGCGTTAACGGGTGGTGAACACGACATGGATTGTCCTGCCGGGGTCTGGTGGATTCCCGCCGCTGCCCGCTTATGATGGCCGCATGTCATCCTACGAAGTTACCCGCAGCGCCTTCATTCCTGCCTCGCCGGAAGAGATTTTTCCGTTGGTAAACAGCTTTCTTGAGTGGACAAAATGGTCGCCGTGGGAGAACGTCGACCCGGAAATGGACCGTTCGTACGCAGGCAACGACGCCGGCGTCGGAGCCCGCTACGCCTGGAGCGGCAACCGCAAAGCCGGCAGCGGAAACATGGAGATTGTTGAGTCGGATTTTCCCGGGAGCATCAAGGTGCGGCTCGAATTCACGAAGCCGTTCAAGGCCGTGAACCCCACCTCGTTCACGTTTACCCCGGCCGACGGCGGCACCCGGGTGACGTGGCGGATGACCGGGGAAAATAAGGGGTTGGCCAAGGTTTTTGCCCTGGTTGTGAACATGGACAAGATGGTGGGCGGCGATTTCGAGCGCGGCCTGGCGGCTTTGTCCACGGCGGCGACTGCCAGCAAAGCCTGACCCTGGGCTGTTTCCGGTTCTAGCTGTCGAGGATCTGCTCGCGCAGGATGTCGGCGTGGCCGCAGTGCTGAGCGAGTTCGCGCAGGACGTGCAGGTACACCCAGTGCAAGGGGAGCGGGCCGCGTCGGTTCCCGGGGAGCATGTCGTCGAGAGCCAACGATGACGTCGCCTGGCGCGCCGCCTCGCACGCCTCCCGGTGGGCCTGCTGGACACTGGCGATGGTGTCCTGTTCTGTCAGGACGAACGACTCATCAGGCCCGGCTGGTATGCCGATCTCGGCGCGGGACCGGCACGTGACGGCTTCGTCGAACCAGACTTTCTCCACGAAGGTCGCGTGCTTCACCAGGCCGAGCAGGGTGGTGCGGGAAGCCACCAGGGACCGGCGCGCCTGCTCCTCGGTCAGACCGTCCAGGCAGGCGTTGAGCATGTTCCTGTGGTCATCGATAAATGCCTCGAACTGGGCGCGGGCAGGCTGGCGGATGACGTTCTCGGCGAAAGCGGTGTGGGGAGCGGTCATCCACGCAGTATCGCAAGGCCGGGGCGCGGAGGCAACGGCCGACGTCGGAAGCTCACCCGTGGCGATCGGCGCACCACGCGCCTATGGTGATGCCATGTCTAATTCCTTTGCGTCCTTCGTGGAGACCTTCAAGAACGTCGGCGTAGCCCGGGCATACGGCCAGCCGGTCAACGTCGGCGGCGAAGAGATCGTCCCCGTGGCCTTGGTGTCGTTCGGGTTCGGCGGCGGGGGCGAGGCCGGGGATGGCGCCTCCGGCGGCGGCGGGGGTGGTATGGTGCTGCCCCTTGGTGTGTACGGGACCGCCGGCGGCCGCGCGGAGTTCCGGCCCAACACCGTTGTGACCTTGGTCTGCCTGGTCCCGGTGATCGCCGTCCTCGGCGCCGCGGTCCGTGGCGCGATCCGCGCCGCGAGGTCCTAACTCGAGGAGCGCCGGTTGCGCGCCTGGCGGGCCAGCCGGACGAATCCATAAACGAACACGGCCTCGATCAGCATCATCAGTCCCAGCAGCAGCCACTGGTGCTGGGCGATGAAGACGACGGCGCCGGTGAGGACCAACGTGGTTCCGAGTGCCAGCACGTACACGGCGAATCCGAGGGCGACCCTCGCACTGCGCACACCCGTGCTGAAGCCGAAGCCCACCGGTTCGCCGCCCGGACGGCCGGCAACCCGGTCCGGGTGGGTGGGCTTGACCTTGTCGAATTCCTCCCAGAGGTCCGGGTCCTTGTTGCTCATGGTTTCATTATCGCGCGGCGTCACCGCTCCGCTACACACTTCCCACCCCCCGTTGCTCTATCACTTTCAGCTGCCAAAACGAGGTTTTGACAGCTGAAAGTGATAGAGCAACGGGGCGGCTCAAGCGGGGGTATTTCGGTCTGCCCCGGTTCGTTCGATAATGGCCACATAAGCTTCGGGGACCCTCGCGCCAATGATGGCTGGCGGGGCGCCGCAGAGTCCCAGGTGGCCGTCCCGGCACTTGGCGCAACGGATGGCCACGCGGCCCCAGGCAAGGATGCTCCGGGGTCCGCCATCGGGGGAGAGCACCGCCACCAACGCGAAAAAGGCACAAAGGAAATCATCATGCTCAAGGATTCAACGATCATGGCTGTCCTTCCCGCGAAGGACATCAACAGGGCGAAGGATTTCTACCGCGACAAGCTGGGACTCGAATCATCCGATTCCATGGAGGAGGGCAGCCTGCTCTACAAGTGCGGGAACGGAACCAGCTTCCTCGTCTACCAAACAGACAATGCCGGTTCAGCCAAAAACACCCAGATGGGCTGGGAAACAGACAACCTGGAGCGGGAGATGGAGGACCTGCGGGGCCGCGGTGTCGCCTTTGAAGACTACGACATGCCCGGGTTGAAGACGGAGAACGGCGTTGTCACCAATGACTGGGGGAAGTCCGCCTGGTTCCTCGACAGCGAGGGAAACATTCTCAACCTTTCCCAGCGCGCGTAGCCACCGCACGGTCTGAGGACCCAGCACGGGCCGCCCCTGCCATTAGCGCGGGGGCGGCCCGTTCGAGGCTTTGCAGGTGGCTAACCAGAGGTGGCCAACCAGACCCACGGGCCATGACGCCCACCCCGCGCGCCACCTTCCGGGGAATTCGCACGGTCGTGTGCAGGGGAAATGCTAAGTCGGGAGGGTTTAAACCACCCGTTTTGATAGGACGCTGCCAAGGCCGTCACAGACTGACGCGAAAGATTTATTTTTAAAAAGTCTCGACTACAGGAATTCAGAGGCGTAACTTTGCATCTGGAACAAAGCTCCGTGACCTACATCACACCAGTAGGCCTTGGAGTAGAGCCGGACTGGCCCTCTTTAAGTTAGAGGATGCCGGTTTGCAGGCGGCCCTTGCGTTCTTCGCCGGCCACCGCTCCTTCGCACCCTAATTTACTGGGCAGACTGAAAGTAGCAGACCATGATCCTTCGTGAAATTTCGTTCGAACACTTCCTTTTCACTTGCACAGGTTGTGACCACGCCTGGGTGGCCGACTATGACGTCCAGCATGTTGAGGACGGTCACGGGCACGAGCGGGACTATTTCTTTCGCGACGGACTGCACTGCTCCGATCCCACCGGGCTAGGCGAAACAACGTGTCCGCGCTGCGGCCGGGCCTCGGTGCGGGCCCACCTTAGCGCCGGCCAGGCCAGTCCTGCGGTCACGGACAAGGCCCGGGAGGGGCTGGGAGAGATACCCGCGCTTGCCCATACCGCAGCCCGGGCCGCGGCGCCGCTGCTCTCAGACCCAAGACACGCCCCCCRCTAAACAGCTTGGTTCAACACGTTCCGGTACTCAACCCCACCTTGGCTTCACCTGTGCCTGGGTGGGGTTGAGCCCTTAATGTGATGAGGAGAAGCATCGCAGCACGCCGACTATAGGGGGGACCTGATGAAATCCAATGAACTTCTGCTCGATGCCTTCGGCCGGATCCGGGAGACCGTGGAGGCCACGCTTGAAGGGCTCGACGACGGGTCCCTGGTCCGGCGGCCCGCGGGCACCGGTAACTCGGTTGCGTGGCTGATATGGCATCTGAGCCGGGTGGAGGACGCCCAGGTAGGTTCTGCAGCCGGCTTGGATCAGGTCTGGACGTCGCAGGACTTCGTGACCCGCTTCGACTTGCCGCTGCGGGCACGGGACACCGGCTATGGCCATTCGACTGACCAGGTCGATGCGGTGCGGGCGCCAGCGGACTTACTGCTTGCCTACTACGACGCCGTCCACCGGCAGACCGTGGAATTCCTCGGGACCCTCAACGATGAGGACCTGGACCGGGTGGTTGACCAGCGTTGGGACCCTCCGGTCACACTCGGTGTGCGGCTGGTCAGCACCATCGCCGACTGCCTTCAGCACGTGGGGCAGGCCGCGTACGCGAAGGGACTCAAAACTTGAGTAGGACGGAATCCGGGTCGCTGCGGGCCGGGCAATCACGGTTACGGAACCCGGGCGAGGACTCGGCGGTGCTGTTCACCGTGGTCAGAACGGACCGCTAGCGTCCTTGATCTTGCGCCAGCCGCCGGCACGGTTGTTGGCGATGATGGCCCTGAACATCTCAAGCAGGGCTTCCTCAGTCACAGCGTCACCCTTAACGAAGCCGCGCGGGCCGTCCTGTTGGTCTGCCCCGCCCATGGACGAATTATGCGTCGCCACGCGCTGGAATAGAACTCCTCGCAAAGGCTAGAGCCGGGCCGCCAGGGAGCGGCCCACAGTCCGGCCGGTGAAGAGGCAGCCGCCAAGGAACGTTCCTTCCAGCGCGTTGTAGCCGTGGGCGCCTCCGCCGCCGAAGCCTGCGGCCTCGCCGGCAGCGTACAGGCCGGGGACCCGGGTGCCGTCCTGCGCGAACGCCTGCCCGGTGAGGTCTGTCTGGATGCCGCCCAGGGTTTTACGGGTGACAACATGAAGCCTGACGGCGATCAGCGGACCGGCTCCGGGGTCAAGGATCCGGTGCGGCTGTACCGTGCGGAAAAGCCGGTCGCCAAGGAAGCGGCGGCTGTTATGGATGCCCATGACCTGCGCGTCCTTGGAGTAGGGGTTCTGGATTTCGGCGTCGCGTTCCAGGATCTGCCGGTGGATCCGTCCTTCGTCCAACAGCGCATTTCCGGTGAGGCGGTTCATCCCGCTCACCAGGTCCGCGAGGTTGTCGGCGACGACGAAATCGGCGCCGTGCTCCTTGAATGCCTCGATCGGGGCTCCGGCGCCGCGGCCCAGCCGGGACCGGAGCAAGAGCTTGAGGTCCCGGTTGGTGATGTCGGGGTTCTGTTCGGAGCCGGAGAGGGCGAATTCTTTTTCGATGATCTTCTGGGTGAGGATGAACCAGGAGTGGCTGTGCTGCTGGATGTCCGGGGTGGTGCGCAGCAGTTTCAGGGTGCCCAGGGTGTCGTAGCCGGGCAGCCCGGGCGCGGGAAGCCGGCGGCCCAGGGCGTCGAACCACAGGGACGACGGCCCGGGCAGGATCCGGATGGCGTGGTCCGGCCAAATGGGGTTCCAGTTCTGGATTCCTTCGGTGTAGTGCCACATCCGGTCGCGGTTGACCAACCGGACGCCGGCTTGGTCGGCGATGCCCAGCATCCGGCCGTCAACGTGACGGGGGACTCCGGTGATCATCTTCTTCGGAGCTGTGCCAAGGCGCTGCGGCCACCACTTGCGCACCTGCTCGTGGTTGCCGCCGATCCCGCCGGTGGCAATCACGACCGCCTGGGCGTGGAGCTCGAATTCGCCGGTCTTGTTCCGGTTCGAAGCCACACCCCGGGGCGATGAGTCCGGTGCGAGGACGGTGCCGCGCACCCCGGTGACAGTCCCGCCGTCGAACGTTAACCCGTCCACCTGGTGGCGGAAGCAGAACCGGACCTGGCCGGTCGCCGCGGCCGCCCGGGCCTTGTCTGCGAACGGTTCGGAGATTCCGGTGCCGGTTCCCCAGGGGACGTGGAACCTCGGGACAGAGTTGCCGTGGCCGCCGGCCCTGCCGTCGCCCCGTTCGGCCCAGCCCACCAGCGGGGTGAATTTGATGCCCTGCTCCTGCAGCCAAGCGCGTTTCTCGCCGGCCGCGAACTCGACGTAGGCGCGCCCCCACTGCTGGGCCCATTCGTCTTCGGCATGCTCGCCGTCCAGCCGGTCCCATTGCGCGGAGCCCTGCCAGTCCTGCCATGCCAGCTCAAAGGAGTCCTTGACACGGAGGCGGCGCTGCATGGGGGTGTCCACTAGGAAGAGCCCGCCGAGGGACCAGAACGCCTGGCCGCCCAAGTTGGCCGCGCTCTCCTGGTCGAGGATGGCCACGCGTTTGCCCGCCCTGACCAGTTCGTTGCTCGCCGCGAGCCCGGCCAGGCCGCCGCCGATGATGATAACGTCTGCGTCCATACCGCCCTGCTCGTTGAGTTGGGGTCTGACAAGTGAGTGTCAGCTCCAACCTACGGCCTGTTGGGCCAGCAGGGGGAGTGCCCCGGCTGCTGAGCCGTGGGCTTCTGCGCCATCATTCGACGTATGACGGCGGGCCGCCGCGGGACTGGGCGCCCCGCGAAGGGTTGTGGCCGAATGATGGTGCAAAATCCGCCGCTCCCGGGGCGGGGCTGGTTAAATGTCAGGGAAGTCGAGAGAAGGAGCGCGCATGTCCGGTTTGACTGCACCACGGAATCTTCGGGTGAGCCTGCCCAGCCAGGAGCTGGCGGACGCGGTGAAGCCGCCCGCCGGCGTCGAACTCTTCCTGTGGGACTTTACCGGCGACGCGCCGGCGGACCAGTTCGATCTGGTGGTGCCGCCCTACATGGGCAAGCCGGACGCACTCGCGGCGCTCGCCGCCGTCGACGTTGGGCTGGTGCAGAGCCAGTCGATCGGGTACGACGGCGTCGCAAAAGTTCTGCCCGCGGGGTGCCGTTTTGCCAACGCCGCGGGAGTGCACGAGACCTCGACGGCGGAACTTGCGGTGGGCATGATGATCGCCAGCCAACGGGGGATCGCTGACTTTGCACGGAATGCGGTAACGGGAACGTGGGACAACGGGCAACGCCCCAGCCTGGCGGACCGGCGGGTGCTCCTGGTGGGCTACGGGGGAGTGGGCAAGGCGATTGAGGCGAGGCTGCTGCCGTTCGAAACTGAGTTGACGCGGCTTGCCAGCCGTGCCCGGGACGATGAAGGCGGCAAGATTTACGGGATTGATTCCCTGTACGAGCAACTGCCGCTGCACGACATCGTGGTGGTCAGTGTTCCCCTGGGCGAGCAGACCCGGCACCTGGTTGATGGCAAGTTCCTGGCGGCGATGCCGGACGGCGCGCTGCTGGTGAACGTCGCAAGGGGGCCGGTGGCCGATACGGACGCCCTGCTCCGCGAAGCGTCAACAGGCCGGTTGCGGGCCGCGCTGGACGTGACGGACCCTGAACCCCTGCCGCAGGACCATCCGTTGTGGACCGTGCCCGGTGTGCTGATCACACCGCACGTTGGCGGCGCGAGCACGGCCATGCTGCCCCGGATGGCGCGGCTCATCCGCAAGCAGATCGGGCTGTTGCAGGCCGGTGAGGAACCGGTGAATGTGGTGCTGGGCGGAGGTGCCGGGCACTAGCGGGAGATCGCCGCCGGGGCCAGATAATCCGGTGCCGCTTCCAGCCCGAAGTACCCCTCAAGAGTGGCTGCCCCGCCCGGCGCGTGCATCTCCGTTGCGATGACTTTGCCCACATAACGCAGGTGCCAGGGCTCGTAGGTGTAGCCTGTCGTGGCCTCGGCTCCGGCCGGATACCGGACGATGAATCCATACTCCCAGCCGTGCTCGGCCGCCCACTTGCCCGCGGGGGTATTTTCGAAGCAGGCCTGCAGGGCACAGACTCCGCTGGCATTGCCGACGTCCATCGCCAAACCCGTTTGGTGTTCGCTGAACCCCGGCCGGGCCGAGAGGGTATCCGCCGTAGCCTGCCCATACTGGGTCACGTAGCTGTCGTAGAGGCTGGCCTGCTGGCTGTAGGAACGGTAGCCGCTGACCGGTATGACGTTGATGCCCTTGGACTTGCCGGCCTGGGCAAACTGCTTATAGGCGTCGGCGGCCTCGGACCGCAGCCGTTCGCCCTGGATCTTAACGAGCTTCGCCGGCACATAGGAGGCCGGGTTGAGGGGCCTGTGCTTGTTGACAACCACTTGAAGGCTGGACGCGGAATCGGTGTCGTAACCCGTCGCAGCCAAGGCCGGCACCGAGGGCGCGATCAGGCCGAGCGAGAGCATCAGCCCGGCTACGGCCCCTGTCATCCTGCTGGTTCTTTTGAGCACGGGTGCCTCCAAGACGTTGCGGAACAGATGCGGGAACTTTACCGGCCTGCAGAGCCTGCAGTCGAGGGGCAACGTGCGGGCCGTCGGCAGGGGAGCAGAAAGGGGGCATGGGCTATGGCCCTTTCTGAAGAGGCATGCCTAGACTGTCCAGACCTCCACGGCAGGAAGACATCCAGCTGCTCAAGCCGTGGGCAGCCCCTGCACCCGGAGGTCCATCGCAACACTTTATGATCCACCGCGCCCCTACCGGGAACGCGGCGCCGACAAGAGGAGAGCATGATGACAGGGAACAAAGCCGTTGCCTACAAGGAGCCCGGCAAGGTCGAACTGATCGACATCGACTATCCAACTTTCGAACTCAAGGACGGTCCGGGTGTCAACCCGGCGAACGTCGGACGTGCCGTACCGCACGGGGTCATCCTGAAAACCGTAGCCACCAACATCTGCGGTTCGGACCAGCACATGGTCCGCGGGCGCACCACGGCGCCGGCCAACCTGGTGCTGGGCCACGAGATCACCGGCGAGGTAGTTGAGGTGGGGCCCGGCGTCGAGTTCATCAAGGTGGGGGACATCTGTTCGGTCCCGTTCAACATCTCCTGCGGCCGGTGCCGGAACTGCAAGGAACGCAAGACCGGCATCTGCCTGAACGTCAACCCGGACCGGCCCGGCAGTGCCTACGGGTACGTGGACATGGGCGGCTGGGTGGGTGGCCAGGCCAACTACGTCCTGGTTCCCTACGCGGACTGGAACCTGCTGAAATTCCCGGACAAGGACCAGGCCCTGGAGAAGATGATGGACCTGACCATGCTGTCGGACATCTTCCCCACAGGCTTCCACGGGGCAGTGACGGCCGGGGTGGGCGTTGGTTCCACGGTGTACGTGGCCGGCGCCGGTCCTGTCGGCCTCGCAGCGGCCACCAGCGCGCACTTGCTGGGCGCCGCCGTCGTGATTGTGGGAGACATGAACGAGGACCGGCTGAAGCAGGCACGCAGTTTCGGTTGCGAAACGATCGACCTGAGCAAGGGCGGCCCGGCGGAACAGATCGAGCAGATCCTGGGCATACCGGAGGTGGACTGCGGTGTGGACGCCGTGGGCTTCGAGGCGCGCGGCCACGGCCATGACGCCAAGGAAGCGCCCGCCACGGTGTTGAACTCGCTGATGGAAATCACCGCGGCCGGCGGTGCCCTGGGCATTCCGGGGCTGTACGTCACCGGCGATCCGGGTGGAATCGACGAGGCCGCCAAGACGGGTTCCCTGAGCCTGAGCCTCGGCACGGGCTGGGCGAAGTCGCTCAGTTTCACCACCGGGCAGTGCCCGGTCATGAAGTACAACCGGCAGTTGATGATGGCCATCCTGAATGACCGGGTGAGCATCGCCAAGAACGTGAACGCGAAGGCGATCAGCCTGGAGGACGCGCCCAAGGGCTATGCCGAGTTCGACGCCGGTGCGGCCACGAAGTACGTCCTCAACCCGAACGGATACCTCAACTAAGGCGAAAAGCCTCTGCATCAAGTGGTGACGAAAGCCGTGGGTACCTTTCCTTGTGGAAGGTGCCCACGGTTCTTTGACGTGGGCCGGCCGGTCAGCTTCAGAACGGCAGCGTGATCAGTGCTAGCAAGGCCGGGACGGTAGCGCCGAGGGTGCCCGGGATACTGTCGCCCTTCTTGGGGTAGTGGCCTTGCATGTCCGCCAGGAACATGGCCGGAGCGGTCAGTACCATGTTCGCGCAGCAGTAGACCACCAGGGTGTAGCCGACCACCAGGTACCCCATGTTCACGGCCACGACCCCGGCCAGGACTCCCAAGCCAATCACCAGGTTGCGGAACCCTGTGGGAATGGCCCACATCATCACCGCCGGAACATTCTGCGGGGCGGTGCTCAGGAACTTCTGCGCCCCCGGCCGGTGCATCAGGAAGCTCTCCAGCGGGAACACCCCGATGTAGATCACGGCGGAGAGAACCGCGAAAACCTGGGATACGGCGTTCATGGGGGAAGAGTACGACGACGGTGCGCGCCGCCTCCATCCCCCGCGAGGGGGTTCCGGGGTGCTTGAGAATCCCCCGATTTGGGGGATTGCCGCGCCGCCCCTAGGGCGGATACTGGAAATATGTGGGAGGAGCGCGTTGAGCGGGCGCGGCGCGAGATCGCAGCGCTGGCCGCCAGCGGAACAGGCCTGGCCGAGCTCTACGCTTCGGCGCTCGCCGTCGTGCAGCACGAGGTGCCATTTGAGCAGGGATGCTGGGCCGGCGTCGACCCAGAATCCCTGGTGATGACGTCAATAACCAACTGGCGGGATTGGGGTGTAACGGAGGAGTACGCCGCGCGTTTTGCGGAGACGGAATACGCCGGGCACGAACCCAATCGGTTCGCGGAGCTGTCCCTGCGCCCGCAGCCCGTCGCCAGGATGTCCGATGCACCACACCGGGACGTGGTGCGCAGCGTCCGGATCAACGACATCCTGAAGCCGCTTGGACTGGAACACGAACTGCGCGCTGCGTTCCGGGTGGACGAGGCCTGCTGGGGAGTGGGCAGCATTTTTCGGGAACCGGGGCGTGACTTCTCGGACCGTGAGGTGGAGTTTCTGGCTGGCGTGACGGCGACGCTGGCGGCGGCCAGCCGGGTCGCGGTGCGGGCGGAACATGCCGCGCGGCTGGCGGCGGCCGGACCGGTGATCGTAATCGCAGGGCGGCACGGCGAACTCCGGGCAGCCACTGCGGCCGCAGCTTCCTGGCTGGCAGAGGTGGAGGACTCCGCCCCTGGCCGCTTCACCATGACCCTGCATTCAGTAGTTGCGCAGGCCGCCAGCTTTGGCACGGCCAGGGCAAGGATGCGCGATGCACGGAACAACTGGGTGGTGTTGCAGGCCAGCCGCCTCATCAGTGGCGACGACCCGGAACAGATGGTGGTCACCGTCGAGCCCGCCACCACCCGCGACCTGACCACCCTGCTGCTGGCGGCCTATGGTGTCACCGTGCGCGAGCGGGAAGTATGCCTTGAGGTGCTGTCCGGAAACCCTACCGCAGACATCGCCCGGAGCCTGCACATCTCTCCGCACACGGTGCATGACCACCTGAAGTCGCTCTTCGAAAAGGTGGGCGTCGGCAGCCGCGGGGAGCTGGTGGCCAAACTGATGCTGTGAGGGCTGGGCCCAGTCTGCGCCGTGCCATCTGTCCAGGAGCTTACCTGGCCGAGGTCGATGGCGAGATTTATAGGATCCCAAGACGTGGGGAGCGCATTGTGGGTACGGTGTCCTCATGCAGAAGATATCGATAGCGGCCCTGGCCCGCCAGCAGATCACAGCCGCCGTGGCGGCCTCGAGCGGACGCGCCGCCGATACAGCCTTTGGCGGCCACGAAAAGCGGCTCCGGCAGACGGTCATGGCGTTTCGCGCAGGCACGCAGCTCAGCGAACACCAAAACCCCGGCGAGGCCACGGTCTACGTACTCAAAGGCTCTGTAAGGCTGCGGGCCGGAGACGAGTCCTGGCAGGGTAAAGCTGGCGATCTGCTGATCGTGCCAGACGGGCTGCACAGCCTTGAGGCGGACGAGGATTCGGCGGTGCTGTTCACGGTGGTCAAGACCGACCGTCCCTGATTCGGGGTTGCTGGCCAAACTGGGCGACGCCCGTAAATCTGGCCGGGCCGCAGTGTCGGCGCGCCGTCAGCGGCGCCGCGCCGAGGCTGTGAGTTCGTTCGCGCCGTAGCTGTTGTCGTCGGGATTCAACGTCAGTCCCGGGGCAACCAGGCCGTCGATACGGTCGAGGACCTCGACTGACAGCTTCACGTCGGCCGCGGGCAGTTGCGACTCGAGCTGGTCCATGGTGCGCGGTCCGATGATCGCGGAGGTGACACCCGGGTGGTTGATCACAAACCCGATGGCGAGGTCGATGAGGCTGATTCCCGCTTCCTCCGCGACGCGCGCCAGGGCGTCGGCAACCTCGAGCTTCTGCTGGTTCGCGGCGCTCGTCATGTCGAAGCGCGCCTTGGGGCGTGCCGCTGAGGCGGGGGTCGGCGGGGTGTCCTTGCGCCACTTTCCGGAGAGCCATCCGCCGGCCAGGGGGCTGTACGTCAGGGTGCCCATGCCATGGCGTTCTGTGGTGGGCAGGACGTCCTGCTCGGTGCCGCGGACAAGGATTGAGTACGGCGGCTGTTCGGTGACGAAACGGGCGAGGTTCCGCTCACGGGAGGCGACCTGCGCTTCGACGATTTGGCTGCCGGAGTACGAGGAGGATCCGATGTACCGGACCTTGCCTTGGCGGACCAGGTCCGTGAGGGCGCCCAGGGTCTCCTCGACGTCCATCACCGCGCTGGGACGGTGCACCTGGTAAAGGTCGGTGTAGTCGGTGCCGAGGCGCCGGAGCGAGTTCTCCACCGCCTGCATGATCCACTTCCGTGAGCCCCCGCTGCGGTTGGGTTCCTTACCCATCGGCATGAAGAACTTCGTGGCGAGCACGACGTCGTCGCGTCGGCCCCTTAGCGCCCTTCCAACGATCTCTTCTGATTCGCCTGCCGAGTAGACATCTGCCGTGTCGATGAAGTTGATGCCGGCGTCCATTGCCCGGTGGATGACGCGGATCGAGTCGTCAGCGTCCTTGTTGCCCCAGGCGCCGAACATCATCGTGCCCAGGCACAGCGGGCTGACTTCGACGCCGGTGCGTCCCAAGAGGCGGTATTCCATTAGCCTCGATTTTTCATGATGCGCCGTGACGGTCGCGGTTTTGCGCCTGCGGTTGATCCGAGTTTTGTTTTCTGTTTTCGGGCAGTCTGGTGTGGCCTGTTGGTTCGCCTGGTTTGGCGCCGGTTCCACTTCCGGTGATCGTGCTGCTCGTCGGGACAGGGTTAACGGGCCTGTTTCAGCCTGGGGAAAGTAACACTTTGAGCTGGCTGGTGTTGTCCAGGAGCAGTCTCACGAGGTCTCTTTCCGGGGCTGATTCCGGGAGTAGGAGCTGGGTGCGGCGGGCGCGGGTGATGATTTTTCCGGCGGTCGCGAAGAGCCGGTAGCGCCAGCGTTTGATGTCCCAGGCCTTGGCCCGGTGGCCGTCCGGGAGGGCTGCGAGCTGGAGCCAGGAGACGAGGTTGAAGGCGAGGGCGGCGATGTTGGCCCAGGCCTGGTTCGCGGCGAAGTCGTAGAACGGGAGTTTGCCCAGGCCGGTGTTTTTCAGGGTTTTGATCCGGTTCTCGCACCGGCCGCGGGCCCGGTGCCTGGCATCCAGGAAGGGCCCGTGCCAGCGGGGCGAGTTGGTCAGGAACGCGGTAATCCGGTGCCCGTCCGCATCGACCAGGGTCGGCTGCGCGCCCGGATGCAGCGGCTCGGCGCGCAGGAACAGTTTCGTGCCCGGCGGGTAATCGGTGAGCGGGATGACGTCGGTGGCGTTGATGACCCACGCATCGGTCCGGTCGTTTCCGGTCTGGTCCAAGGCCGGCTGCCAGTACTCTTTGTTGCTGAGCCAGTCGACCATGTGGGCTTTGCCGAACGGGAGGGTGTAGCTGGTGGTGAACTGCACGCCCATGCTGTGCAGGTGCCAGAGGAACTTCCTCGAGGCCCCGGCACTGTCGGTGCGGACCAGGACCTTCTCCCCGGCCAGGGCCCCGGTTCCATCGTAGAAACTCTCGGGGAGTTGGGCGGCGGCGGTGTGGAAGACCCGGATGTGGTCCTCGGCGCTGTTCGCCCCTGCGTTCCCTGGCCGGAGGACGGCGGCGAGGATTTCCCCGGACCCGTTGCCGGTGCCGTAGTCGGCGCTGGCGATGAAGGGGGCGAACCCGTAGCCGCCTTTGTAGGTGCCGGCGACGTTTTCCTTATCGGAGTGTGAGGTCACCAGGGTCGCGTCGATGTCGATGATCAGCGGATCCAAGGCTGTTGCGGTCAGGGTAGGGTTTCGGTTCCCGGCGACGTCCCAGGCCCGGGTGCGCAGGTCCCGGACGAGGGTCTCAAACCCGTAGCCGAACAGTTCCGGGTTCGCCACGGTGCGTTCGAAGAACCGGGACACGGTCGCGTTCGAGGGCAGCTGACCRAAGACCGCGGGTGAGGACCGCAGGATATCCAGATCCGAGGCGTGTTCACCGCCGGTGGCGAGCATCGCGGCGAGGGACCCGACCAGCCGGCCGGGCCGGTGCTTCGCGCCGGCGGGAACGAACTGGCCGAGCCGGTCTTCGCAGAGCCTGCCGAATCCCAGCGCGTCCATGAAGCCCGTGAGCACCGAAACCCCCGCGTGGGAGATTAGCGACTGGCCGGTGAAACTGACCGGAACGGACGGGAACAAGCGACTATACTTTTGCATCGGAAGGGTGCTCCCTCGCTCGGCAAATAACGGTCTCGACAACCACTATTTTCCCAGTTCAGAGCACCCTTTCCCTGATTAACACGCCAGCTCAGCGGCGTCCCATGAAAACCCCGGGCTAGTTTCTCCCTGTTTGTTGCGTGCTGTCCGTGCTCAGTCGAGCGACGCGGGGGCGGTGAGTTCGCTGGCTGTGGTTGCCGCCCAGCTGGCGAGTAGTTTGAGGCGTTCGTCGCTCGCCGAGCCGGGTTCGGCCGTGTAGGCGAACATCGTCCAGCCAGGATTGGCCGGCAGTTCCATCGCCTCGTAGCTGAGTTCAAGGTCCCCGACGACGGGGTGGTGGATGCGCTTAAGACCGGTTCGGTGGAACCGGACGTTGTGGGCGGCCCAGCGGGTGCGGAATTCCTCGCTCCGGGTTGCGAGCTCCCCGATCAGGTCCGAGAGACTTCGGTCATGCGGCTGCCGGCCGGCGTAACCGCGCAGGGTGGCGACGACGTCGTTGGCGTTCTGTTCCCAGTCCGGGAAGAAGGTGGGCGCTTCGGGGTTGAGGAACAGAAAGCGCGCGGTGTTCGCAGGTTGGACCCGGTCGGCAAGGACGGGAGCGTATAGGGCGAGGCCCAGCGGATTGGCTGCGATGAAATCCATGCGTTCGTTACGCACCCAGGTGGGGGCGCCGGTGATGGCGTCCATGAACCGTTGCAGGCTGGGCCGCAGTTCCTGCTCTTTGGCTGCGCGCTTCCGCCGGCCCGGGCCGGGCTGGGCGGCGCGGGCGAGGGCAAAGAGGTGCGCGGTCTCGGCTTCGTCAAGCCTGAGGGCGTGGGCGATGGATTCGAGCACTTCATCCGAGACGCCGGTGAGGTTCCCGCGTTCCAGCCGGGCGTAGTAGTCCACGCTGACCGAAGCCAGGGTGGCCAGTTCCTCCCGGCGCAGACCCGGCACCCGCCGGTTGCTGCCAACGATCAGATTCACCTGGTCAGGCGTTACTTTGGCCCGGCGGGATCGCAGGAATTCACTCACATCATTTCGGCTGTCCATGCTCTCAGGCTACGGCCGGCCCGGGGCCGGCGGGAGGGCCTGACAGTACACCCCTTCAGGCCGCCCGCCTGCTGAAGGGTGGTCTGCCGGTACACGGAACAGTGGCCACTCCCGCGGTTTCTTCCTGAGTGGTGAAGTGGATAAGCAGGCAAACGGATAACCGCCGGCGGCCCATCAATGCGAAGGAAAACCTTGAACACCACCACAGCCGAGCCGCCCGCCAAAGTCCGCTCCACGGCCATCCTGGCCATCATCCTCGTGGGCTACTTCATGATCATCCTGGACAACTCGATCATCTTCACCGGCCTGCCCAGCCTCCAGTCGGAGCTGGGACTGTCACCGACCGGGTTGTCGTGGGTCCAGAACGCGTACACGCTGGTGTTCGGCGGCCTGTTGCTGCTCGGCGCCCGGCTGGGGGACGTCTTGGGCCGGCGCCGGGTGTTCATCGCGGGCCTGGCGGTCTTTGCCTTCGCGTCCCTCCTGATCGGAGTTGCCCCTAACGACTGGTGGCTGATTGCCGCCCGGGCACTCCAGGGAATCGGTGCCGCTGTCGTCGCCCCCTCCTCGCTGTCGTTGCTGACGGCCACGTTCCCCGCCGGCCGTGAACGCACCCGGGCGCTGGGCGCCTACGGCGCTGTTGCCGGAATCGGTGCCAGCCTGGGCCTTGTGGTTGGCGGCGCACTCGCCGAATGGGTTTCGTGGCGGGCGGGCTTCTTCGTCAACGTGCCCATCGGCGTCGCCATGATCATCGCCGCCGTCAAATTCATCCCCGAGAGCCCGCGCTCGTCCGGCCGGTTCGACGTGCTGGGTGCCGTGGCCTCGACACTGGGCATGGGTACCCTGGTTTTCTCCATCGTCCACTCCGTCGACGCCGGCTGGGCGGCACCCGAAACGATCACCGCTTTAGCCGCAGCCATTATGCTCCTCAGCCTACTGGTGCTTAATGAGCGGAGGGTGGAGCGTCCCATCATGCCGCTGCACCTGTTTGCCAGCCGGGAACGGGCCGGCACCTACGCGGCCCGGCTGCTGTTTGCCGGCACGATGATCGGGTTCTTCTTCTTCACCACCCAGTTCCTGCAAGGGGTCTACGGCTACGACCCCTTACAGGCCGGCGTGGCTTTCTTCCCCATGACCGTGGTGAATTTCTTCGTCGCGCTGGCCGTCCCACGGTTCACGCACCGCTTTGGCAAGGCATCCCTGCTGACTACCGGGCTCGCCCTGACGCTGGCGGGCATGACCTGGCTCAGCACCATTACGGCGTCCACCCCGTACCTCACCGGGGTTGCGCTCCCGTTGGTGCTGATCGGCGTCGGCCAGGGGCTCGGATTTGCCCCGCTCACCGCTGCGGGCATCGCAGGAGCGAGCACCACCGACGCCGGAGCCGCCTCCGGTCTGGTGAACACCGCGCACCAGCTCGGCAGCGCCCTCGGCGTCGGTGTGCTGGTGGCCGCCTCAGCCAACGCAGGATCACTCGCCGGGAGCGTCGCCGTCGCCTATGCCGGCGGATCCATCATGCTGGCCGGTGCCCTGCTCGTGGCACTGGTGCTGATCGTTCCCGCGGAACGCGCGGCACGCCGGCATTCCAGAAGGCGCGGCCAGTCGGAGCCCGCGTCCGTGCCGGCGCGGATCCCGGCACGCCCAACACCTATCGAACCGCGGCCATAACTCGATATTGCCACCATCCACTATTTGTTCTATAACTGCTATAACAAGGGTGGAGGTGGAGCTCATGATCCTCAACGTAGACCTGGCCGGTGAGGTGCCGATCTACCAGCAGCTTCGGGACCAGATCGTGGAAGCGATCGCCGAGGGCGTGCTGATTGAGGGCAGTTCATTGCCTGCCACCAGGACGCTCGCAGCCGACTTCGGGATCAACTTCCATACCGTGAACAAAGCCTATGACCTCCTGCGCCAGCAGGGCCTGATCCGCCTTAACCGCAAAACCGGTGCGGTAGTGACAGCAACTGTCGCGGAGCAGCCGTTCCCCTCCGACTGGACCGCCAGGGCCCGGACCCTTCTGGCAGAGGCCGTTGCCAGGGGAATCCCGGCAGACGAGGTTCTCCAGACCTGCCGGTCCGTGCTCGATTCATTTGGTGCCACGCAGCGGAAGGATGCGCCATGATCGTTGCCATAGTTCTGAGTCTTGTGCTGTTGGGTCTCGTGCTCCTGCTCGCGCTGGTGCTGCCCTCGGTCACCAGCCCCACTGTGCCCTTCGGGGTCCGCGTGCCGGCTCAGCGTGCCGAGGACCCTACAGTGATCCGGGAGGCCCGCATCTACCGGTGGAGGGTGCTCATCTGCGGGCTCGTCGTGGCAGGGGCCGGTGTTGGGATCTTCGCGGTGACCGGGGAACCGTTGCTGCTGCCGTTGTCGGTGCTGATGCTTGTTGGCCTCTGGTACGGGTGCTTTTTCCTGGCCCATCAGGAGATCCGGGCAGCCAAGACCGCCGGTGACTGGTTCGAGGGCCTGCATCAAGGCATCTCGGTGGACACCGGTCTGCGGACCGATCCGCCGCGGTTTCCTTGGCTCTGGCTGGCGCCGGCGGTGATCATCACTGTCGCAACGGCCGTGATTGGAGTGTTTCTGTACCCGTCCATGCCCCAAATCCTCGCGGTCCACTACGGCGCCAGGGGTGTGCCGGACAGGGTGGTCGCCAAGTCGGTCGGCGCGGCCTTCTCCCTGGTGTTCGTGCAGATCGGCATAACGGCGCTGCTCGCTGGCATGGCGGCGGCCATCATCCGCAGCAGGCCGGACCTGGATCCGGCACACCCGGTGGGCTCCGCGCGCTGGTCGCGGCACTACATCTCCTTGGGTGCCAGGGTGCTGCTTGGGCTTGTGGCCATGATCGATTTGGGAATGCTGGGATCGTCGCTGCTGATGTGGACCGGAACCGTCACGCCGTGGGCGCCCCTGGTGATCGCGCTCCCGGTTCTCGCCGCCGTCGTCATCACCGTTGTCGTCTTGGCCAGGAACAACCGGGAGCGGGGCCGGAACGGTGAGGACACCGGACTGACGCACCGGGACGACGATAAATACTGGCGCGGTGGCCTGTTTTACATCAACCGTGAAGACCACGCACTGCTTGTCCCGCGCCGGTTCGGCATCGGCTGGACCCTGAACTTTGGCAATCCCAGGGCCGCGATGCTCCTTGCCGGCGTGATTGCCCTGATCGGGCTGGTGGTTATCTTCCGTTTGGGCGGCTGACACGGCAGCTTGCCCGGCGCGTCCCGAAGGTGACGGCCGGCGGAAGGGGATAATCGATCCATGAATGCACCTGACACGGCCAGCCCGGAACCGGGTTTCAACACGCTGGTCCATCGTTCGCGCCTCCGCCTCATCGTGATGATTGTTGTGGGCGTGGGCACGGCACTGGCGGTGGGGGCGCTGAAGTCCTGGGCGTACGCGCCGGCGATGGGCTGGGCGGCGGCGTCACTGACCTATCTCATCTGGGTCTGGGCCGTCGTCGGGCGGCTGCAGGCGGAAGCCACGGCGGCCCACGCGCGGCGCGAAGATCCGGGACGCGGCGTCTCGGATGTGCTGGTTCTAAGTGCCACCGTGGCCAGCTTCGCCGGGGTGGCCCTCATCCTGCTGGAAGCCTCCAACGCCGAAGGGGGCACGAAGGCGGCCATCGTCGCGATGGCCCTGGGCAGTGTGGCGTTGTCCTGGTTCCTGGTCCATACGCTCTTCACCCTGCGCTATGCGTCCATTTACTACCGGGACAGGGAGGGTGTGGACTTCAACGAGGACAAGCTTCCGCGCTACATGGACTTCGCTTACCTGGCTTTCACTGTCGGGATGACTTTCCAGGTCTCTGACACCGACCTGAAGACGGAGGCGATACGCACCACCGTGCTGCGCCAGGCACTGCTGTCCTATCTGCTGGGAACCATTGTTCTGGCCACCACCATCAACCTGGTCGCCGGCCTGATCCACTAATCGCGAAGCCGGGACGTCCTTCCGGGAATCCACCGCTCCCTACTCTTAAATCTATAGCGCGCAGGGGGGCTTGCCACAAGATCCCGGTGGGCCCGCAGAATTGTGTGGTCGATGAGCGGATTGCGTGAAAGTGAGCTGATGACGTGTCCCTGACTACCAGCGCGTTCAACCTTCCCGAGCACCTCACTCCCAAGGCGGACCCGGCGCTGATCGCGGGCGACGAGAGGCATTTCGCCGCGATCGCGGAGGGCCTCGAGCAGTCCATTGCCGACCTGTCCGACCACCTCGATGCGGCGCGCAGATCGCGCGGCCGTCTGGGCCAGGAGGTGCTGGAGCGGGACGTGGAGATCCGCCGGCTAACCGCCCGCCTGCGGGCCCTGCGTCGCTTCGGTATGGACGTGTGCCTCGGACGCATCGTCGGCGCAGGCAACCCCGAGCCCGTGTACATCGGACGCCTTGGCCTCACAGACAGTGGGGGTGGCCGGCTGCTCATCGACTGGCGTTCTCCGGCGGCTGAGCCGTTCTTCGGGGCGACCCATGCCCGCCCGATGGGCGTGGTCAGCCGCCGCAGGTACCGCTGGACCCGCGGCCGCATCAGTGACTACTGGGACGAAGTGTTCGCTGCGGACGGGTTCGAAGGGACCGCCGCACTTGAGGATCTCTCGGCCTTCATCGCGAGCCTGGGCAGCAGCAGGTCTGCCCGGATGCAGGACGTGCTCGGCACCATCCAGGCGGACCAGGACGCGATCATCCGGGCGTCATCGCGCGGGGCACTCGTCGTCGACGGCGGCCCCGGCACGGGCAAAACCGTTGTTGCACTGCACCGCGCCGCGTACCTCCTCTACTCGGACCCCCGGCTCGGTCACCGGCGCGGCGGCGTGTTGTTCATCGGTCCGCACCGGCCCTATCTGGCCTACGTCGCCGATGTGCTCCCGAGCCTGGGGGAGGAGGGCGTGCAGACGTGCACCCTGCGCGATCTCGTTCCCGAGGGCGCCGCGGCCTCGGTCGAGACTGACCAGGACGTGGCACTCCTGAAGTCGTCCGCGGACATGGTGAAGGCGATCGAGCCGGCCGTCAGGTTCTACGAGCAGCCGCCCGCGAAGGGGATGGAGGTGGAGACCCCGTACGCCGATATCTGGCTCAGTGCCGAGGAGTGGGCTAGGGCGTTCGAGTCGCCCGGGCCGGGCACCCCGCACAACGAGGCCCGCGATGAGGTCTGGGAGGAACTGCTCACCATACTCGCGGACAGGCTCTACGACGGCGACGTCCCGGCGGGTGTACTCCGCCGGGCCTTGACACAGAACGCGGCGTTGGTGGACGCGTTCAGCAGAGCGTGGCCGCTGCTCCACTACACCGACCTCGTCGGCGACCTGTGGACCGTGCCCGCCTACCTGCGCCTGTGTGCCCCCTGGCTCAGCCGAGACGAGGTAGAGGTACTGCAGCGCGCAGATCCGAAGGCCTGGACCACGTCCGATCTGCCGCTCCTGGACGCGGCACGGCAGCGTCTGGGCGATCCGGCGGCGTCACGACGCAGGCGCCGGCAGGACGCCACCCTGGCTGCCGAGCGGGAGCTCATGGACCGGGTGGTCGAGGACCTGGTGGCGGCGGACGACTCCGAAATGTTGGTGATGTCCATGCTGCGGGGGGAGGACCTGCAGGAGAAGCTGGTCGACGGGGACGCGCTGCCGGCTGCCGACCCGGACATGCTTGCCGGTCCGTTCGCCCACGTCGTCGTGGACGAGGCGCAGGAGTTAACCGACGCCGAGTGGCAGATGCTGCTGCTGCGCTGCCCCTCCCGCAGCTTCACGGTCGTAGGGGACCGCACCCAGGCCAGGCGCGGGTTCACCGAGACGTGGCAGGAACGGCTCGGGCGGGTCGGACTGGCCAACGTGAACCAGGCGACCCTCAGCATCAACTACCGGACACCGGCGGAGGTCATGGCTGAAGCCGGGCCAGTCATTAGGGCCGTGCTTCCGGACGCCAACGTGCCGGCCTCCATCCGCAGCGGCGGCCTGCCCGTCGTCCATGGCTCCACGTCGGAGCTGGGCCCCGTCGTCGATGCGTGGCTCGCCGCGCATGCGGACGGGATCGCCTGTGTCATCGGCAGGAATCATATCGAGCCCGGCGTGATCCCGGCGGCGTCCCGCGTGCGGTCGCTGACCCCGGAACTGTCGAAGGGGCTCGAGTTCGATTTGGTGGTCCTCATCGACCCGGACTCGTTCGGTGCGGGCATCGAAGGAGCAGTGGACCGCTATGTGGCGATGACCCGGGCAACCCAACAACTCGTCCTCCTCACCACCCCCTGAGCTCGAGATTGAGCGGTCCTCCTGGTCCCGGTGGCGCTTCGTTCAGGCAGGCGGGTTACCATAGATATTTCACGGATTGCGTTAGTTTTCCTGACTGCCGGGATCTTGGAGGAGTGGATGAAGAGCTCGTCGCCGCGCGTCCGCGCCGTGATTAAGGCATCCGGTGCTGCGTTGCTCCTTCTTGTGACCAGCTCATGCGTTCCTGCCCGCGCTGATGGGCAGGCAACGCCTGCTCCACCGATTTCAACGGGCACCGCACAAGCAACAGCCGGTAAGAGCGGACCGGAGTCAGGGTCCGGGGGCACCACGGTCAGGGTTGTCGTGATCGGGGACTCGCTGAGCACAGGGCTGGGAACCTCGCCGGAGCAGGCGTGGCCGGAGCTCCTTCAGTCGGCGCACCTGTCCAACCAGCGGCCGCTGCAGGTCACCAATGCTGCAGAGAACGGCAGCGGTTACCTGGTTGCCGGTGACGACGGGAACACCTTCACCATGGAAGTCCAGGCAGCCGTCAGCCCTGACACGGACGTAGTTGTTTTTTTCGGGTCCGACAACGACACGGGCGCCGGGCCGGAGGAACTCCGGGACGCTACGGTCTTAGCGTTCGCCAGCGCCTCGTCGCAGGCGCCCAACGCGGTGCTCGTGGCGGTCGGCCCACTGTCCGGCACCGAGGAGACGGATCCGCTGTTGGCCGACGTTCGCGACATTGAGGCGTCCGCGGCGCAGTCCATGGGCGTGGATTTCATCGATCCCATAGCGGAGCAGTGGCTCAGCGGCCGCGCCGACGTCCTGTTGGGACCGGATGGTGAACACCCGAGCGCTGAGGGGCAAGAGTTCCTGCAAGACAAGATGGAGCAAATCATTTCCGCTGCCGTGCAGGACTGAACGCCCGCACTGCGCGAAACCTGGGTGCGCGCCTTCGACGGACTGGCCCCCATGGGATGGAACGGGCTCGTAGCCGCTACCCCAACCCGCTGGATTCCCGAAGGCCCGCGAGGCGTTCGACGACGGCAAGGCCGGCCGAAGTGCCAGGCCAATGACGCCGTAAGGAGTCCGGACCGGCGGAGCGAATCACGGAGCGAAGAACCAGGGCCATGATGATCACATCATCGGCGTAGCCGATCACCGGCAGGAAATCCGGGACGAGGTCAAGCGGAAAAGCCAAATATCCCAGCAGGAGGACCAACTTGATGCGCACCCCGCGCGACACGGATTTGTCGGCGGCCAGGCGCCTGAGAACGCGCAGCACGTCCGGCAGCAGCCGCAACGCATCGCGCATCCCCACTGTCTCCGGGTGACGCCGGGCGTAAGCCCATAAAGCCAGCAGCAATATGGCGTAGACGGCCACCAGGCCGGCAACGGCTCCGAGGGCAACCTCCCACCACTGAGCATTCACGTAAGCCGTTCCCCGGTGAGACGGCCCAGATAATGCAGCAGCTCGTCCTGCAGGTGCTGATCGCCGGCAGCCGGGAGCGCTTTCTCCCGGTGCTGGTGGTGCCAATAGCCGCCGCTGGTGAGTGCCTCGGGGTCATCGCTGGTGGCGAGCCACTCTTGGGTCACGTGGCCGAGCCGAAGATCGTCCGGCGCCCCGGCACCGCCCATCTTGGTGGGCACCCAGCCCGGATCCACGGCATTGCTGAGGACATCAGGCCATAACCGGGCGACTGCCGCCGCGAGGGCGGTGACGTAAAGCTTGCTGTCCGAATAGGACACCCGGGGCGGCGCACCGCCGGACCCGGCCCCGTCGCGGAAGCTGCCCGCGTGGCCTCCGCGGTGCATGCCGCTGCTGAGGTAGATCAGCCGGCGCGGGCGGTGGATGAGGGCCGTGAGAAGGTAAGGGGCCGCGACGTTGACCTGAAAGATATCGGGACCGTTCAGCACGCCAGCGTTGTGGATGACGGCGTCCACGGGGCCGGCCCGGTTCACCTGGTCCGCAATGTCACGGGTTTGCGCAAGGTCCGACAGGTCGCCGACGACGCCCACCGCCCCGCGCTCAATCAGATCCTTTACCGCGCTCAGCCGTCCGGCATTGCGTGCGTGCACGATGACATTGTGGCCGTCGTCCAGGAGGGACTGCGCCGTGGCCAGTCCGAGTCCGTCGGTGGAGCCGGTGATGAAGATGCGCGCCATCAGTCCTCCAGTCTGATGGTCAGATCGCACGTGACTCGGCTCATCCGCCCATCATGCCACCACCCGACGGCCGCAAGCCATGGTGACGGAGGAAGAGGCCAGGCTCTCGCCGTGTCCTGCGATTCACTCCGGCCGTGCCCGCATAAGGTCGATTTATGGGCAAGGACGGGTGCAGCGAGTTGGAGGGGCAGACCTCCATCAACGAGCTGCTCGAGGAGCCCATCGGCGACACCCACATCCAGCTGGTGCTGCCCTTCCATGTCCAGCTCCGGCCGGGAGAGTTCCGCCGCGTGTCATGACGCTGCGGGCCGGGGACGCAGACGTACGACGGCGGCGCCCGGGCTGGGTGCCGGCGGTCACCTTAGCGCAGTGCGGTGACGAAGCCGCCCCTCGACTGCCCGGACGCCGGCTCCTGTGACGGTGCGGGCTGGCCGGGGCCGGCCAGGGACAGGACGCGGCCGTAGGTGGCGCACAGCTCCACGACCGTGTGCGGGGTGCACCGCCAGCCGGCCGCTGTGAGCAGTTCCGCCGGATCCGGCGGATCAGTCCGCGCCAGGAGTTCGCTCATGGACAGTCCTGTCTGCACGCTGAAGTCGCGGAGCTTGGCTTCCATGTCGTCGGTCTTGGGCAGCGGAACTGCCCGCTCAATCACGGCCCGCGACCCCGGCGCGGACAGCGCTGCCACGTCCCTCAGCACCGACAGCTGAGCGGCGCCGTCGAGGTAGGGCAGCAGGCCCTCAAGGATCCAGGTGGTGGGCTGCTGCGGATCAAAGCCGGCCACTGTGAGGGCCTCGCGCCACGGCAGGGACAGGTCCGTGGCCACCGTGACCAGCTTGCACTGCGGCTCGGCGGAGAGGCGGTCCAACACGCCGGCCTTGAACTCCAGGACGTTCGCGTGATCGATTTCGAAGACCCGTGAGCCGGCGGGCCAGCGGAGCCGGTATGCGCGGGTGTCCAGGCCCGCGCCCAGCAGCACGGTCTGCCGTGTTGCCGGCTCGGACTGCAGGAAGTCGTCGATGAACCGGGTCCGTACGGCGATGTAGATCGATGCCAGCAGGAGCGGCTGCTGCAGGGGTGACACGGCTGTGGGATCCGGCGGCCAGGCGGTGGGGAAATCCACGTGGGAGCGGGCGGCCTCCACCAGTGCCAGGGCAAACGGGTCGGTCACAAGGGCGTCCGGCCGGGATGATTCCACTGCCCGCCCCGCCGCCACGGCAAGCGCCGTCAGCGGCAGCCCCTGGTCCTCAAGTTCCGTCACGCGTGGCTCCTCCCGCCGTCGTACTTCTTCCCACAGGGGAGCCTACTGCGTGACGCGCCCGCCGGTGGTCAGTGCTTGGGGAGGACGTGGCGGGTTTCGACAACGGGTTCAGGCTAAAGCGCTGGTGCCCGCCGGCGGCCGGCTATGGCGAGTGCCGTGGTTGGAATCAGGGTCAACGCCGCAAGGATGGTGCCGACCAGGCCCGGGCCGGTGGTCCCGAGCGGGGAGACGAGGGCTGCGCCGGCGATGGCGGTGCCCACGGCGGTGCCGGCGTTGAACGCGGAGACGCTGAGGGCGGAACCCAGGGTGGCGGCTTTCCCGGCGAAGCGGACAGCCAGGTGGATCAGCACACTGTTGGCGCTCAGTCCGAACAGGCCGAGCAGGACCACCAGTGCGCTGGACAGCCATGGCGAACCGGACACCAGGCTGATGGCCAGGAGGAGGACGGTGGTCACAGCGGGGGTGAGAATGGTGATCGGACCGGGGTGGGCGTCGCCGAAACGGCCGGCGAGGAGGGTGCCGATGACCGAACCGACGCCGAATCCGGTGAGCACCAGCGGGACGTGGGAGACTGTCACACCGGCCTGGTCGATCAGGATCGGGGCGATGTAGGAGTAGGCGGAGAGTACGCCACCGCACGTCGTGGCACACGCAGCCAGTGCCAGCCACAGCCGGCCCGAGCGCAGCCCGGCCAGTTCGGTACGAATCGAGGTTGGATGCGCGCCGGAAACGTCGTGCGGAATAAGCCGGGCGACGAGCACGGTGGCCAGCGCGGCGGCGGCCGCCAGTGCCCAGAAGGTTCCGCGCCAGCCAACCAGCTGTGCGACGAATGCCCCCAGGGGCACGCCGAGGACGGTGGCCAGGGCCCCGCCGGCGCCCACTACGCCTACCGCCCGGGCACCTGAGGACGGGCCTGCGGCGCGGGTGGCCACCACAGCGGAGACTGCCCAGAACGCGCCGGTGGCGAGTGCGCTGACGAACCGCGCCGCCAGCAGCAGCGTGAAGTCCTGGCCGAGCGCCACCACCACATGGCCGGCAATGAATACGATGAGCGCCAGGACCAGCGTCAGCTGCTTGGACAGGCGCATAGTCAGCATCGCCATCAGCGGCGCGCCCACCACCATGCCGATCGCGAAGACTGTGATCAGCGATCCGGCCTGGGCGACGCTCACCTGCATGTCACTCGCGATCAGCGGCAGGATGCCGGCCACCACGAACTCGCTGGTGAGCATCAGGAACGTGCCCAGCGCCAGGACGTACACCACCAGCGGAAGCGGCGCCCGCCGTCGGTCCTTAACGTTTTTGGTACCGCCGGCCGTAACGCCGCCCTCGATCGTGGTCTGCCCGCGCATGCGAACTCCTCATTGGTGCAGTGGAAAATGGCCTGTATCCATTGCACCCGTTCGCTCGCCGGCGAAGAAGGCCGCGCTTATAGGGGTATAGCCAGTGCCCCTTTCGCGCAAATATTCTTCGCGAAATGGGCGGTGGCACCCGGCCGGACTAAGCGGGCCGGGCAGAAGGCCGGGGCCTCCGGGCAGGGCCATGGGCGCGCCGGTAGATGAAGTGTTCGGCCACGGCGAGGCTCAGCACCCACGATGCCCCGATCAGCAGAGCCCGGCTAAGTTCGTTGACCGGCCCTACCAGGACAATCCAGGGAATGGTCACCACAACAATGGTTCCCTGGGCTATGCCGATGGCGTAGGCGCGGGACATCCACTCGCTGTGCCGGACGTAGTTCCGGCGACGCGCTGCGACGAATCCCAGGATAATGAACGCAACCATGGCGGACCCGAAAACCAAGCGAAGGACGAGAAGGAGCGGCCCGTCCAGCGGCGGGAGGTCATAGAAGACCGCCATCCACAGTCCCGACAGGGCGGCCAGCAGGCCGGCGGGGGCAAGGATGCGGCCGGCAATTTTGTGCCAGCTGGCCCTGCCGCTTTGGCCCCGGCGAAGTGGCGGAACGAACTGAAACGCCCCCAGCAGCAGGTACACGGTGACAGTTGGTATATGGATCAGGACTGGCGCCGGCGAATCGAAGAACCGCGCGTTCTCCGGTGTGATCTGTCCGCCCGTTAAGTCCGTCAGGCGCGCTGCCCCGGCGATGATCGGGACGAGGCTGAGAAGGATCAAAGCAGCAGGAACAAGCCACCGGGTTCGGGGTAGCGGACGGGATCGGGCAACGGTTGCAGTTTTCACGGGCTCGCTCCGGTAAGCATGGACTTCTTTGTTCACGCAACGATGAGGGATGAAGTGCCAACGATGGCCGCCGGATTGACCATGCCCAGCAGCATCCCTCGCGTACGGCGTAACGCCCAACGTACTGCAGCCGGTTGGAATAAGCGATAGGCAGGCTCCTGGCAGCGCTCTGATCAAGATCGGCTCAAGAGTCCATCAACGTTGTCCAAGGTTCGTCCCAATTTCGGTTCTCCTGCCTCAGCGCGGATAAGCTCAGCATTTACGTGAAGTTTCAAGAGAAAAGGTCGGGCTCAACGTCGAGCCCTCACTATTGGGGAATAAGAATTGTCGAACTATCAGACCCTTTTCGGGTCAGTACCGTCTGTTCCTGCGCCCGGGCCGAACCCGCCACGCAGGCCGCGCACTTCCACCTTGATCGTCGGCGGCATCACAGCGCTCTTCGTGATTATCGGTGCCTTCGTTGGAGGATTCGGTGGCGCACTGGTTTTCCTGGGTATCTCGGCGGGGCTGACCAGCCTTTATGTCATGGCCACAGGACGCCGTTCGTGGGCGTGGCTGCCGGCGAAGCGGAAGGCAGGGGCCATCGCGCTGGCGGTTTCCTTTGCGCTGTTCTTCACGGGTGCCGTGGCGTTGCCGCGCACCACCGGGGACGACCTTCAGGCAACCTCCTCGGACTGGAAAGCTTCGACGGCCACCGCCACAGCGAGCGCCTCCGCCCAAGGTTCGCCGACGCCGTCGTCCGCTCCAACCGCCCAGGCGGCGGACACCCCGCTCGATCCTGAGACCCCAAACACGCTCGCGAACGGCGTCAGTGCAGCCGCTCCGAAGAGTCAGCCCGCCTTTGCCACCAAGGCCATCGACCTGCTGGCCACCCTCCCTGTCAAGGGCCGGGCGCCGAAGACCGGTTATGACCGCGCGCTGTTCGGGCAGGCGTGGATGGACGTTGACCGGAACGGCTGCGACACCCGGAACGACATGCTCAAACGCGACCTGACGGCGATCACGTACACCAACAGCGTGCCGTGCAAGGTTCAGTCCGGAACGCTCGCGGACCCGTACACGGGTACCACCATCAGCTTCCTGCGGGGGAGTGCCACCAGCAGCGCCGTCCAGATCGACCATGTTGTGGCCCTCAGCGACGCCTGGCAGAAAGGCGCGCAGCAGCTGACCACGGAGCAGCGGACAGCCTTCGCCAACGACCCGCTGAACCTGCAGTCGACGGATGGCCCCACCAACATGAAGAAGGGCGACGGCGACGCAGCCACCTGGTTGCCGCCGAACAAAGGCTTCCGGTGCGAATACGTGGCGCGGCAGATATCGGTGAAGGCAACGTACAGCCTGTGGGTCACCCAGGCAGAGCACGACGCGATGGCCAGGATCCTCGCTGACTGCGCCGGCCAGCTGGCACCAACCAACGAGCAGGCGCCCGTGGCCGCAGTTCCTGCACCTGCACCTGCACCTGCTCCTGCTCCTGCACCTGCACCTGCACCCGCTCCTGCACCGGCACCCGCTCCTGCACCGGCGCCGGCTCCAGTGGCCCCCGCTCCGGTGGCCCCCGTTCCCGCTCCGCCGGCCGCCGTCTACTTCGCCAACTGCGCGGCGGCCAAAGCAGCCGGCGCCGCGCCGATCCGTGCCGGGCAGCCCGGCTACCGGGCGGCGCTGGACCGCGACAACGACGGCGTGGCCTGCGAAAGCTAGACCAGTTCCATCACTCCAATGTTCCAAACTTTCCAAGGGGGAAAAATGAAAAAGACACTGGCACTAGTTGTGCTTGCCGGCCTCATGCTGACCGGATGCGGTGGCGCTCAGAAGGCAGTACAGCCGACTCCCGCTGCTGAAGTGGTAGATGCTGTCGCGGTTCCGGGCGTGGTGGGCCTGACTCTGGATAAAGCCACAGATCAACTGCAAGGTCTTGGGTTCAAGGTCGACTCCGTGGACATCATCGACGGCAAAACGATCGTGTCGAAGAAGAACTGGCAGGTAATGTCCCAAGACCCCACGGAGGGGGCATCCGTGGCAAAGGGTTCCACGGTGAAGCTTGGCGTCAAGTCCCTTGAGAAGATTGCGGCTGAAAAGGCTGCTGCCGACAAAGCTGCCGCCGACAAAGCAGCAGCAGAGGCAGCTACTGCAGCCAAGGTTGCGGCGGACAAGGCGGCGGCAGACAAGGCTGCAGCGGATCAGGCCGCCGCGCAGGTGGCCGCCCAGAAGGCCGCCGAGGCAGCGGCCCAGCAAGCCGCAAAGCCAGCGCCAGTAGCACCGGCACCGGCACCGGCACCGGCGCCCGCGCCGGCCGTCAAGGCGCCGCCCGCGGCTTACTACGCCAATTGTGCTGCCGTCAAGGCTGCTGGTGCCGCGCCGCTGTATGCAGGGCAGCCTGGCTACAGCACCAGCCTTGACCGCGATCGCGACGGGGTCGCCTGCGAAAAATAGTCACCGGTTCACGGTGACCCGCTGCCGTGGATGCTGTCTCTACTTTTGGGCGGTATCCACGGCAGAGGTCTTTTACGGCAGGGTGGCCCGGACAGGCGCGCAGCGCTCTGCGGAAACTGTTGTCACAGCCCTGAAGTGGGCCTACGCTATGGCCACGGCCCCACGCGGGGGACCGGCCAGGACCCTCCCTCACAGGGGTCAGGCACACGCTGGGATGCCGCGTCCTGGACAGCACGGGACAGGAAGAACCATGACCAAGTATCTGTTTGAAGCGAATTATGTGGGCGACGGAATCACGGGACTCATGCGCGAGGGCGGCACCAAACGGCGTGAGGCGCTGGTGGAGGCGCTCAGTTCGGTCGGGGGATCGCTGGAGTGCTTCTACTACGCCTTCGGGGACATCGACGTCCTTGGCGTTTTTGATGTGCCGGACCAGGCGGGCGCGGCAGCCCTGTCACTGATGATCAATTCCACCGGCACCGTGGACGTGCGCCTGAAGCCGCTTATGACACCGGAAGACATTGACGAGGCGGCCAAGAAGACGCCGTCCTACCGGGCGCCGGGGCAGTAGGCGCAGCGGGGCGGTCAGTCAGCAGCCGCCGTCGGAAATTACGACGGCGGCGCGTCAGTTGCCGCCGTTCGGCGGCTCCGGGTGCGGCGGGGCCTGTGGGGTCTGGCGGTAGCCGGCGTCCGTAAGCTGCCCACCGTGATTTTTGGAGGGATAGGGTCATGCATTTTGCCTTTATTTGCCTGCCGGCCGCGGGCCATGTGAATCCGACCTTGCCGGTCGTCGCCGAGCTTGTCCGCCGCGGCCACCGGGTCACCTATGCAACGTCCGCCCGGTACGCGAAGGCTGTTGAGTCCGCCGGTGCCGTCTTCTTTGAGAGCGGGGAGGACCTCGCCGCGCAGCTTCCCCGCATCAACCCGTCAACTGACCCGGCAGCCTCCCCCAGGATGGGGATGCTGGCGGGATTCGGATCAGGGATGATGTCCGGTCTGCTGGAGCGGCTGCTGGAGAGGGCGCGGGTGGAATTCCCGGCACTGCTCACCCGGCTGACCACCGACCCGCCGGACGCGGTATGTTACGACGCCATGACCCTGGCCGGGAAGATGGCCGCCATGAAGCTTGCCCTGCCCGACATCGCGCTGCAGCCGACCTATGCCACCAACGAACATTTCTCGATGCGGGAGCTGATGCCGGCCCGTGCACCGGCCGAAATGCTCAAGGCCTGGAAACAGGTGCGCCAGCTCATCACTGACTTCGCTGCCGAGCAGGGCCTGGCAGATTTCACCTTCATGGAGGGCCCTCCGGCTTCGCTGAACATCTGCTTCATCCCACGGGAATTCCAACCCGCGGGGGAGACCTTTGACGCCAGGTTCCACTTTGTCGGACCCAGCCCCGGCCAGCGGGCCAACGAGGAGCCCTGGCAGCCCCGCGTGAAGGACAGGCCCCTGGTGTTCATTTCGCTGGGCACCACTCCGTTGAACGACCGCCCGGACTTCTTCCGGATGTGCCTGGACGCGTTCGCGGGCACCAACTGGCAGGTGGCCATGGCCATCGGCGACCGGATGAATGTCTCCGAACTGGGGGAGATACCGGACAACGTTGAAGTCCGCCCCTTCTTCCCGCAGCTCGATGTCCTGCGCCACGCCGACGTGTTCCTCTCGCACACGGGCATGAATTCCACCATGGAGGCGCTGTACTTCGAGGTTCCTCTGGTTGCCTTTCCCCTGCAGCCGGAACAGGAAGCCAACGCGCGCCGCGTCCAAGACCTGGGACTGGGACTTCGTCTCCCGGCCGATGCGCTTTCGCCAGCGCTGATCCGCACGGTCATTGCCGACGTCCGTAACGACCGGGACATCCGGCGCAACCTGGAGGCCATGGGCCGGCGCGTCCGGTCTGCCGGGGGAGCAGACGCCGCGGTTGACGCCATCGAGCATTTCATGTCCGGGCGGGAACAGGCGGGGTAGGCAACCCCGGACTCGCGTTTACTGCTTCTCGCCCGTCGCGGTGCCCGAACCGTACATCCAGAGCACGATGTCCATGACGCGGAGGTCGGAGATCGGATCCGAGATCCGTGAGACTCTGCGGATCTCCCTGAGCCGCTGCGGCAGGCCGGTACCGTCAGTCAGGGCGGTGTGCCACCTTTCCCACTGACCCGCCGAGCCCAGGTCGAGGCTCATCAGGTGCCCGACGACGGAATCATAGACCGGGACCAGCAGCGGGCGTTTTCGGGCCATCAGTTTGCTGGTGCGCGTCGCGCCCATTCCCCAGCGGCCTGTGTCGCGTCCGCGCAGAACATGCCAGAGCTGAAGCGCAGGGCTGGCTTCACCGAACAGTTTGTCGAACTCGTCTGTCCTTACATCCGCCATGTCGAGGTCGGCCGGGATCTGCGCGAGGAGATCAGAAATCAGTTCTGCTTGAGTTTCCAGGATGCCAAAGGCTGCTTCGCCGGGGACGTCAACAGAAAGAAAGGAGACGGCGATCAGGTCATCTGGCGTCACCCGGTTCACCTCACGCGGCGCATCTTCACGGCCGCCCCAGCAGTTGTACATACTGCCCGTGTACGCGGGAAGGCCGGCAGGTGTTCTGCGGTAGTAAGTGCCGAGCAGTTTGGCTGCGGTGTCGATATGGTCTTCATCCAGAATATTAGGAATTGCCATGTGTCCCCCATTGTTGTGCCCGGCGCGTGCCGGTCATACGGACTGCAGTTGGTCAGCGAACCCGGAAATCTCCGGAAGTCTATCCGCAGAAGGTGAATGCGGTAGCCGTCGTCTCACATTACGACGGCGGCGCTTCAATTCCGCGCCGCGGGCCGCTTCCAGAGCGCCACAGCCAGGACGGCCACCCAGAGCAGGAACGCCCCGATACTGATCCTCTCGCCGATGCCCAGCACGAGGTTCGGTCCCGGCGCGGCCATGAACGCGACCATTCCCGTGACCGCGGAAGCCACAAGCGAGATGACCGAATACCAGCGCATCCGGCCGCGGAATCCTGCGGCCACGAAGCTCATTGAAGCGACCATGAGGGCGAGTTGCACGTTGGTGGCCACGATATGCAGCGGAATGGACGTATCGTCACCCAGCCTCAGCGGAAAGAAACCTCCCGCGATATTCCATAACCCGTAGGCGGTGAGTAGTCCGCCGCCGGTGTGCAGGGCGCGGTTGCCGTGCGTGGAGCCCCAGACGCCTACCCCAAAGGCGATGAACAGCAGCGTGTAGATCCACATGAGCGGGACGATGACGTCGTGGCCGGGGGAGCCGACGGCGAGCAGTTCGCTCACCATCTGCTCGCTGCGGCGGTAACCGTCCCAGCTGGACGCCGCCACGACGTCGGTGGCCACCACGTAGAGCAGCGATGACAGCGGCCCTGAAGCGAGGAGGGCCTTGCGAACCGCGTCACGGCGTGGGCTTTGCACCGGCGCGGCCCGCCTGCGCTGCGGGAGCCGACGCTTGTCGATTGACATGTCCGGATGTCCTCAGAGCCCGCGGTTCAGCAACGGCTCGGCGCAGGGGCCCGCGAGCGTCCGCCCCGACGCCTCCGTCTTAAAAGCTTGGGCCTCGCGGCCGGCGATCAGTAGGGCCGAACGGCCTTTGGCCTGAGGCGGGACAGCAGCAGGACGGGCGAGTAATCTGAAACCAGTGACATTTTATTCTTCTCTGTGACCCAGTCCCCTTCAGCGATTCCAGTTCGCTCCGTCGAGGGGCCGTGATTTTGTGCGCCCGCGAGGGGAGCTCCCTTTGGAGTTCCCCGATCACCGGCCCCCATCCCGAATTCACCACTGGAAGATCACATGCAAACGAATTCAGCCAACCCCGCGGCACCCTTGGCGCCTGCCCTTGACCGGGAGTCGCTCCGTCCCGACTGCGGTAACTGCTTTGCCCTCTGCTGTACCGCCTTCGGGTTCTCGCGGTCCGCGGATTTTGCGCTCGACAAACCCGCAGGCGCGCCCTGCCAGAACCTCGCCCCCGACTTCTCCTGCACCATCCACACCAGTCTGCGCGCGCGGGGCTTCCGAGGCTGCACGGTCTTCGACTGCTTCGGCGCCGGGCAAAAAGTGTCCCAGGGGCTCTTCGGCGGGACGAGCTGGCGGGAGGACCCTGGCACCCAAGACCGGATGTTTGCCGCGTTCAAAGCCGTGCGGCAGTTGCACGAGATGCTCTGGTACCTGGCCGAGGCCCGGCGTCGGACGTTCGATCCCGACGTCGCCCAGCGTGCCATGGAACTTGGCGCCACCATAGGGCACGCGGTCGACGGCGGGCTGCAGCAACTGCTCGCGCTGGACGTCCAGGATCTTCACGCTCAGGTGCGGTCAACGCTGATGGAAGTCAGCGCGGAAGTCCGGGCCTCCTACTTTGCCGCGGGCGGTGATCACCTGGCTGCCGGGCTGGGGCCCGGCGCGGACCTGATGGGCGTCAATCTCAGGGGCCTTCGGCTGTGCGGGGCGGACCTCAGAGGGGCCTACCTGATTGCGGCTGATCTGCGCGGCAGTGACTTCTCGGGTGCGGATCTGCTCGGCGCGGACCTCCGGGACGCGCGGCTTGGGGACGCCGACCTGTCGAGGGCCCTCTACCTGACCCAGCCGCAGCTCAACGCCGCCGGCGGCACCCCAGCAACCCAGCTGCCCGCGGATCTGGTGATGCCCCCGCACTGGCACCGGGAATGAGCGCATGGCGAGGCCGGCGTGGTGGCGGCGTCGTTCATTTGCCGGGCTCGTAGCCGACCAGCCAGTGAAGTCCATGACGATCGATGACCTGGCCGTCGGACGCACCCCATGGCTTGGGCGAGAGGGGATCGATCACCGCCCCGCCAACGGAGAGCTTATCGAACCATTCGTGAAGGACAGCCGGTTCGGCGGTTCCCAGTAACGAGAGCATGATGCCTTCGAGCCGGACCGTTGCCTGGCCGGCGGCTGCGTCGGATCCCGCCAGGGCAACCACGCCGCCGAGTGTTCCATGGGCTATGGCGCCTGCCGGGCCGTCGTTCCTGCCGAAGTCCTCGTAGGTGTGCAGGGCAAGCTCACCGCCGAAAACATCAGCGTAAAAGTTCAGTGCTTCGCGCGCCGTTCCCGGGAAAATGACGTAGATCTGAGGCCCTGCCGGGCGGTTAAGGGTGAAGCCTCGCTCCTGCGGCGGGTGGTCGGTCATCATCTTTCCTCCGGTTCTGTGGGCTCATCGGCCTCAGTTGATGGCCTCGATGCCCTGGGCTTTGAGTTCTGCCAGGCGGCTCAGCATGTGCTGGAGTACCTCGGGCGGGTGGGGCTGCCAGTCCAGAATCTCGCCAATCACCCGCAGCGGTTCGCGGGTGCGGTAGGACCTGGTCGGGTTGCCCGGGAACTTCTTGTCTGTCAGGTTCGGGTCATCCTCAAAGGATCCGGTGGGTTCCACCCGGTAGATCCTGCCCGGACCCTCGCCGGCACCGAGTTCGGCGCCCCACGTGGCCGCGTCCAGGGTGGCAGTCAGGTAGATGTAGTTCGCGGTCCTGCGCTCGCCGTAGTTCGAGCTGTAGCCGGGCCTGAGCAGGTCGCCCGGCAACAGGTCAGCCTTCGTGCCGTGGTAGAAAGGCCCCGGATCCTCGGCCCCGGATGTACTCGGCTCGTTCTCCATGCAGACCTCCTGGAAGTTGGGGTTCCACTGTAGCCGCGGGCCCGGACAAAAAGCCCTTGGCATGGTGTGGCTTCTTTTGGAATTCTGGTCGTAGTTGTCGATCTGGGCTGCCGGGGGGCGTCGTATGAGTAAGGGCCATTACGGACGGCCCTGGTGAGTTACCACGAAGGGAGTACGAAAATGTCAAAGTATTTGGTCCTGATCTTCCAGGATGGAGCCGCGAAACAATCCGAAGGCGAGTCCATGAGCGCCCCCTACCAGGAGTTCCAGCAGCGCCGCGGCGCGTCCCTGCTCGGCGGGGCCGCACTGCAGCCACCCTCGACGGCGACGTCCATCCGGCGCGACGGAGCGGGCGGGTTCGCGGTGACGGATGGTCCTTTCGCCGAGTCGAAGGAAACGCTGGGCGGCTACTACCTGATCGAGGCGTCCGACCTGGATGAGGCTCTGGAGATCGCCAAGGAGGTTCCCGCCGGCATCGGGGTAGAGGTCCGCCCCGTGCGAATGGTCAGCTGATGCCGCAGGCCGCCAGTTCGGAGGTTGCTGCCGCGGTTGCCGATGCGCACCGCAGGGAGTGGGCCTTCGTGCTGGCGGCCACCGTACGTGTCACCGGTGATATCGACACCGCCGAAGAAGCCGTCCAGGACGCATACGCCAGTGCCTTGTCCACGTGGGGTCCGCGCGGCATTCCGAAGAACCCTGGCGCGTGGCTCACGGTGACCGCGCGCCGGCGGGCCCTGGACATGCATCGCCGTGCCGCGACCGCGCAGCGGGCGCTTCCCAAGCTTCTCGACCCGGAGGGGTTTGCGGGCCGGGACCCGGAAGACATTTCCGATGACCGGCTGCGGTTGATCTTCACCTGCTGCCACCCTGCCCTGGCCTTGGACGCCCAGGTCGCCCTGACACTGCGGCTCCTCTGCGGCCTGTCCACCGCCGATGTGGCACGGGCGTTTCTGCTGCCCGAGGCCACGATGGCGGCGCGGATCACCCGGGCAAAGAAGAAGATTGCGGCCGCGCACATCCCCTACCGGGTGCCGGCGGCATCGGAGCTCCGGGAGAGGCTCGACGGCGTGCTGTCGGTCGTTTACCTGGTGTACACCACCGGGCACACTGCCCCGTCAGGAGCGGACCTGATGCGCCGGGATCTCGCGGAACGCGGCCTTGAGCTGGCAAGAATGCTCCGGGTCCTGCTTCCCGCGGACCGCGACGTCGCCGGGCTGCTGGCGCTCGTGGTGCTCACCGACGCTCGTAGGGAAGCCCGGCTCGATGAGCACCGTGAGCTCGTGCTCATGGAGCACCAAGACCGGTCGAAGTGGGACCGGCAGGCCATCGAGGAGGGGGTGGCGCTCCTGCGCGAGGCGTTGCAGGCGCGGCCGCCGGGCCGATTCGCCGTCATGGCGGCAATCGCGGCCGTCCATGACGAGAGCGAGTCGTGGTCCGGCACTGACTGGCAGGAGATCCTGGGGCTCTACGACGTTCTCATGGAGACGTGGCCCTCTCCCGTTATCCAACTCAACCGGGCCATAGCACTCGGCTTCGCGGTGGGCCCGGCGGAAGGCCTGGCGGAGCTGGATGCGCTCGGAGCCGAGCCCCAGCTGGCCCGCTACCCCTACCTGGCCGCCGCACGAGCCGACTTCCTGACCCGGCTGGGCCGTCCTGTCGAGGCCCGGGTCGCGTTCGAGGAGGCGTTGATCCTGACCGACAATGAAACCGAACGGCGCTACCTCCGGACCCGCCTGGACGAACTGGCGGGTTGAGCCGGGGTAGCGGCCCGGGCGTTGTGCTTGGGGTCCGCCGGGGGCGGTGGGAGGATGAATCCGTGGACCAATTCTTTGACTTCCTTCGCCATTACTGGTGGCTCGCCTTCCCCCTCAGCGGAATCGCCGGAGGGTGGGCAAGGCAGTGGTCCAAGGCCAGCGAACGCCGGCACCGCCGCCGCATGGAGCTGTACAAGCTCAAGAACCAGGCGGTGCAGGCGGAACACGCCAGCCAGGCCCAGGTCGCCGCACTGATGGCAGCACACGATGCCGTGAACCGGCGGTGGCTGGACTACGAGCTCGATGTTGGGAAACTTATCGACTTCCCGGTCATGACGGATGTGCGGGAACCTCTTACGGTCGCGTTCATTCGGGCAAAGAAAGCGGCGGACGGATTGCGGCCGGCAGCCCCCGGCGACATTACGACGCCGGCCGCGCTGGCCGAGTACCGGACTGCGGTTCACGGCTTTGAGCTGGCATTCGACGTCGCAGAGCGCGAGGCCAAGCGGATCAAGGACCACAACTTTACGGAGCTGGAACGCCAACGCCTGGCGACGGCCAGGAAGCTGCTCAACATCGCCTCCGACAACGCCGCGACACCTGCCGAACGGCAAACCGCGTACAAGCGCGCCCGGCGGGAACTGGACGGTCTCATCGTCCTGCCCGAGGCCACACTGGCGGCGTTGGAAGTCAAGATTGCGGGCGAACTGAACGCACCACGCGCCTCTGACTGACCGCAGGGGAGTACGACGGCGGCACCCGGGTTGGGTGCGGGCGGTGCGATTGTTGGGGCATGTGTTCAACGTATAGTTGAATGCTCCCTGCCCGGAGGTCTTCCGCGGCCAGCGGGGTCCAACTCTGTCCGTGGAAAGGGCAATGGCGTGGCCAATTCTCGCAGTGGAGATTCGGTGATCGGCCGGGTGGTCCGTGTCCTTGAGGCATTTGACCGCGACCGGCAGACCATGACGTTGTCGAACCTGGCTGTCAGGGCGGGCGTGCCCCGATCCACGGCGCACCGGCTCGTTGCGGAACTCATTGGCTACGGCCTGATCCGCCGCTCCGATTCCGGTGAACTGCAGATCGGGCTGCGCATGTGGGAAATCGCCACTCGCTCCCAGACGGCCATGGACGTTCGCGAGGCCGCGTTGCCCTTCATGGACGACGTCCTCTCGGTGGTCCGGCAGCACACCACCCTCGCCGTCCTGGATGGGGGGTCCGCGCTGTACGTTGAGCGCATGTCGGCACCGGACTCAGTCCTGGATGCGGCGCGGATAACTGACCGCCTTCCACTGAACGCCTGTTCGCCTGGCCTGGTGCTGCTGGCCCACTCACCGTCAGCGTTCCAAGAGAGTTTCTTGTCGGGGCCTTTGACGAAGCTCACCGACGAAACCCCTGTAGATCCCGGCCTCATACGCCGGCATCTTGCGGAAGTCAGGCAGCGCGGGTTCGTTGCCTTGCCGGGAATCGGGGAATCAGACTGGCTGGGCATCGCAGTTCCGGTGTTCGGGCCCGGGCGTACTGTCGTCGCCGCGCTGAGCGCCATCGTTCCCCGGGACCAGGGTGACGTGCCGCTCATTGTGCCGGCTCTGCTTACCGCGGCCCAAGGAATTTACCGGACTCTGACTCCGGTGCCGCGGCCCTCCGCTGTCCGGCGCTCCGGCGTCAACGACGGCTAGCCGCGCCGAGCATTTATCCACGGTTTGGCGTCCATTGAATGGACGCCTGGACTTTTCATGCCGTGATGGCCCTCACAGTGGAAACGAGGCATGAACCGGCGGAACGCGTGAAAGATGTTCTCTTTCGCGATGCCTGGAAGGAGCGTCCCCGCAGGTTCTGCCTCACCTGTTTCCGGCTTTCGATCTCCCCGGCGCGGCCGGCGGTGACGATGGCCCTACATGATGAGAGGACCACGATGCTCGCAGCAACGACGCTCGACGCGCCACTGCCCCGAAGTGAGGAGGGCAGCCTTCCCTACTCCCATGAACTGCAATGGCCGGATGGACTGGAGCCGTTCAAAGTGGTTGACGACGGTTCCCAGGAGGATCCCTACGCGCATTACACCTGGATGCGGGAGAACGCACCCGTCCTCCGGTGCTGGTCACCGGTCTCGGATGTCTACTTCATCTCCCGCTACGAGGACGTCCGCAAGGCTTTCCGGGCACCGAAAATCTTCTCCTCGGAAGTGGTCTCCCCGCCGCCGATGACTTTCCTGACCCTGTTCGATGCGCCGAACCACAACCGTCTGCGTAAGGTTGTTGCCACCGCGTTTACCCCTAAAGCCATCAAACTGTTCGAGGACCGGATACGGGAAACCGCCAACAAACTCCTGGACGCCCTGCTCGCCAAGGGTGGCGGCGAAATCGTGGAAGACTATGCCATCCAGCTGAGCATGGCCACGATCTCCGCCTTGCTGGACGTCCCGGCTCAGGACTACGAGAAGATGAAGTTCTGGTCCGACGAGACATTCTCCTACTTCGGACGCCTCGCCCGGAACGCGCCGGGCACGGGCACCGACAAGGACAGCGCACATGATTTCTGGGCGTACCTGAAAGACACTCTGGAGCGCCTCTACGCGGAGCAGAGCCCGTCCATGGGCGGGCACATCGCCCGGATGTGGAAAGACGAGGGCATTCTCACCGAGCAGGAGGCCAAGGAGCTGTGCTCGTTCGTTTTCATCGCCGGACACGACACCACCACCATCCTGCTGGCGAACGCCTTCCGCATCTTTGCGGAGCAGCCCGGCCTGCTCCGCCGCATTCGCGAGACTCCGGCGGATGCCGGAAAGTTCGCCGATGAACTGGGCCGGCACAGCGGCGCCGTTCACCGCGCCAGCCGCATTACCACCGAAGCCGTGGAGGTGGCGGGAGTGACCCTGGCCGCCGGCAGCATTGTGCGCCTGCTCAACGCCTCCGCCAGCCGGGACCTTTTCGAGGACGGCGACATCTTTGACATGGACCACGACAACAGCAAGTCCTTGGGCTTCGGCCACGGTGTGCACAGTTGCCTGGGCCAGCCGCTGGCACTCCTGGAGACCACAGTGACCGCGGAAGTGCTTGCCCGCCGGTTGGCCTCGGTCACCTTGGATCCGGCGCACCGGATTGAGTGGGTCCGCGGCAATAACCTGACCAACGCAGGTCCCCACCGCATGAACGTCTTCCTGGAGGAACTCAATGACTGAACAGGCTTTGGAACCCATCGTAATTGTCGGCTCCGGGCACGCCGGGGTGGCCGTGGCAGCCGGCCTGCGGACCCGGGGCTGGGACGGGCGCATCGTCGTCGTCGACGCCCAGGACAACGTTCCCTATGAGCGGCCGCCGCTGTCGAAGGACCTTCTGGCGCCGGGTTCCGGGGACCGGAGCGCGCTGCTGCGCAAGGAGGACTACTACGAGGCCAAGGGGATCGAGCGTGTAACGGGCCAGACCGTCGGAGCGATCGACCCCGCAAACAGCGCCGTGGTCCTCGCTGACGGTAGCCGGCTTCCGTACCACCGGCTGGTGATCGCCACAGGCTCAAGGGCGCGCGAGCTGCCCGTGCCGGGGGCTGACCTTGACGGGGTACTGGCCTTGCGCACCTACCAGGACGGCGTGGCCATCAAGCGGGCTCTGGTTCCCGGCGCGAAGGTGGTAGTCATCGGTGCCGGTTTCATCGGGATGGAGGTGGCCGCCGCAGCGGTAAAGAACGGTTGTTCCGTCACGGTACTGGAGTTCCAGGACCGTGTGATGAAACGGGTGACCTCCCAGCCGGTGTCTGCTTTCTTCGAGCAGCTCCACCGCTCCCAGGGCGTTCGTCTGGAGTTTGGGGCCGCAGTGACCGAACTGCAGGGCAACGGCCGCGTTGAACGGGTCCTGACCTCTGACGGCCGGAGTTTTGAGGCCGACGTCGTGGTGGCGGGCATTGGGGTCCTGCCCAACCAGGAGCTGGCCGAGGCTGCCGGGCTCACCTGTGGAGACGGTGTCCTGGTGGACGAACAGTGCCGGACAAGCGTCCATGGCATTTACGCTGCAGGGGACGTCACCCGGTTCACCAGCCCGTTCAGCGGCGCAAGCCAGCGGCTGGAATCCATTCAGAATGCCAATGCCCAGGCCGAGGCTGTGGTAAACGACATCCTCGCTGGCGAGGTATCGCCAACAGAGACCCCTTGGTTCTGGACCGTGCAGCACGGTGTGCGCCTTCAGACTGCCGGCGTGATGCACCCGGACGACGAGGTCATTGTGCGCGGTGATCCGGCCACGGGGAAGTTCTCCGTCGTTTACCTCCGCGAGGGCCGTCTTGCCGCCGTCGACACCGTGGGCGGACTGACCGATTTCCGTCCTGCCAAGAAGCTGATTCCAACCGGCCTGCTGCTCGACCCCGATTTGGTTCAGGACCCGGCCGTGAAGCTTGAGGACGCTGCAACCGGCGCAGGTCCCCGCCCCGACCCCTACGAGACCGCAGCAGCACTGGTCTAAGTCAAAAAACCCCTAGAAAAGAGCCCTGATGAGCAACAACACCCTGACCGTACTGGACCGTGACGGGCAGCAGCACGCTGTGGAGTGGGAGCCGGAGCAAAGCCTGATGGAGGCCTTGCGGGATAACGACCTGCCGGTGCTGGCGTCCTGCGGCGGAACGGCATCCTGCGCCACCTGCCACGTCTTTTTGGACGGTGACATCGTCAAAAGCCTCGGCGAACGCAGCGAGGACGAGGCCGAGCTGCTGGTGGACGCCGAAGGCTTCTGCGAGGACTGCTCACGGCTGTCCTGCCAGGTCGCGTTTGACGACCGTCTGGACGGTATGACCGTCACCCTCGCGCCGGAAGAGTAGGCCCGAACAAATGACTGTGCCCCCGTCGCCGATCAGGCGACGGGGGCACAGTCATTTGCTTTGTGGTGCCTAACGGACAGGGCTGTCCTGTTCCCGCTCCACCTTCGCGGCGGCGTGCTGTCCCCGCCGCAACGCTGTGCCCTCAAGATAGGGTGCCCCGAGCTTCTCAATGGGCGTCCTGTACGTCTCGCGGGAGTAGAAAACACAGACGCCGGCAATGAGCATGCAAACAGTCGCAAAGACAGCAACGGGCAGCCACCCAGTGACTCCCGGCGCCAGCAGCATGCTGGCGATCATCGGTGCGAACCCGGCGAGGACCAGGCCGAGCTGGTTGCCCAGTGCCATGCCCGTGTAGCGCACGGGAGTGGCGAACTGCTCAGCCACGAACGCGGGCCAGACACCGTTGTAGGCCGAGTACAGGACTGTCATGTTCAGGAATGCCGCCAGGAAGACCAGCACGATGTTGCCTGAGGACAACGCGAGGAAATACAGGAAAATGGTGGCGGAGCAGCCGATCGCGGCAGCCAGCAGCAGGGGACGGCGTCCGATCCTGTCCGCGAGCCTCGCGGCCAACGGCATGAAGAGCATCGACAAGCCGATGGCAACGGCGTTGACCGTGAGAATGGCGGAGCGGTCGAAGCCAGCGGTGGAGGTGGCATAGGCCAGCCCAAAGACGGTGAAAACTGTCTGCATAACCACCATGATGGACATGCCCGCAACGCGCGCTACGTCAGGGGCCTGAAACTTGAGGACCTCCTTGACGGGCATCGGCGTGACCTGTTCCTTCTCCTGGGCTGCTTCGAAGACAGGCGTTTCGTCCAAATGTGTCCGGACCCAGTAAGCGACGGCGAGGACCACGATGGAGAGCCAGAACGGGACGCGCCAGCCCCAGCTCATCATCGCTTCCTGGGGCAGGGAAGTGATGGGAATGAAGACCAGGGTGGCCAGGACCATGCCCGAGGCGTAGCCCATCATCACGAAGCTGGTGAAGAAGGCCCGTTTGCCTTCAGGGGAGTGTTCCAGGGTGAGCGTGGAGGCGCCGGCGGATTCAGCCCCGGCGGAGAATCCCTGGGCCAGGCGCCCGGCCACCAGCAGTATCGGGGCCCAGACCCCCACCTGCTCGTACGTGGGGAGGCAGCCTATGCCGAGCGAGGCCAGGCCCATGATGCCCAGCGTGAGCAGCAGGATTTTCTTACGGCCCAGCTTGTCGCCGAAGTGGCCCATGACCAATCCGCCAACAGGCCGCGCCACATAGGCGACGCCGAAGGTGGCGAGGGCGCCGATCAGTCCGATGGCGGGATCGGCCGATGGGAAGAATAAATGCGGGAATACCAGCGCGGCCGCCGTCCCGTAGATAAAAAAGTCGTAGTATTCCAGCGTGCTGCCCAGGAAGGAGGCCAGGGCTGCCTTTCCAGGGGTCTTGGGTGCGGCCGGGTGTGCAGTTGCAGTGTCCATGTGGAGTCTCCTTAAGACAGCGGTGTCTTGGTGGAAGCCGGCTGGGAATCCTGGAGGTGGAAGTCCACCGAGAGGATCTGCTGGCTGTTGGGGAACGAGTACGCCTTCAGCGGCTCGTGCAGTGGGTGAGTGTTGTACACCGCCATGTCCTCGACGTTTTCGAAGTCCGCCACGATGGCGTAGTCGAAGGATCGCTCGGTGCTGAGCACATCCGGCCCGTGCGTCAGGGTGAGCATGCCCGGGATATTGCCCCTCATCCTGTTGAGTCCGGCGATCCAGGCCTGTTTGTCGGCGGGCGGGAAGTCCGGCTTGAACTTGAAAAGTACGGTGTGGCGGATCATCTCAGGCACCCACCAGTTCCGCTGCCGGCCTTCCGCCGGCCAGTGGCCCGGCGGCATAGTGGGGGTCCTGGCCGGCGATGGTCCGTCCGGCGAGGTACCCCATGGTCATGATGGGGCCCAGCGTGGCGCCGGCGCCGGGGTAGCCTGCGGCGTAGGCGTTTTCGGTGGTGTTGCCGGCTGCGTAGAGTCCTTCGATAGGGCGGTTGTCGACGTCGAGCACGCGGGCCAGCCCGTCGGTGGCCACGCCGCCGTTGGTGCCGAAGGCGCCGTTGACTACTTCCATGGCGTAGAAGGGCCCGGTCTGCAGTGGGCCCAGGGACGGGTTCGGGTACAGGTTTTCCTCGTCGCCCCAGTACTTGTCGTATGCGCTTTCGCCGCGGCCGAAGTCCGGGTCTTCGCCTTTGACGGCGTGCTCATTGAACCGGGCCACGGTGGCGGTGAGGTTTTCCGCCGGCACGTTGATCTTTTCCGCCAGTTCTTCCAGCGTTGCCGCCTCGATCAGGTAGGCGGGGGTGGGCTGGCCGGCGCGGTGGGCCAGGATGCCGTAGCGCTCCATGTAGGTGTGGTCCACGATCACGTGGGCCGGAGTGTTCAGGGTCTGGTTTGCGGCGGAGTCCCAAGACTGCAGGCTCCGGGCGAGGTCGTTGTAGTTCTGCGACTCGTTGGCGAAGCGGCGGCCGTGGCGGTTCACCATGATGGACCCCGGGCCCTGGCGTTCGAAGCGCAGCAGGGTGCCGATCGGCTGCCCGTCGCGGGTGTCGCCGGTCACCGACATGGGTGCCCACCAGGCTTCGCGGGTGCCGCGGGTCTGCCCGCCGATCCGCTGGGACATCCGCAGCCCGTCGCCGGTGTTCGAGGGCGGCGAGCACATCGTGTAGAGCCGCGAAGCGAGCATCGAGTCGGCCAGTGCCTTGTCCCATTCGAAGCCGCCGGTGGCCAGGACCACGCCGTCGTTCGCGTGGAACACCTCACCGGATTCAAGCTCGACGCCGGTCACCCGGCCGCCGTCGGTGAGCAGACGGTGCCCCCGGGCTCCGGTGACAAGCGCTGCGCCGCTGTGGACCAGGCTCGCCAGGAGCATGGACACCAGTGCCTGGCCCTTCGCCACGAGGCCCTCCTTTTGGCGGAGGTCCAAATCGTCCCAGGGGAACTTGGTGAAAGCGCCCCAGGTCTCGTATTCCTGCATCGTGAAGGGTGCCCGGCCATCGGTGCGGACATGCGCCGCGAGGGAACCCAAAGCTTCCTTGCTGTTGAACAGTTCCGGTTCCACCGTGCGGCCGCCCGCCAGGGCGCCGGGCAGGTCCTGGCGGTAGTCCGGGAAGTTGTCCAGGAAGATGAATCGGACGCCGCACTCCTCTTCCACAAACTGCAGCATCTGGTCGCCGTAGTTCAAGGCGGCGTCCAGGAGTTCCCCGCGGCCGCGGCCCCGGGCCACCGCGCGCACATATTCGGCGGCCGCTGCCTTGGAGTCGGTGATGCCCGCTTCGCGGGCGTGGTGGTTGTCAGCCACCCACAGCATGCCACCGGAAACGGCCGAGGTGCCGCCGAGCAGGTCGCTTTTCTCAAGGATGATGACGGACTTGCCGGCGCGGGCAGCAGTAGCCCCTGCGGTGAGTGCGCCGGCGCCGGAACCGACGACGACGACGTCGTACGTTTCCGCTGCGGTTCCACTGACGAATTTCATGGTTTGTTGATGCCTTTCGGGAGATGGTTGAACGCGCCGCCGTGCACCTGTAACGGCGCCGGCTGCGGGAGTGGGAGCGTGGCTCAGACCGCGGTGTAGCCGCCGTCGATCACGAGCTCCGAACCGGTGGTGAAGCGGGATTCGTCCGAAGCGAGGTAGAGGACGCCGTAGGCGATTTCTTCGGGTTCACCCTGCCGGGGCAATGGGTTCGAGCCAAGGAGCTGCTTGTAGTACTCCTCGGGGCCCACCACTGACTGTTCCGCGGAGCGGCGGCTCATGCGGGTGTTCATGGAACCGGGGTGGATGGAGTTGACCCTGATGCCGTGGACCCCGTAGGCGGCCGCATCCGATTTGCTCAGCAGCCGGACGGCGCCCTTCGTGGCGTGGTAAAGCGGGACAGTGCTGCCACCGGTGAGGCCGTGGATCGAGGAGAAGTTGATGATGCTGCCGGCGCCCTTGGCAATCATGCCGGGGACCACGTGCTTGGTCATCAGCCAGACGCCTTTGACGTTGACGTTGAAGATCGTGTCGAAGTCCGTGATGGAGGCGGTGTGCGAGGCCCCGGCCGGTCCGATGATTCCTGCCGCGTTGACCAGGATGTCCGGGGCGCCGATGTCCTCGGTGACGCGCTGGATTGCCTCGGCAACGCTGTCTTCGTCGGTGACGTCAACGTCGTACTCCCGAACGTTCCCGTGGACGGCCGAGGCGGGGGTCCCCGCCATATCCAGGCTCGCGACGGTTGCGCCGTGTTCGGCGAGCAGCGCCGCCGTGGCGCTGCCGAGATCCCCCCTGCCACCGGTGATGACCGCCGTCTTGCCAGCGACACGGCCGTGTGTGTTGTTCATGATCCGCTCCTTGTAACGCCGCAGCCTCGTTGCCGCGCCTTAGCTACGGTGACAGGTGAGGTGTGAGCGGAACCACAAGATTACCGATGAACGGTAATGGCGGGTTTTATTGGCTTTTGCGGACCGTTCCCTTGAGTTCGCCCCGCCAGCCCAGGGCGCGGGAAACCCCGCGTGCTCCGGCCATCAGCACTGGGACCCGGGCGGCCGTATGCTCCTCGGTCCGCGGCACGATCACGCTCAGGGCTGCCACGGTGGTGTTGTCAGGTCCGAAGACCGGCACGGCAATGCCGGTGGTCTCGGGAACGATGACCCCGGGCATGGCGGCGAAGCCCCGTTGCCGGATGTCGGCCAGATGGCGGCGCAGCACGGCCGGCTCGGTGAGTGTGGTGTCGGTGTACTTGGTCAGGGGTCTGGCAAGTATCACGTCCTGGTACGCGGCGGGGGAATGAGCCAGCAGAATCAACCCCGACGACGTTGCGTGCAGCGGGAGCCGGCCCGCGATCTTCGAAATGTCCACAACAGTGGAATGCGTCCCGATCCGCTCGATGTAGAGGACTTCGTCCGAATCCAGGATGCCCAGGGTGGTGGCGTGCTGGACCACGGACTGGACGTCCTCCATGAAAGGCAGCGCAGCCTCCCGCAGGCCCACCATCTTTGACCCGCGGGACACGAGTTCCCACATCCGGGTGCCGATATGGATGTCGCCGCCCGGTTCGCGTTCCAGGAGGCGTTCGAGGAGCAGTTCGTTCACAATCCTGTACGCGGTGGTGACCGGAAGCCCCGTCCGGCGGCCCAGTTCGGCCACGCTCATGGTCTGGTGGCTGTCATCGAAGGCGCTCACCACCCTGACGAACCGGGCGATCATCGACTCGCCGGATGCGGAATTTGCCACTGAACCTCCTCATGAGTTCCCGTTCAATGGTAATAGCGGTCGTGATGATTCGCCGCACCCGCTCTACTGGGGGCTAGTTTTCCACCCCGGCTGCCGCACCGACGCGTGCAGCCACTGAACGGAGCAAGAAGCATGAGTAAGAGCGTTGTGTGTGATGTCCTGGTGATCGGCTCTGGTGTGGCAGGGATGGCTGCGGCGTTGAAAGCCGCATCGCAGGGTTTGAGCGTGATCGTTGCCGAGAAGGACCAGTACTTTGGCGGCACCACGGCGATTTCCGCGGGCTGGGCCTGGGTCCCGGGCAACAAACAGGGAGTGGCCCAGGGAGACACCCGCGAGGAAGCGGAAACGTACCTGAAGAACCTCGCGCCGGAGACGTTCAACGAGGCCGGCGTCCGCAGCTTCCTGGACACCGTGCCCGAGGCCATCGACTTCTTCGAGAACGAGACCGACGTGAAGTTCACCTATCCGGAGAAAGCCCCGGACTACAAGATGGACCTCCCCGGGGCGAAGCTTTCCGGCCGGGCCATCCTGCCCCAGGACGTTGACGCGCGCGTACTCGGTGACAAGCGCCTCCTGATGCAGCCGTACATGAGCTCCTACACGGTTTTCGGCTACATGCCGCAGGTGGGCCCGGACATCAACGAGTTTTTCCACGTCAACCAGTCGGTCAAGTCCTTCGTTTATGTGGCGAAGAAGCTGCTGCGCACCTGGGCCGACGCCGCCCGGTACAAGCGACCTGTCCTGCGTTCCAACGGCAACGCCCTGATGACCCGCATGGTCAAGAGCGCCGACGATTTAGGTGTGCGGCTCTGGAACTCCTCACCCGCCCTTTCGCTGACCCGGGACGACGCCGGCACAGTGACCGGGGCGGTCATCGGTGGAGACCATGGCGCCACGGTTACGGCAAAGCTGGGCGTCATCCTCGCCGCCGGCGGATTCTCCGGGAACAAGGAACTGCGCAAGCAATACTTCCCGCACGATGCGCAGGGCGACGACCATTTCACCCCCACCCTGGGCCATGGCGGCGACGCCGCTAACCTGGCGATCAGCGCCGGCGGACACATCGACAACTCCGTGTTCAGCGTCGGTTCCTGGGCGCCGGTGACCGTCTTCAAGTACCTCAACGGCAAGGAGCGGCTCTTCCCGCACCTCCGCGCGATCGGGCTGCCGGGTCTGATCGCCGTGGACCGTCACGGCAAACGCTTCGGCAACGAAGCACTGAGTTACCACGACTTCGGCGGTGCGATGATCGGCCACAACCAGGACGAGGACAAAACGTTCGGTTATGTGATCGGGGACGCCAAGACCATGCACAAGTACGGCATTGGCTACGCCAAGCCCTGGCCCATGCCGCGCGGCTACTTCTACAAGACCGGCTACCTGGTCAAGGGGGCAACCCTGGAGGAACTTGCCGCCAAGCTCGGCATTGACGCAGAAGGCCTGAAGGCCACCGTGGCGGAGTTCAATCCGGCTGCCGAACGCGGCGAGGACCCGGCGTTCGGCCGGGGTTCCACGCTGTACAACCACTTCCGCGGCGACATGGACCACAAGCCCAACCCGAACCTGGCCACGGTGGGCAAAGGACCGTACTTTGCGGCCAAGCTCCAGATGGGCGATCTTGGCACCTTCGCCGGCATCGGTGTCAACGAATCCTCCGAGGTCAAGACCGAGGAGGGAACGGCAATTCCCGGCCTGATCGCCGTCGGGGCGGCCGCAGTCAGCGTGTTCGGCGGCGGCTACCCGGGCTATGGTTCCCACATTGGCCCGGCCCTCGTCTTCGGTTACCGGGCCGGGCGGGACATCGCCAAACTCGCGGCTGAGCGCGGCAAGCGTTCCGAACTGGTCTGACCGTGGGAGATCCAGGGTCCGCGGTGGTGACGGGTGGTGGTTCCGGGATCGGGGAAGCCATTGCCCTGAAGCTTGCGGATGCGGGTTATGCAGTCACCATCGGTGACATCGGCAGCGCAGGCTCGCAGGTTGCCGAGAAAATTGCCGCTAGTGGTGGAAGGGCCCAATTCGTCCACACGGATGTGACCGACGAAGACTCGGTGCGCAGTCTGATGGAAGGAGCGGCGCGTATGTTTGGCGGCTTGGACGTCCTGGTGGCCAACGCCGGCGTTCCCGAAGTCAAGGCTCCGCTCCACGAACTTGACCTGGCCAAGTGGCAACGTGTCATTGACGTCAACCTCACTGGCGTTGCCGTGTGCAACAAATGGGCTGTGGCCACCATCCTCGAAGGCCGGCGGGGGACCGCGGACCCGCGCCCAGCCTCCGTGATCAACATGGCGTCGATTCTGGCTCATGTGGGGCAGGCGAACAGCAACGCCTATTCCGCAGCGAAGGCAGCCGTCGCCAACTTCACCCGTTCGGCGGCACTGACGTACGCCCGGGAAGGTATCCGGTTTAACGCTGTCTCACCGGGCTACGTGGACACGCCGTTGCTGGCGCAACTGCCGGACGAGACACGATCCCAGATGGTTTCCCGGCAGCCCATCGGGCGGCTGCTTCGGGCCGAGGAGATCGCCAACGTGGTGCTGTTCCTCGCGGGGGAGGGCTCGTCGGCGCTGACCGGATCCATCATCAATGCCGACGGCGGATACACCGCTGCATAGTGGCGCCGGAAGCAGAAAGTTCGACGGCGGCACCCGGTTGAGTGCCGCCGCTCGTACTTCCCCGGAGACTCACCGGATTCCATTGATGTGCCCGGGCGGCGGTGGGAGGATGGGCGGAGTAGCAAAATGAGCCGAGACGACCCCCTGGACAGGGCCTAACGCAGGCGCTTTTCCGTAGATCGGACCTTCGACTCTTCTCGACCGCCCGGCACGGTTGCCGGACACGTGGGCATCGCCATCGCGGCGGGTCCAACGCCAAGGACGGCGCCATCCGTCGGTGGCGTGTGACCTCCATCGGAGGAACGAAGTGTCTGTACGCCAGCTGATGAACCACTTCTGTTGGGCGGTGGGGCAAGCATGACCCAGCAGCCTCTCAAGAAGCGCCGGCTCCGCGTTTCAGACGTCAACATCGTAAACCACCGGACCCTGAGAAAAGCGCTCGGCGGGACGATCGTGGGCAACACGATGGAATGGTACGACGTCGGGGTGTTCGGTTATCTGATCACCACCATGGGGCCGGTGTTCCTGCCCGAAGCAGACAAAGCCGTGCAGAACCTCTTCCTGCTGGGAACCTTCGGGGCAACGTTTATCGCCCGTCCGCTGGGTGGTGTCTTTTTCGGCTGGCTGGGCGACAAGATCGGCCGGCAGAAGGTTCTGGCCATGACCCTGATGATGATGGCGGCGGCCACCTTCGTCGTCGGACTTCTGCCGGGCTACGCGGTTCTGGGCATCTGGGCCGCCGTCCTCCTGGTGGTCACCAAACTGGTGCAGGGGTTCTCCACCGGCGGCGAGTATTCGGGCGCCACCACGTTCGTTTGTGAACATTCCCCGGACCGCCGCCGTGGCTTCTTCGCCAGCTTCCTGGACATGGGCAGCTATCTGGGCTTTGCCCTGGGGGCCGGCCTGGTGTCTGTCCTCCAGTTGACCCTGGGCCAGGACGGGATGGAGGCCTGGGGCTGGCGCATTCCGTTCTTGATCGCCGGGCCGCTCGGCATCATCGCGATTTACTTCCGGATGAAAATCGAGGAATCGCCCGCGTTCCAGGCAACCCTCGACGCAGAGGCACAGATCGCCAGGCATCCCGAAACCGGTGAGGTGCTCGGCCCCCTGGGACCGGTGGGTATTTTCAAGGCCTACTGGCAGCGGATAGTGCTGGCCATGATCCTCGTGGCCGCTGCCAATACGGTGGGTTACGCGCTGACGTCGTACATGCCCACGTATCTGACCACCGACAAGGGATACGACGAGATCCACGGAACCCTCCTGACCATCCCGGTCCTGGTGGTTATGTCGCTGTGCATCCCCCTGACCGGTCATCTCTCGGACCGCATTGGCCGGCGCCCCGTGCTGTGGATCGGTGCCCTCAGCACGGTGGTGCTGTCGCTGCCCGCGTTCATTCTGATCTCCGTCGGAACCGTCCCGGCCACTATCACCGGCCTTGCGCTGGTGGCCTTCCCCGTCACGTTCTACGTTGCCAATCTTGCCTCGGCGCTGCCGGCGCTCTTCCCCACGGCCCACCGCTACGGGGCCATGGGCATCGCCTACAACTTCGCCGTGGCCATTTTCGGCGGCACCACCCCGTTTATCATTGCGAGCCTGATCCAACTCACGGGCAATGACATGATGCCCGCCTACTACCTCATGGCCACCTCGGCAATCGCCGCCGTCACCATCTACTTCCTGCCCGAATCTGCCCAGAGGCACCTGCCCGGGTCGATGCCGAGCGTGGATTCGGACGAAGCTGCCCGCGAACTCGTGGCAACCCAGGACGATAACCCCATGCTGGACATGGCCACGCTGCCCTTCGGCGCCGGCTACGAGGCCGCCAGGGCGGCGCACCCGGGACCCGAACGTACGGCGGGGGAGCGGTGAGGCGGCTGCGCGAGCGGGCGGCCGCCGTCGCCCCTGTATCCTGACAACGTAGGTTCAAGGGCTCCAGCAGCCATCGACCAAGCGCGGTTCGCGGATCGTCAGCCGCCCATCGGCCCCCGAAATCCCGGAACGGATCCTTTATCAGTACTGACACGCCAGCTCCCGTGGACATCCCGACGCCGGCCCCCAAACCCCCGCGCACGGCTGCGTTAATTGAGCCCGCCGTCGTGACCTGGGTGGAGGCGGGCGGGAGCAGGACCGCTCGATGGCGTTCGGCGAACGGCAGGCCTGCGCCGACGCGCGTGGAAGTGGTCGACGACTCCCTCACGGCTGACGATGCGAACCGGATGGCATCACAGGGGATTGCGATGCTTTGGCACGGTGACTTCCACAACGCACGGCAGATCCTCAACGCACTGGACCGTCGGATAGGCGCCGGAAAGAAGAGCGCAGGAACTCCGGCCGATCAGTTCTATCGGCACCGCCAGTCCCGCTCGCACCGTGCCCGCATTCTCGGCCTGCTGCTGATTCCGCTTGATCCGGGCCCGGTGGTGCCGCTGCGCCGCGCACCGGATATCCGGGAGGCCGCCGCTGGAGCGTACGGTGACATCGGCGAATCTTCCGTGGTTTCCCTGCATGAGCTGGTGGGGGCCATTGGCGCCCACGAGTGGCGGCGGAATGGCGTCTATGTTGATGCCCTGCAGGGCCGCATCCACCCGCACTACGGCACGTTCTTCCCCACCCGGAGCGAGTATGTGGATCTCGTGGCCGCGGCCGCGCTGCCCTCTGAGACGCTGGCGTTCGACGTCGGAACCGGCACCGGAGTGCTCGCTGCCGTCCTCGCCCGCCGCGGAGTCCACCGGGTGGTGGCCACGGACAATGAACCGCGTGCCATCGCCTGCGCCGCGGAGAATTTCCGGAACCTCGGTGTCCAGGACCGGGCCGAGGCCGTCCTGACCGACATGTTCCCGCCCGGACGCGCACCGCTCATCGTGTGCAACCCGCCCTGGATTCCGGCCACGCCGCATTCCAGCCTGGACAGCGCCGTCTACGACCCCGGGAGCCGGATGCTGTTCCGCTTCCTGAACGAACTCCCCGAGCATCTGGAGCCGGGCGGAGAGGGCTGGCTTGTCCTCTCCGACCTCGCCGAGCACCTTGGCCTGCGGTCGCGTGAGGATCTGCTGACAGCCATCGAGGCGGCCGGGCTGAAGGTGATCGAACGGCTCGACACCAGGCCAACGCATCCGAAGGCATCGGACCGTGACGATCCGCTGTTCGAGGCGCGCACGGCCGAGGTCACGTCCCTGTGGCGGCTTGTTCCCCGTTAATGAGGTCCTGTGTCTGCGGCCCGGGGTTCAGTCGGTGGGAGGCTCCCGGGAGACGGTGACTTCGAGTTCGTAGTGGCCGTCATCGGTGTCGAAGTCGATGGGATAGACGCCCCGGATGGCGGCCCCGTCACGGGTGATGATTTGTTTGGCCGCGGTAACGGCAGCCGGCAGCATCGGGATCTGTACGGACGCCCGGTCCGCGGGGGAGAAGTCATCGAGCTCCACCAGTTCGAACTTCGCCTCCGAGGTGTAGGCGACGGTTGGCATCACGATGTCGCGGCGGGTGTCGTCGTCGAACTCGAGGTCGTCTGAGTTTGGGATGTGGGCGGCATTGACGCCGTTGACGTCGACGTTGATCTGGATGTCGTCGGAGCCTGACTCCGAACCCAGGAACCCGTCCGTTTCGTCGAAACAGATCAGCCGGGCATCCCCGCCGATAGCACGCCCGCCGCGTTCGGTGCCGTTCGAATACAGGTAGCAGGCATTGGTTTCAAGCAGCACGGTGAACGACCTGGCAGCGAACGGACGCGGGTCCGGCTCCTCACGACGCACCAGCACGTAGAGCCTGCCGTGGCGGCTGTGGTTGACCGTGACCACGATGGGGTCCGGGCCGTGGGAGCGTTTCTCGATGACTTCGAAACCGTTGCCGCCGTCAGCCCGGAGGACCACCAAACCGAACAGCTGGCCGTCGATGTCCTTGAGGGTCACGGTGGACGTGTAGCTGCCCACGCCGGGATAGGTGCGGTCCAGCCGGGCGGTGAACCAGACGCTGTCGAAGTCGTCCACGTCCGTGTCGGGATTGTCGTAGGAGTGCGGTGCGCCCACCCGCGCTTCGCCGGGGCACGGCCAGCTGCGCATCAGCGGGATGGCATCCTTCGGGCCGGTGCCGATGAAGCGGCGCGAGTAGAGGGAATAGTTGGCGCTGGTGACGTTGGGCCGCAGCCACACCCGGACGAAGAACGGGGCTTCGGCCAGGGCATAGCGGTACACGGCCGGGCTCTCGGCCGTGGGCGGCGAGGTGTCGCGGACGAAGGGTTGGTAGGGCTGGGACAGGTCGGCCTTGGTGTAGATGGCGTGGAAGACCTGGGTGGAGCCGTTGACCATCGCGAACCCGTAGCCCCCTGGATCGTCGATGCGGTACCAGTGCATTTCGCCGTCGTGCAGTGTCGAGGTGGACCGGTTCTCCGGGTGGTCGATGCTGAACGCCAGCTTCTCCGCGGTGTTGGCGGTGTTGAACTGCCTCGCCTCGTGCAGGTCGATCGACAGTGGCAGATGGTCGCTGGTGTACATCGTCGGGCTGGTGGGCGAGATCTGGGCGACGTCGTGGGCGATGTTGATGTGCTGGGCGACCATCCGGCCGGGATAGGGCTTGGGGCGCAGCACGTAATCGAGGCGCTGGGCGTGCGTTGTGATTCCGGGGTCGCAGTTGTCCGGCAGCGGCGTGGTGCCGAGCAGCGGGCGGCCCGGGCACTGCTCGAACGTCCATGCGTCCTGCAGGACCTTGGTCAGCATGGTGGACGGCGTGCCGAGCAGGGACGTCCACTCCGGCCGCAGCCCGTTGGCGTCGGCCATGCCCTGGACGTTGAAGTCGCCGCAGAACAGGATCTCCTTGCGGGCGGTGTTGCCCTCGAGGCAGCTGTCGAGGAGCGCCATCGCGGTGGTGAACTGGGATTTACGGGTGGCTTTGTTCTTGCCGATGTCGTCGAGGGGGTCGGCCTGGGTGTGGCTGATCATGATGTTGAACAGCGATTCGTCCGGCAGGACGAGCTGTGCATACACGACGCCTTTGGCCGCATTCTTGTCGCCTCCGACGGCGTCCTCGTAGGGGACGAAGGCGACGTTGGGGATGGTGGTGCCGGCGGTTATCCCGGCGAGCTGGGCCAACGCGTCCGGAATGCGGATGCCCTTGAAGGGGAACTTGCTGAACAGCATCAGGCCGCTGTCTTCCCACCGTGATGACAACAGCGAGACGCCGCCGAGGAGGCCGAGCGCGATTCCCCACAGGGCCCCGCCGATGGCGAACACGGACCCGGCGGCGACCAGGAGGGCGCCGACCCCGCGGTCGTCGGCGTCGGCTTTGAGGACGTAGTTGGGGTAGGCCGTGCCGAGCCGGTGTTCGAGGATCTCGCGGCCGTCCTCATCGAAGACCTCATTGAAGCACAGCACATCCCACGGCTCCGTGGCGGCGAGGATCCGGTCGGCGATGGCGTTCGCACGTTTCTCGACGCTGGTGACCGGCGTCAGCGAGCCCTGCGCGCCGACCTCCATGCCCCAGGACCGCATCTGCACGTTGTAGGTGAGCACCCGCAGTCGTCTCGTCACCACACCACCATCCCCAGGGGCCGCCGGATGTCGAGGTCAGCGAGGTACACCTGCGTGGTGACCTGGCTGAGTGCGTCGTTGATGGTCACCAGGCGGCGGGCGGCGGCGTCGAGCCCGACGATGGTCGCGTCATGGATCTGCACCGCCGCAGGCGCGGTCAACCTGTTGGGCGGGGTCGCGGCGGTGAGGGCGCCGGTCGCGGCGTGATGCCGGCTGACCCGCTTCGCGCCGATCGCGCCGACCAGGATTGCCGAGTTGGAGTCGTCGGAGGCGAGGGCCACCGGCGCATCAACGGTCACGGTGGACCAGCCGGCACCCGCCATGGAGGCGATATGGACCACCCGTGAGCACTGCCAGTCGGCGATCCACAACTCGTCATTGATGTCCACCGCCAGCCCGGTGGGTTGGCGGAACTTGCCGACTGCCGGATCGGCTGGCGTGGGCGTCCCGCCGGTGCCGAAGGAGACCCATCCGGAGCCGTCGATGCCGTCAATGCGCACCACCCGCCGGTTGCCGGTATCCGCGATGTAGATCCGTGATTTGCTGTCCACCGCGACGCCGGCGGGCTGGTTGAGCTGGCCAGCACCTGAGCCGTAGGCGCCGAAGGTGCGCCATCCGCTGCCGGACGCGTCGTCGATCGATACCACCCGGTGGTTGCCGCTGTCGGCGATCAGAAATCCGGTGCCGGCCCGCACGATCGCGCGTGGGGTCTGAAACTCGCGGGTGCCCGGCCCCGGGACGCCGAGCCAATTCGGCGCCGCGGACGTGTAGTCGTCAAGGTAGGCCAGCTGATCACGGCCGGCGTCGGTGATGAGCACCTCCGGCATGGCGGAAGCTTACCGCTGGCGGGCCGGCGGGATCAATGGCGAATTGGTGAGGTGAAGGTACTCGTCAGGAGTACGACGGCGGCACCCGGGCTGGGTGCCGCGCCTCCCCTTAGGTGTACATGAGGGATCCGGGGGTGGTGAGCTTTTCGCCGGTCTCGAGCCAGGTCTTCAGGCCGGAGAGGATCATGGGCCAGCCGCCGTAGAGCTGTTCGTTGGCGCCTTCGCGGAGCTGGTCGTGGGTGACGGTGAGGTGGCAGGAGTCGCCCACGGGTTCGATCTCCCAGGTGATGCGGGAGGTGCCTTCGGCCTTGACGTCCTCGCCCCAGAGCGCGGTCATGGTCTGGACGAGCTTGCGCGGCGGGTCAACTTCGACGTTTTCGCCTTCGCCCAGCAGCGCCCCGGCTTTGGGGTTGCCCATTTCGAACCGTCCCCCCGGGGTCCAGTCGGAGGTGATGGAGTTGCCGAACTGGTATTTGCTGCGGATTTCGCTGTCCGTGATGGCTTCCCAGAGCCGTTCCGGGGTGGTCTTGATGTAGATTTCGAAGATCTTTTCCATGGGACTTTCCAATCTGGTTTTGAGGTCGCTGAGGCCAGCGGCCCATGGTTCGGCGTACTTGCTCACCCAGCGGTCGTGGATCAGCCGGATGGGCACCGGATTCAGGAAGTGGAGTTTCTCGCGGCCCCGACGGCGGGTGACCACCAGGCCGGCATCCTCCAGCAGCTTGAGGTGCTTCATGACCCCGTAGCGGGTCATCTCGAAGCGGGCCTCGAGTGCATGGAGGGTCTGCCCGTCCTCCCGGAAGAGTTCATCGAGCAGGTCCCGGCGGGTGGGGTCGGCGAGGGCCTTGAATACGGCGTCCACAGTTCAAGAATAGGTGACCAATTGGTCACATGTCTAGGGGTGTTCGAAGCCAATCGTGCCCAGTCTCTGGCCGCCTGCGCCGGACCGGCGTAGGGTCTGGAACCATGACCGAACAGCAACCCTACGAGCTGGTCCACAGCTACCCGCACTTCGAGTTGCGGCGCTATCCCGCGCATGTTGTCGCCGAGGTGCATGTCAAGGCGACCTTTGACCGCGCCGGCAACGCTGCCTTCCGGAGCCTGTTCAACTACATCAGCGGCAGCAATACGGGCGGGCAGAAATTGGCGATGACCGCCCCCGTCATCCAGGACAGCGGATCCTCAGAAAAACTGGCGATGACCGCGCCGGTGGTTCAGAGTGGTCCGCTGCCGGGCAGCGATGCGCCCGCTGACTTTGTGGTCGCCTTTGTGCTCCCCGCGGGATTGACGGCGGAAACAGCTCCGGTTCCGACCAACCCCGACGTCGGCATCCGGCCCGTTCCGGGTTCGCTTGCCGCCGTTGTCCGCTTCTCGGGCAGCGGTACCGGAGCGGCCTTTGCGCACCGCAATACGGGACTGCAGGCTGCCCTGACGCTCGCCGGGCTGACCACCGTGGGCCCGCCACGGTTTGCCCGCTTTGATCCGCCGTTCAAGCCGTGGTTCCTGCGGCACAACGAGGTCATCCAGGACGTGCAGGAACCCTCCATCGCCCCGGAAGCGCCCGGCACTACGCCGGCCTAGGTCACCGCAAAGCTTAGGTTGAACGGATGGACTATCAGTTCCGCCAGGCCACTCCCGAGGACGCCCGGGCCGTGGTGCTCTTTCACACGCTGGCTCATGAGGAGAGCTACGGGCACTTGCTCTCCMCGGAGTTCTTCCGCGGCCGAAGGGCGAGCATCCCCGAACGCGTGGAACGGCGTCGTCCCCACCTCGCAGTTGCCCACCCGCGGATCATTGCCGTGGACGGCGACAACCGCATTGTGGGACTGGCGGACGCCGGCCCGGGCCGGGACGACCCTGAGCCCGAGCAGCTGGAACTGTATTCGATCTTTACCCTCCGGCACACCTACGGAACGGGACTGGGCGCGGCACTGTTGAGTGCCGCCGTCGGCGATTCACCCGCCTATCTGTGGGTGCTCCGGGACAATCCCCGGGCGCAGGCGTTTTACCTCAAGCATGGCTTCCGCCCCGATGGGGCGAAGGGCCTGCTGCCGCCGGAGTGGGAAGAGTTGCCCCAGCTCAGGATGGTCCGGCCAGTCCACAGCCTGCGCTAGGCGGGGCCGCCGTCGATGGTCAGGATGGTTCCGTTGGTGTAGCCGGACCGGGGGGAGGCGAGGAACGCTACGGCGCTGGCGATTTCCCCCGGGGTGGCAGCCCGTCCGTAGGGCAGCGCCGCGTTGAGTTCCGCCCACCGGTCCCCGTCACCGAATTCCGCCTGGGCTTTGTTCCGGAGCATCGTTTCGTTCCGGGGCGTGGAGACCGGCCCTGGATTGATGCCAACCACCCGCATGTGGTCCACGGCGGCTGACTTTCCGAGGGCGCGGGTGAAGGCCATGAGTGCGGCGTTGCCCGCGGCGCCGGCGATGTAGCCCGGGTTGAAGGACTCGCCGCCGGCGCCGATGACGTTCACGATCACGCCCTGCCGCTCCTTGAGGTTCGCGTACAGGGTTCGGGTCAGGTTGATGTAGCCGAAGACCTTGAGGTCCCAGGCGTCCCGCCATTGCCGGTCCTCAATCTGGTGAAGGGTCCCGGGCGGAATGGCGCCGGCATTGTTCACCAGCACGTCGATGCCCGCCACGCTGGAGGCCACACGTTCCACTTCCTCAGTCGAGGACAGGTCCGCAGCCACCACGTTGACTGAGGCGCCGTGCTGGGAGCGGATGCTATCGGCGAGGTCGTTCAGGCGCTGGGCGTCGCGGCTGACCAGGACAAGGTTGCAGCCTTCCTCCGCCAGTACCAGTGCCGTTTCGCGGCCGATGCCCTGCGAGGCGCCGGTGATCAGGACGGTCTTTCCCTGCAGGTGTAGATCCATCGTGAGGGGTCAGCGCCAGCCGAGCTGGGGCGCCACATATTTCAGGATCGACTCGATGACGTGGGCGTTGTAGTCGACGCCGAGCTGGTTCGGGACCGTGAGCAGCAGGGTGTCGGCCGTGGCGATCGCCTCGTCCTCGGCCAGCTTCGCGGCCAGTTCGTCCGGGGCGCCCGCGTACGAGCGGCCAAAGACCGCGCGCGTTTTCTCGTCGATGTTGCCCACCTGGTCGGAGCTGTTGCGGTCGCGGCCGAAGTATTGCCAGTCGCGCTCGTCCGTCAGTGCGAAGATGCTGCGGCTGACCGAGACGCGCGGCTCCCGCTCGTGCCCCGCCTCCTTCCAGGCCTGCCGGTAGAGCTCGATCTGCTCGGCCTGCTGGACGTGGAACGGCTTGCCGCTCTCGTCATCCTTAAGTGTGGAGCTCTGCAGGTTCATGCCGAGCTTCGCCGCCCAGATGGCCGTGGCGTTCGAGCCGGAACCCCACCAGATGCGCTCGCGCAGGCCCTCCGAGTGCGGCTCCACGCGCAACAGGCCCGGAGGGTTCGGGAACATCGGGCGGGGGCTCGGCGCCGCGAAGCCCTCACCGGTGAGTACCTCGAGCAGACGCTCGGTGTGCCTGCGGCCCATATCGGCGTCGGACTCTCCCTCGGCCGGGACGTAGCCGAAGTGGCGCCACCCGTCGATGACCTGCTCGGGTGAACCCCTGCTGATGCCCAGCTGCAGCCGGCCGCCCGAGATCAGATCGGCCGCGCCGGCATCCTCCGCCATGTAGAGCGGGTTCTCGTAGCGCATGTCGATCACGCCGGTACCGATCTCAATGCGGCTTGTCCGGGCCCCGATCGCAGCGAGCAGCGGGAACGGGGAGGCGTATTGCTGCGCGAAGTGGTGGACGCGGAAGTAGGCACCGTCCGCCCCCAGCTCCTCGGCCGCGACGGCGAGGTCGATCGCCTGCAACAGTGCGTCCGCCGCGGTCCGCGTGCCGGACTCCGGGTGGTCGGTCCAATGGCCGAAGGACAGAAATCCGATGTTCTTCACACCGGAAACTGTAGTACTAGTCGCATTCAGGCTGAAGCGAGGCAATGATCTTCCGGCTCACCGACGCTAGGGCATCCTGTTCGGCGCGCGTGAGCTGATCGAAGAAGTGGGCGCGGACGAACTCCAAATGACCCGGTGCCGCGTGCTGGATGGCGTTCCGGCCGTCCACGGTAATCTCCACGTCCAGGCCGCGGGCATCGGAGGAGCAGTTCTTTCTCACCAGCAGGCCCCTCGCTTCCATCCGCTTGAGCAGGTGGGACAGGCGGCTGCGGTCCCAGCCGAGGGACCTGCCCAGATCGCGGGCACGAACCACGCCGTCTGCGTGCTCAGAGAGTGGGACCAGGACAGCAAACTCGGCCCCGGAGAGCTGCGAATCCCGCACGAGCTGGCGGTCCATGGCGGCCACCATTTGCTGGGAAGCCTCAAGGAATCCGCGCCAGACTCCGGTCTCGCGCTCATCCAGCCATTGCGTCTGCTCCGTCACAACTTCACTCCCGTTAGTTGGTCATATTGCTGAGTTTCCAGAAAAGCTCGCGGCCGCGAGGCCACCCCGTTCGAGGAGTGTCGTCGCGGCCGCGAGTTGAGCTTGGCAGCAGTGCCGGAATGTCTTAGCGGATAGTAGCAAAGCCCCTGGACCACGAGACCACCTGGTCAACCATCGGGGCCAGGGTGCCGGCGTTCTGCTCGGTCGGCTTGAACTCGGAGAAGTTCTCGAAGTCGTTGAACAGGGAGAACATTACCTGGTTGCGCACGTGGGCAACCTGGAGTTCGGAAAGGATCTCGCGCAAGTGCTCGACGGCGCGGGCACCGCCTGCGGAGCCGTAGGATACGAAGCCCGCGGCCTTGTTGTTGAACTCTGCGTTCAGGTACGACAACGCGTTGGTGAGCACCGGGCCTGCGGTGTGGTTGTACTCGTGCACGACGAAAATGAAGCCGTCGAACTCGCTGACCTTGGCCGACCAGGCCTTGGTGGCTGGGTTCTGGTAGTTCTGGTAAGCGGCGGGGTAGGCCTCGTCCAGCAGGGGGAGGCTGAAGTCGGCAATGTCCACAAGCTCGACGTCCGCATCCGTGCGCTCCGCAACCTGGGCCAGAACCCACTCGGCGACGGACTTGTTCACGCTGCCCGGCCGGCTGGCGCCTGTGATGATGGCGATCTTGGGCAGGGCCTTCTCGGCCAGGGGATCGGCGGCCGGGGCAACCTCGGGGGCAGCTCCGGCGGGAACCTGGGTGGCAGCGGCACTCACGCGCGGGGCTACCGACGCAGCGGAGTGACCGGGCTTGGACTTGCGGGAAAAAATCTTGAACCAGGACATGGCGCCTCACCGTTCAGAATGGTTGATGTTTCAATCATTCTAGGTGGTTTTTTGATGATGTGTCAACAAAAGTCCGCCGCCGGTACATGATGGCGGCCACCACGAGTCCCAGCACAAACCAGATGAGTCCCGCCGCCAGGGCGATGGGTGTGGCGGACGCCAGCACCACCACCAGCAGGACTGCCCCGACGCCGGGAACTGCTCCGTGCAGGAACCAGTTGCCGGGACCGGCGCCCAGCTTCTTGACCAGGAAGTAGCCGATCACTGAGGCGTGCAGCAGGATGAAGGCCGTCAGGGCCCCGACGTTGACGGCCGAGCTGAGGATGTCCAGGCCGTCGGCGCGGGTGGCCGCCCAAACCGCCACGATGATGTTTCCGGACGCGGTGAGCAGGATGCTGCGCACCGGCACGCCCGTCCGCACCGAAACTTTCGCCAGCGCACCGGGCAGCCGGCGCTCGCGGGCCATGTCCATGATGATGCGGCTGCCCGCCCCTTGCCCCACCATCGCGGCGAAGGCGGCGCCGGCCGCCTTGGACAGGGCCAGCAGCCAGTGCAGCCACGGCCCGATGCTGGTCCCCACCGCGTTGTAGTAGGCAGCGCCTTCGAGTTCGGGGTTGGCCGCCAGCTCGGCCGGGGTGGTGGGGGACAGCAAGGCACCGACGTAGCTTTGCGCGACGAACAGGACGCCGGCGATGGCCAGGCACAGCATCGTGGCACGGCCCACCATCCGGACGCTGCCCTTGGCCTCCTCGGCGAAGGTGGCCAGGGCGTCGAAGCCCAGGAATGACAGGACGGCCACGGAGACGGCCGCCAGGACCGCAGTGGTTGAAAAGCCGCCAACCCCCGTGAAGGGGCTCAGCCAGGGCCGCGTGGGCCCGTGGGCCGCCAGCACCCAGGCTCCGCACACCAGCACCACCAACAGAACCAGCACCTCCAGCAGGACGACGCCGGTGATCACCTTGGAGGCGAGCTGCACCCCCGCGAGGTTGAGGGCCGTGGTGGCCAGGACCGCGGCCGCCACGAAGGCCCAGACGGGGATGGCCGGGAACAGCGAATTCAGGGCGATCCCCGTGAACATGTAGGCGACGGAGGGAATGAGGATGTAGTCCAGCAGGATCATCCAGCCGGACACGTAGCCGGCCCGCGGGCCGATGCCCGTTCCCGCGTAGGCAAAGACGGAACCGGCGCGCGGCACTTCCCGGGACATGCGCATGTAGCTGAGCGCGGTGAACGCCATGACCAGCGTGGCGATGACGTACACCGTTGCCACCGCGCCCGACGATTTCGCATCCAGGGTGCCAAAGATCCCCACCGCGGCGGCGGGCCCGATGAAGACGAGGCCGAAGAAGATGAGCTGGCCCAGCGTGATGCTGCGCCGCAGTGTTCCGGTGACCGGGGCCGATGCCTGCACGTCCATGGGGATCATTCTTCACCTCACTGGCGCACAGCGCACGGAAACCCCGTTGCCTGCTGGTGGCATCATGGTCCCATGAGCGAAAAAGAAGACCCCACGCTGCGTTCCATTGAGCTGACCCGGACGGCAACGGCCCGGTACCTGGTGCGCAATGCTGCGGGGGCAGAAATTGAATTTGGCCACGGCGCGGGGCTGCTGAGCCCGGTGGAGCTGCTGCTGGCGGCAATCGCCGGATGTTCGGCCATCGACGTGGACACGGTGACGGCACGGAGCGCCGAACCCACGGCCTTCCAGGTCTCGGCGACCGGCCACAAAGTGGTGGAGGAGGGTGCCAACCGGGTGGACGGGCTGCACCTGTCCTTCAACCTGGCCTTTCCCGATACTTCCGAGGGGCAGAAGGCCGCCGGCATGGTGGAACGGCTGGTGGACCTCTCCCACGAGAAGTACTGCACCGTGTCACGGACAGTGGAGCGCGGAACTGCAGTCACCAGCGAGGTCCACGTCGCCGTCGGTGACCCCGGGACCTCATCTCACTCCTGACACACCAGCTCCCGCGGGAATCCCGACGCCGGCCCTCAAACTTTCGCGCGGAGCTGCGGCGGGTGCCGCCGGCAGTCCGGGGAAATAGCTTGCGTGCCGCACCCCACTTTCGTCGCCAGCTACTTTTGTCCGCGCCTTCGGCCTGTTTTGGGCGTTCCCAGCGTCGTCCCGCTTTATGATGCTGATGTTCGCATCATCTCTTACATTGTTGTTCGAGGCCCGGAGGAGTCCGTTCGTTGATGAGGCACAGCCTATGGCACACGCGCGGGAGCACGGCTGCTGCCGCGATGCGGATCGTGCTGGCCTTGTTGTGCGTCGTTGCGCTCATCTCCGGGTGCGACGGAATTGCCGGATCCCGTGCCTCCGGACACCGACTTCCAGGAACGCTGGCGGGAAAGACCGTAGAGGTTGCACCGCTGCCGCTGTCGGATGTGCCGAGTCTCCCGGTCACGGTGCCGGGCGGGTATCCGATGTCGTTGACAGCCCTTGTCGGGGCGCGTCAGGTGAAGGCGTCCTGGACGTACGTGGACGGGCTGCCGGGGTTGAACACGCAGCTGGATTCCTGGCTACTGGGTATCTTGGATGCTGCAGCCGCCCCTGTGGGCGGGCGCTACCGTCCCGCGATGGCACTGAGCGCTGCCCGGCGTTCGGGTTCGGCCATCACCGTATCGGCCGAACCCGTACAGGCCAATGGAACGGTGATTGTGGTCCGCGAAAAGGTGGCGGATACCGGGACGAACGGCACCGGCGCCGTCAGTTCTGCCACCGTCTACGCCGATACGGTTTCCGGAGAGGTGCACGGTGCTGCCGAGCTCCTGAGGCCTGAGGCTGTGGCCACCATCCGGTCCCGGGTCACAAGTGTGCCCACGGCCATAGCCGGGCCTTCATTGCAGGCGCCGGCCTTGACCGACATGGTCCTTGGCCCTGCGGGGGAGCTCCAGGTCACCGCTGAACGGCCAGCAGCGCCCGGCCGGTCCGGGATGGAGGAGACAACGGTCATCGATGCCCGCGACACCGAAGGCATGCTAAGCGATTTCGGCCGAAGGGTACTGGGCCAGCTAAGTGCTCCAGTCGTGTCGCCGCCAGCCACTGCACCGGCGCTGAGGCATGTCAACTGCGACCTCGTCCCGTGCGCTGCCCTGACCTATGACGACGGCCCGAACCCCAAGACGACACCGCAGCTGCTGGGCCTCTTGAAAGAGAAGAACGCCCAGGYGACGTTCTTTATGACCGGGTCCAGTACCGCTGCCAGCCCGGCAACCGCCAGGCAAGTCGCCGATGCCGGTGAGGCCATCGGCAACCACACCTACAGCCATCCATACCTCACCAAGCTGTCTCCGGCCGCGGTCCGAAACGAACTGGACCGGACCGACTCCGCCATCCAGGCGGCCACAGGCTCGTCCCCGTCGTTGATGCGCCCGCCCTACGGGGCGGCCAACGCTGCTGTGCAGGCGGCCGTTGGCAAGCCGCTCATCCTATGGGCCGTCGACTCCCTGGACTGGCAAAGCAAGAATCCGGCCGTATTCGTGCCAAAAATACTCAAGGAAATCACGCCCGGCGCTGTGGTACTCATGCACGACGTCGACCCGACGACGATCGCCGGACAGCCAGAACTGATCAACAGCCTGCAAACGCAGGGCTACCGGCTTGTGACGGTGCCGCAACTCTTCGAAGGAACACCGCTAGTTTCGGGGCACGTCTACCGGTCACGGCCTGAACGTAATAGCCGCACGCCGTGATCGTGCTGCTGGTCAACGCGTTGATGGTTCAGGCGCCCGCGTTGTACACGTCGAGTCCGAACCGGTTCAGGCCGGGTGTCCCGGCATACCCCAGGTAGGGCAGCCCGAAGGTGTCCTCAATGCTGGCGAGCAGGCTGTAGTGGTTGTACGGGGTGGTGGACCACGTGCCGCCCTTGGTGAACGGGGAGAGGACCAGGGCGCCTACCCGGCCGCCGCCCATGCCGGTGATGCCCGGAAGCGCGGCGTTCGGCCCGGGACCCTCACCGCAGCAGGCGCTCGCATCGGACTGCGGCCCGTCGGACTCGTCAAAGGTGATCACCAGGACACCGTCCTGCTTGAATGCGGGGGAGTTGGTGATGACGGGAACCCACTGTTTGAGCCACGCGTCAGCGCTGGCGAGGCCGCCCGGCTGCCCGTCGACGCAGGGGGAGTCGTGCCCGTCATGGCAGAGGTTGGGCGTGATCATGGACAGGTTGGGCGTGGTGGCAGCCGAGGCGAGGTCGGTCTTTAAGGCGGACAGGTCGACGTCGTTCTTGGCGCAATCCGGCGAACCGGTGATCCCGGCGAAGTAGACGAACGGGTTGTGGCGCGCCGCGTACTGGTCCCCGACTTTGGCTTTCTGGGTGTCATCGACGGCGCCCAGCGCCGGGTGCCGGCACGGCGTTCCCATGTCCTCCATGTAGCCTTTCCAGGTCTTCCCGGCATCCTTCAGCTGGCCGGCGACGGTGGGAACGCTGGCCGGAAAGACGCAGCCGTCCCCGATGGCCTGGCCGGGGCTGGCTGTGCCGGTGCCCGCGAATGGCGTGTAGTTCTGGCAGTCGGCCTGCATCTGGGGGTTCGGTCCCTGTCCGGAAATCTGGGCCACGTAGTTGGGCTGGGAGTTGTGGGCCGTGCCGTAGTACTGGTTCAGCAGCACGCCCTGGCTGCGGAGCGTCTGGGAGAGGTAGGGGGCGGCCGACGCCGGGCCCCAGGTTTCGTCGTAGCCCTTGTTTTCGAGGTTGATGACGAAGAGGTGCTTGGCACCGGGCAGATAGCCCTGTGTGGAGGCGGCAGGGGCGGCGTCGGCCGGGTTGGAGGAAATCGCCGCGCCGCCCAGCGCGGCGGCGGTGGCGAGTACGGCTATGGCCGCAGCGGCGGCCCGAAGTTTGGTTTTCACGGCAGTGTCCATCCGTCGTTGAGGGCTTTCTGTTTCAGTCCGGACCATTCCTCGGCCGGCGGCGGGCCCACGGGGGTGCAGGCCGGTCCGGCCACGAAGGGCGGGACGAGGTACTTGGGGGCTACCAGGTTGGCCGGGGTGCCGAAGTCGAGGACTTCAGCGATGTTGCGGGCCGCCTTGTCCCGCGGCGTCAGGGACGGCAGGTTCCAGCGCCACTCGATCGCTTTCAGAACCGAGGTGTGGTCATAAACGTCGTGGGCGACGTACCGGCGCCGGGCGCGGGGCGAGACAACCAGGGAGGGAACCCGGAAGCCGCGCAGGGCCGTATCCGCTGACGTGTCCGGCGCCGTCGCGGGTGCGACGTGGTCGTAGAAGCCGCCCCACTCGTCGTAGTTGACCACCAGCATCGTGTTCGCCCAGCCCGGGCCGGCCGTGACGGCGTTGTAGACCTCGGCCAGGAATGTTTCGCCGGAGCGGATGTCCGCGTGCGGATGGTCGTCACCGGAGGTGCCGGAGCCTTCGTCGGTGAAGCGCGGGTCCACGAAGGACACGGCCGGCAGCGTTCCGGCTGAGCAGTCGGTGAGGAACTCGGCGTAGTGGTGTGAGATGCCGAGGTACTTGGTGCCCCAGAGTGCGGTGAAGGGGATGTCGCCGTAGTAGTACTTCCCGGACACGCCGGCGGCGGCCAGCCGGTCCCAGATGGTGGGCAGCGTGCTGGTCACGGTGGAGTTGTGGATCCGTGGCTGCGGCGTGCTGGTAAAACCGGTTGGGGTAGGTTTCGGCCATGGTCGCCGCGAAGTAGCGGTCGCAGACCGTCCAGTCCGGGCCGGCCTGCCGCCAGAAGTCCAGGTCTGCCGCGGCGTAGTACCCGACGGCGAACTCGTCGTTCTCGCCGGCCCGGAGCCAGCCGTCGTTCTTACCGTTGTTGTGCTCGATCCGGCCGCCCTCATATGAGTGGTCGGGGTCTGGATGGCCGCAGCCCTGGAAGTCCGTCAGGTGATAAGTGGAGTGCGGGATGCCGTAGCGGTCCGTGTAGCTGAGCCCGGACTGCTTGCCGTCGGCCCCGGGCATCCAGCCGAGGAAGTGGTCGAAGGAGCGGTTTTCCATCATGACCACGATGATGTGTTCGATGCCTGACTCGCCGGGTGCGGGGAGTGCCGGCTGGGCGGCGGTTGCTGACCGGAGCGTGCTGCCGGTGGCCAATGCGGTGGCGGCGGCCGTGCCTGCCGCACCGAACAAACTGCGTCTGGAAAGTTTCACCATGGATTCCTTATCGGTCAGGGACGGACGGCGGTGGATGGTGCCGGCGTCCCTCGGTTGCCGGAAGGGAAGCTACCCGCGGGTAACGTTCGCGTGCAACAGTAGATCACGGAATGGTTACGGCGCCGGATCATTTCGGGATCCGTTCACCGAGTGTTCACCGGACGTTTGGAGGTCTGGCATCCGGCGCCGGGGCAGCGGGCCCGTTCGTGCTTCTGTAGATGGTCGTGAAAATGAGAGCCTCCAACGACTTTAGTAATTAACTCAAAAGCCATTGACGGACGGTTCTGCGGCGAGGATGATATTGAACCGTAGGCAGTCGCGGCCGCAAAAGGCGAGAGGCCCTGCCGGTGATATTCAAAAGGGATTTGTTATGACCCGAAATCAATTTCAGGAATGGCCTGCGCGATCCCGCCACTGGCAGGATCGGCGAATAATTCCTTTTTGGATAAGTAATGGGGACAGTATCGGGCTGGGCGATGCGGTTAAGGATCTGACAACCTTTGCCGGAATTCCGCCTTGCAGCAGTTGTGAACAGCGCGCAGCTTTCCTCAACAGGCTTTTGCGCCTGCCGCGGTTCCGGAAGCGGAACCGGTCCTAAGTATCGTGTTGCCCCGGCGCCAAGCCGGGATGCCGGCCTGCCCGCAGCACGGCCGGCGGAGTGTCAGGAGGCGGCCATGCCGCAGCAAGTAGTGGTAACGGAAACCTATTGGTGTCCCGGGGCGTGGCCTTGGGAATGGTTCGATACGTGCACGCGCAAGGTGACCAAGTGGTGCTATGACTTCAGCTGGGTTGAGGAGACAGGCTACGGGCTGGCCAGCCATCTGAAAGGCTGTGAAAACGGAATTCTTTACAGCTGGTGGGCCTTTTCCTTCAATATCTGGGGCAGTACCCAGTACGGTCCGGGACGAATGTGTTTTACCAGTCAATTGAGTTCATCGGGGCGCTGCGCGGCGTCCGCCGTTTCGGGCCTGACCGTCACGGCTGAAGCGCCACGGATTCAAACCATGGCCCGCCGTCAAATCCGAGGACCGGTGCACCGGCAGTTACCGGGTGAAGAAGAGCAGCCCATGCTTGACGACGATAGTTCGAAGTAATTCCATGCGCGCCACGCTGAATTTGGAAACGGTGCTGCAGAATGTCCATTGCCATGACGAGGGCGATGGGTGGGGAAACGCGGAGCCGTATATCTGGACCGTGTTCTTCAAGGTGGACGGGGACAGCTTCGCCGTCGAGGCCGGGTCCGGCCTGATCGGCTCACCCACCATCGTTTCCAGCAATGGAAGCCACGGGAACCTGGGCAACACGGACGTGGACGCCGGGGACGATGTGGCGGTGCCGGACGCCGTCGGCCTCTGGTCCACCAAGCTGAAACCCATCCCCGTGAACGATGCCGGGCTGCGTGCCCTGCTCGGCGAAGACGATCTCCCCGCCTTCGCCGGCGTGGTGGTGTCCCTCATGGAGGAAGACGGCTGGCCGGACTCCCTGGCGAACACAGGGTACGCGGCGTTTGTGGACGCCGTCCAGCTGGCCGTGGTCAAGGTGGCCGCGAGTTTCCAGCATGCGCTGGCCGCACCCACTCCGCAGCAGATTAAGGACGCGATCGAGGCGGTGAAGGCCTCGGCGGCCACGTCGGTCAAGGCGGCAGTTAAGAATGCCATGTCCGGGTGGGAGCTGATCTGGTACGGGACGTTCGGGAACAACGACGACGGGATCGGCACCGAAGCGTTTACCACCACTACCGATGAGCTGGTGGCCACGCCGGCGATCGCGATCAACCGGCGGTGGTCCGGGGACGAATCCGGGGACGGGGACTGGGAAATCAGCGGGGTGTTCCGCGGCTTCCCGCAGCTGGACTGCCACCTGGAGAGGCTGTTTTCCTTCAGCGCCGGCAGAGAGGCCCGGCAGGAAAAGTCCCAGGCAGGGAGCTTCGACTCGATGCGGACCTTCCGGGACGGAGCCTTCCGTGAGTCGCCGGGCCTTGGGGCGTGGTGGGCGGAATTCGCCGCGGCGAGCCCTGCTCTGGCCATGCTCGCCGAGCAGCGCCCGGACGTCAGGGAGGCACTGAACGGGCTGGTGAACGACGCCGGCACCTGGCTGGGGGACGGGGCGGAACGTATCGGCGGGCAGTCTCTGGAACACCTGAACACGGTCCTGGATGCCCTCGCCGCGGACGCGCCCGGCCACCGGGCCCGCGTGCTCCGGCAGGCGAAGCGCCTGGTGAAGCGGCTGGACGGGGCCAGCTTCGAGGACGGGCTTCGGTTCGCCGCAGAGATGAAGCCGGTGGGCCGGACACCGCGCAGGGGCGCTGCCCCGCCGGCCGGGTCACGTGACTAGGGTTTGCGTGCGGCCGGATCAGTGAGTGGTGGGTGCGGGTACCGCGGTGAACCGGTGCGTTAGGCGCCGGTCCGCCGCCGGTACATGACCCCCGTGCGGGCAGGCAGTTGTCCGGCTCCTAGCCGTTGTCCGCCGCGTCGCCCGTGTCCTCCCATATGACATCCAGATTGTGGAACGTCACGGGTCCATCGCACAGTTCGGCCATCTTGGCAGCGAACTCCGACGTTTCCGGCCGGCCGGAATTCTCCATCGCGGAGTCAAAGGAATCGAACTCGACGATGGTGAAGAAGGTCCCTTGGTGGTCCCTGTCCGCCGTGGCAATAATGCGGCGGAATGTGGGCGCAGTGCTCCCCTCGGTTCGGGAGGGACGGCCCAGTTCTTCGATCTCCTTGATGCGGGAGGACTTGAATTCGATGATCTGCACAAACCCGGCCATGATGACTCCTCGACAGCAGTGGACGTTGATGCGGCTGAGAATAGTCCTGGAATCGGGCTGCGAACAGGGGAGAAGTGCCCTAGTCACGTGTGGACGTGAGCCTTCCCACCTTATTTTGAGTAGCTCATGATAAGTCCGTAAGGTTGAGGGCAGGCCGCCGTAGCCCTGAGTGCCGCACCGGTGAACATACCCGGGCCAGCGGGGCAAGCGACACAACGCGCAACCGTCCTCCTGCTTGAGCGGCGCTAGAACCTGTACGGCCCTCATCGTGAAAGCCCAAGGAGAACCATGACTTTGCTGACCGAACGCACCGCAACATCCTCGTCCACCACTCAAGCCACCCTCAAGACCGTCGCCGGGACTTCCGTCGCTGACACCGCAGTGCGCGGCGGCAGCTACGTATCCCTGCCCGACGGCGTCGCCTACGCCCGCGTCGAGGGCAGCTATGTCACCGTCGCCGGCGCCCGAAACCTGCATCCCGTCACCCGTGGCAGCTATGTCACCGCAGACGGCACTCCCGTTGTTGCCGCCCGCGCCATCGAGGACAGTTACGTGACGCTTCCAGCGGCGGCCTAGGGTCCGGCGCCCTGCAGGGGACAGCGCTGCGAGGGCATTAAGGGAGGCCGACGGCGACACCCAGTGTCGCCGTCGGCCTCCTTTTTGGGGCGGCGGGGATTGATCTCCGTTCGCCTGAAAGACGTCTTGCGGTCATCTGGGATGCGTACGTTGAACGCACTGCTGTTCGTACTGCCGTTTTTCGATGTCAAGGAGTTCCATGTCCAGGGGACGCACACTCACCGCTGTAATAACCACCACTGTTCTCGGCAGCCTTGCCATTGGTTTCGGCGTGGCTCCGGCCGTCGCCGGGCCCAAAAAGGACAAGTCGGTGGACCTGCGGGTGGCCACCTACAACTTGTCGCTCAACCGGGGAACCGCCGGCGAACTTGAGAAGGATCTGAGCACTCCGGACAACCAGCAGGCCCGCACCGTGGCCGAGGTCATCCAGCGTGCCAACCCGGACGTCATCCTGCTCAATGAGTTCGACTACGTGCCCGGGATGCGCGCGGCCGACCTGTTCCGTGAGAACTACCTCGCGGTGGGCCAGGGCGGGGCAGATCCTGTCAGCTACCCCCACGCCTATGTTGCGCCGTCGAACACCGGGATCCCCAGCGGGTTCGACCTCAACAACGACGGCAAAGTCGGCGGCGGCGACGACGCCTTCGGGTTTGGGGCCTTCGAGGGGCAGTACGGCATGGCCATCCTGTCGAAGTACCCCATCGACACGGAGAACGTGCGGACGTTCCAGAACTTCCTCTGGAAGGACATGCCGGGGGCGCTCTTGCCGGATAACCCGGCCACGCCCGAACCGGCAGACTGGTTTTCCCCGGAGGAGCTCGACGTCGTTCGCCTGTCCAGCAAGTCGCACTGGGACGTTCCGGTGACCGTGGGCCGCGAAACGGTGCACGTGCTCGCCTCGCACCCCACACCGCCGACCTTCGACGGCCCTGAGGACCGGAATGGCCGCCGCAACCACGACGAAATCCGGTTCTGGGCCGACTACGTCACCCCGGGCAAGTCGCAGTACATCGTGGACGACCAGGGCAAAAAGCGCGGGCTCCTGCCGAGCGAACCGTTCGTCATCGTCGGGGATCAGAACGCAGACCCGTTCGACGGCGACTCCGTGGATTCCGCGATCAACCAGCTCCTGGATTCCAAGCAGGTGGTGGACCCGTTGCCGGTCTCCGCCGGTGCCGTGGAGGCGGCGGCCCTGCAGGGCGGAGCCAACGCCGCCCATGCAGGTGACCCCCGCTACGACACCGCCGATTTCGGCGACACCGCGCCGGGAAACCTGCGGGTTGACTACGTGTTGCCTTCACGCAAAACCACGGTGCTCGGTTCCGGCGTGTTCTGGCCGACCCAGGCTGACCCGCTCTCGCGGCTGACCGGCGTCTATCCGTTCCCGAGCAGCGACCACCGTCTGGTGTGGACGGACATGCAGGTCCGCGGCTGAGATCGGCGGAAGGTGATCTGACAGGGTCAGCTCACCTTCCGGAACCCGCGTGACGGCAGCCTTACTCGCGCAGCACCCACGCGGCGTTGTCCGGCTGCAGCCAGCCGTCCGTCTCCAGTGGCACGGCAGTCGCTAGCACGGTCCCGGCGGGCAGCCGCACTGGGCCGGTTCCCATCGCCACGGCAACCAGGAATTTGGGGCTGCGCTCGCAGACCAGAAGGTTCCCGTCCTCCACACGCCAGCTGCCGCCGTCATCCGCGGTGAACACGCCTTCCCCCCACAACTTGCGGCAGAGTCCGACGGCGGCAGTCACCAGCGCGAGCATGGAACCGGGGTCCTGCTGCTGGGTTTCCGCCGCGTATGAACCCCAGCCGGCAGGCTGCGGCAGCCACGGGTCCACCGCCGAAGGCGCCGAGGAAGTAAAGCCGTGGCGTGCGGGCGAAGTCGTTGGCGGTGCCCAGTGGAAGAACGCCGAGCGCGACGTTTGTGCCGGCAACCCGGCCGGCGGCGTAGGAGACCGTCCCGCCGCCGCCGCCGACAACCACCAGGTCGTGCCCGTCCGCCAGCACCCGGTCTAGCGTCCCGGCCAGGTCTGCCCCGGACAGCACGGGGTGCACGGCGGAGATGGGCACGCCTGCCTTGCGCATCGTGTCCAGCGCCAGCTCGTGTGCCGCCCCTCGGCGTGATCCGGCGTTGATCACCACGGCGGCAGAGCGGGCGTCCCGGGCAGCTTTCATGGGGAACATCGTAGGGCGCGGACCTGTGGGTTTCCCTATGTCGTGCCGCAGTGCGGGACCTGGCGTACGACGGCGGCGCGTGAGTTCCAGCCGAAGGACCCTGCGTGCGGGGAAGACACAGACCAGGTCGGTCGAACCGCCACTTGGTTAGAGCACCTTGAATATGTGGCCCATCATCCGGACAGAAGCTGGAGCAACAGCCCTTCCAGCGGAGTGACCTGGGATGAACCAGTTTCGGTTGGACTGATTTCCGACCCATTGAATTTCGGCGGAATGATTGCTGAGGGACTGATTTCGGGCTGGAGGACTCCCGGTGGCCATTGTGGTGGTTCGCGGTCGGGTTGTTCGGATTGGTAGTGGCGGCCGGTGGGTGATGTCCAGCCGGGTGGCTCATCTCTGGTTGAGGCCGTGGGTTCCCAGCCGCTGTTGTGTTTCAGGCGGTGATGTTTTGGGCAGAGCTGTGCGAGGTTGCTGATTCCGGTGGTTCCGCCGTGTTGCCACGCCAGTAGGTGGTCGGTGTCGTTGTCCAGGGAGTTGTTGTTGAAGCCGGGGAAGACGCACCTGCCGTCCCGCAGCTGCAACGCTTTTTTCATCGCCTTGGAGAGTCGATAACTGGTGCGACCGATTTCCAGGGGTGTTCCGTCGCTGGGGTCGAGCAGGACCCTGCGGAAGGATTCGGCGCCGCCGGCAAGGAGCTGACGGGCCATGGAGGCGGGAATGGGCCCGTAACCGTCGAGGTCTGCGGGTTCGTCGGTGAGGCCCAGGAGTGCGAAGTACGGGACGGTGACGAGCACGTCGGCGCGGGGCGTGGGGCCCTTGCCTGCCTCCGGATCCGTGGTGGTTCCGCTCAACACCGCTTCGGCCTGGTCCGGGCGGTCACTGTTTGCGACGGTATCGAAGCTACCGAAGTTTGCCGCGGGTTCATCGGAGCCGACGAGAGTGGCCAAGCCAAGCAGGTCCTCCTGCGCATCGCCCTCGCGCTGGAGGGAGACGGTGGTGGGGATGGTGGCGGTTCTGTTGGTGAGGAGGCGTCTGGCGAAGTCGTCGGATTTGAGTTGGGTAAGAGTGCGGGGTTCGTTGGGGCCTTGGAGGCTTCTGGCGGTTGCAGTGAGGTCGTTCAAAATCGCCAGTGCTTGGTCTGCTGGGAGGTATGCGGCGATCCAGGCCATCCCGTCACGGTCCGGAGTGAATTCCACCCGCCGGTCCGCGGCGCTTTTGCGGTGTCGCTTCTCAATCGATTCCGGGTGGCGGCGTTCCCGCCAGCCCCGGAGCCTGGCCCGCAACCGGGCCGGCACCAGCTCCGGCGCGGGGCAACCCCTCGCCGGGTCAGGGGCGTCTGGGTCGAGGAAGTGCTCCACCAATGCGGCCGCGGCGGGATGGTCCAAAGCCTCGGTCTCGTCGGCGAAGATCCGTGCCTGCTGCCAGGAGAGGCTGCCTGTGGAGAGTGCGTCCATGACCGGCGGCAATGCACACACCCGCCGGGACTGAGCCACGAACGCGGACGCGGCCCCGGAACTGATGGTCAGGATCCCGCCGATTTCCTCAACCGTAGACATCTCGGTGTAGGTCCGCTCATGCAGGGGCACGTCCGGTGGCGTCATAGCGAGTTGTAGGTCCATGGCTTCGGCCACGGACCTGGCCTTCCGGGCTGCGGCCTGGGCCTCCAGCTTCTTTTCCAGTCCCATCCGTTTCAGCCGAATTTCGTACGCCCGCGCCAGCACATCCACACCGTCCCCGGCCACAGCGGAAGCACCGGCGGAGGCGAGGGCATGGTCCTCGGCATCGAGCGCGGCGAGAGCAGCAACGGTGGCATAAATAGCCTCCATGCCTGTCCCCGTCCCCGCACTGGTTCCCATACGAACATCCTCTAACGGGGGTACGACAATTTGGCCGGCAGCCATGCAGCGACCAGCGTCTGGTTTGGGGGGTCATGGGGGTCATGGGGGTTCGCGGCTGACAACGAAGCGTAGCCGGTGGCGTCACCGGCGGCTCCTGCTCTCAGCCGCTGAAACGGGGGAGGGCTTCCACAGGAGGTGTCCTGCGGAAGCCCTCCGGCGACCGGAATGGTGTGGGTCAGCGCTGCGGGAGGACTTTGGTTCCCTCGATCTGTACTGCTTGGAGTTTGTTCGGGTTCAGGCCGAGGGTTTTGAGGATAGTCGGGGCGATCTGTGTGGTTTCAACGGTGCTGGTGACGGTGCGGGCCTTCTCGTCGTTGGCGCCGGAGAYSACGAGCGGCACRTCGCGGTCSTCGGCGGAGGCGCCGCCGTGTTCAGCGATTTTTGATGTACCGCCGGTGTAGACGACGCCGGCTTGTGCGATGCCCAGGATGTCGGGGTAGCGGGCGTCGCTGGTTTTCGTGTTGAAGTAGTTGGCGACTTCGCTGCCTGCGTAGACGGTACTCAGTCCCGAGGTTGGCACGGACTTGGCGGCGCTGTTGATGTCGTTGCCGGCGGCCGGGTGGGATGTCAGGTAATCCTTGGCGAACTGCGCAGCTGCCTGGGAGTGGTCGGAGAGCCAGAGCTGCATGATGTCATCATCCGTGGAGAAGGCCACCAGGTCAGCGGTCCCAGGGTGGGCGGCCTTCCAGGCGGCGTTGAGTCCGTCGATGATGGTGCTGTCCGGAACCCGGGTGAGTTGGTTCGGGTCGGTGGGTGACTGTCCGTGTTTCGCCGAGAGGATGATGGTGGTGTCCTCGGCGTGTTCGGAGGCGGACAGGGCGGACTGCATCTTCCCGACGGCGGTATCGACATAGTCGAGGGCTTTGGCCAGCAGGGGGCCGGGGACGGTGCCGCCCGGGAGGTAGCCGCCGGTGAGTCCGTCCGACGTCGGGAGCTTCTGTGCGGTGGAAACGGACTGGAAGTTCATGCCGAAGATCGCCGGGGTCGCGGCCGCGCGGGTGCCGGAGTGGTCCTTCCCGCCGATTTCGTTCAGGACCGCTTGTACTTTGTACCCGTCGTACTGCTGGGTTGCGGCGTTGTCCTTCGTCCAGTCGCCGGTGAACGGCGCGGGTGCCTTGCTGTTGATCTCGGGGGTGAAGAGGTCGTCCACGCCCTTGCCGGAGGGGCCGTTGAGGATTTCGTAGGCCGGGTGCTTGTCCGACCATGCGGTAGTCATTCCTGCGCTCTTGGCGACTTCAAAAACTGTGTTGACCTTCAGGTACTGATGCGGGTAAACGGGCTTGCACGTCGCCGGGTCCACGGGCAGTGCTGCCGGATTGAGCAGGGATCCCGGCTGGCCGGTCATGTTCATGATGCTGGAGGGCAAACCCGTGAGGCCCTGTCCAGCGTCGAGCGCGTCGGGATTCTTGTCCGCAGCCTCGGTCAGGGCCACCTCGGTGCCGGGGGCGGTGTTTTTGCAGTCGCTGGTGCCGGCGGGCAGGAGCGACCGGTTGTACGTGTCGTCGTAGTAGATCCCGGTGGTTCCAGGGTTTCCGCCGGTCAACTGGCCCACCATGCCGGGGAAGGAATCCGAGGGCACAGGGGTCTGGGCGTGCGTGTAACTGGTCCCGTGGTTCACCAAGGCGGCCAGCGCCGATTGCGGGTGCGCCGAGACGTACCAATCCAGGTCCTTCTGGTGCAGGCCGTCCACCGAAAGCAGGAGGACGTGCTTGGACGTCTCGCCGTTGCCGCCCTGGCCTTCGCCGTGTTGCCCGTTCTCGGCCAATGCCGGGGTCACTGCTGATCCTGCCATCATGACTGCGCCGAGAACCGCGCCTGCGGCGACCCCGTATTTTTTCGCTGACTTCATCAAAATAAGACCCTTCGTCAATGAGAGAACCACGGGAATGACTTTCTTCCCTTGGGGATTCTTGCTGCAGGCAGGTCCTCGCGTCTTCCGTTTTCGGGCGATCCTGTTGAAGGTTCATCATTGATTCAACCGTGCATCATGAAACTTTCCGGGAATTCACAGCCGGAGACTATCTCTGGTACAGGGTTGGTGTGCGTGCCGCCGCTGGAAAATCGATAGCTGTGGATTCAGCCCRCCACCGCCGCCTTCGCCCCCTGCTTGGCCTCCATCCACTCGCTCATCCACGGGGCCCGGACGCTGGAGGTGATGCGGCAGTCGGCCACGAAGGTTCCCTTGGCACCGGCGTCGATCCAGTCCTGAAGCGCGGACAAATCGGAAAGCGAGCGGATGATCGCGGACTCAGCACCCAGGGCGCGGGCAACCCCGCTGAAGTCCACCTCAGGGATCAGCATCGGCTTTTCGGTCAGGCCCTTGGAAGCGTACTGGTGGATTTCGGCTCCGTAGGCGGCGTCGTTGTAGATGACGACGACGGCGCTGCGGGCCGTGCCAATGAGCGATTCGAGGTCGGACAGGCCCATCAGGAAACCGCCGTCGCCCGAGGCCAGCACCAGGGTGCGGCCGTCCTCCACCGCGCGGGCTGCCCCGACGGCGCTGGCCAGGCCGAGCCCGATGCTCTGGAAGGCGGTCCCCACCATCACCAGGTCCTGAGGCCGCGGGATGCGCCAGTACATGGGTGCCCAGCCGAGGAAGTGCCCGCCGTCCTGGACCACCGTGCGGCGCTCCGGCAGCACGGCGTCCAAGGCTGTGGCCAGGGCGCGCGGGTCCAACCGTCCATCCGCCGTTTCCGAAGAGCCAGGGTGGTGGGCCGGTCCTTCGGCCACGCGCTTGCGGGCTTCCGCGCGCCACGCGCTGCCCGCAGGCCTGCCGTCCAGCATCCGCAGAAGGCGCGAAGCAGCAGACTTCACGTCCGCGCTGACGAACGTGTCCACCCGGGGGTGCGTCGGCTGCAGGGCGGTGTCGATCTGGATGACAGTGGTGTCCGGGCCGAGCAGGTGCCCGAACCGCATGGTGAACGGGCTCAGGCTTGCCCCGGCCACGAGGACCACATCGGCCTCGCCCATGAGCCCGGCCGCGGTCTCGGTGCCGAAACCGCCGGCCACGCCCAGGTACCCCTCGCCATTGAGGAGGTTGAGCGCCAGGGCGGTTCCGGCGGTCAGTGCGCCGAGGCGGTCGGCGAGTTCGCGGAGTTCCGGACCGGCGCCGGCAAGGTGCGCACCGCGGCCGGCGAGGATCAGCGGCCGCTTCGCCCCGGCGAGCAGGCGGGCTACCTGCCCAAGGCCGCCGTCGACGTCGTCCGTTACCTGCGGTGCCAGCGGCGCCGGAAGTTCTTCATCCTCCGCCTCGAGCGCCGCGAGGTCGTAGGGGATGGCAATTACGACGGCGGTGCGCTTGGTGAGTGCGTACTCCACCGCCTGCCGGGTAATGGAGCCCGCGGCGTCGCGGGTGACGGTGAAGGTGGCCGCGCCGAGGCCCGCGGCGATGGCCGCCTGGTCCACGTCCTGGGGCCGGGCGCCGACGCTCGGGGCGTCCCCGGTGACCAGCACCACGGGGATCTGCGCCTGGACCGCCTCGGCGAGGGCGGTGAGCGCGTTGGTGTAGCCGGGGCCGTAGGTGGTGGTGCCCGCGGCGAGGCGTCCCGACGTCCGGTAGTAGGCGTCGGCCGCGGCGATGGCGGCGCCTTCATGGCGGACGGCGGAGAAGCGGAGGCCCAGCTGTTCCGCGGCGTCCAGGAAGTAGACGTTGCCGTTGCCCATGACGCCGAAGACATCGCTGACGTAGCTGCTGAGAACCTGTGCCACGCGGCCGGAGACGGTAAGAGTAGTCATGCAGGAATCCTCCGGTCTGGACCTCAGATAGGCAAGAGCACAGCGTTCGATTGGGATAATTGGCAGGGGAGTACGAGCGTAAGTGAAAATATGCCCACTTGTGGCGTGCGTCACCCGACCTTAGCTGGAGGGGCGGGATTCCTGCTCGGTGAGCCGGCTCAGGAGGCCGTCGTAGCGGGGTGGCATGAGTTCCAGCACGGAAATGGCCGTGCTGGTCCGCTGGATGCCCTCGATTTCCAAGATCTCGTTGGTGATGCGGTAGAGATCGGCCGTGCTGCGTGCCACCACCTTGGCCATGAGGTCCGCGTCGCCGGTGGTGGCGTGCACCTCGATGACCTCCGGGATCGCGGCGAGCCCGTCCTCCACGGCACCTGTCCGGGTCTGGCTGATGGACAGGGAGAGGAAGGCCATCAGGTCATAGCCCAGCGCGGCGGGGTCCAGCCTCCGGCTGAAGGAGCGGAGGGCGCCGCTGCGCTCGAGCCGTGCCAGCCGGGCGTGGACCGTGTTGCGTGCGACGCCGAGTGTCCGGGAGAGTGCCAGGGCGCTGGCTTCCGGATCCTCGTCGAGGGCGAGGATGATCCGGCCGTCGAGGGAATCCAGGGTGCGGGGGTTCGGGATGGTCATATTTTCACCACAGTTAGTAGAAGTTGAGCAGAAGTCCCAATGGCTTGAGGGTATCTTGCATTGTGGGCCGGGTCACAATCATGATCAGTCCTCATGACCAGTGATCAGCTCCTCTTCGCACCGGATACCGTGCTTCCCACCCTTCGTGGCGCGGTGGCCGGACTTCCGTCCTACGTCCCGGGCCGCCGCGGCGCCGGTACGGACATCGCAGCCCTCGCCAGCAACGAAAGCCACTACGCCCCGCTGCCGGCTGCCGCCGCGGCGGTGGCCGCGGCGGCGGGCACCATGAACCGCTACCCGGACAGTGCCGCCGTCGAACTCCGAGAACGGCTTGCCCGCCACCTCGGCGTCACGGCCGGAGAGGTGGCGGTGGGACCCGGCAGCGTGGGCGTCCTCCAGCAGATCATCACCGGTTTGTGCGACGCCGGGGATGACGTGATCTTCGCGTGGCGCTCCTTCGAGGCCTACCCCATCCTGGTGGAGCTGGCAGGCGCCCGGCCGGTCCGCATCCCGCTGGACGAGGCTGAGGGCCACGACCTCGATGCCATGGCCGCGGCCGTCACCGACCGCACGAAGGTCATCCTGCTCTGCACCCCCAACAATCCCACCGGCGTGCCGATCAGCCACGACCGCATCGAGGCCTTCCTGCAGTCCGTCCGCCCGGACATCCTCGTGGTGATTGACGAGGCCTACGTGGAATACGCCGAGGCGGGCAGCGGCCCCGATTCCCTGGCGCTCTACCGGCACTACCCGAACGTCTGCATCCTGCGCACCTTCTCGAAGGCCTACGGACTCGCCGGCCTGCGCGTGGGGTATGCAATTGCGACGCCGGCAATCGCCGAGGGACTGCGTCGCACCGCCCTTCCCTTCGCCGTGAGCGCGCTGGCACAGAAGGCAGCCGTCGCGTCGCTGGACGCGGGGGAGGAGATGGAAGCGCGGGTGGCCGACGTCAAGCGGGAGCGCGCCCGGATGGCCGCGGAGCTGGAAGCCCGGGGCTGGAAGCTGCAGCCGAGCCAGGGAAACTTCCTGTGGATCCGCGCCGATGACAGCCTCCGGGCGACGCTGCTGGACGCGTTTGACCTCGCGGACATCATGGTCCGGGCGTACCAGGGCGACGGCGTGCGGATCACCGTTGCCGATCCCGCCTCCAACGACCGCGTGCTCCGGCTCTTGGAAGCCAACGCGGCCTGAGCACTCACTGACCTTTTACCAACCCGTTCCGCCTACAACCAGAGGAATCCTCAATGGAACAACAGACAAAGACGTCTGCCCGCGCCCTCGGCGCGGCCCTTAAACCCCGCCAGCTGACCATGATGGGCCTGGGAAGCGCCATCGGCGCGGGCCTGTTTATCGGCTCCGGCGCCGGCATCCAGGCCGCCGGTCCGGCGGTGCTGATCTCCTACCTCGTGGCCGGCACCCTCATCATCCTGGTGATGTGGGCGCTCGGCGAGATGGCCGCCGCCAACCCGGACAGCGGCGCCTTCTCCGTCTATACCGCCAAGGCCTACGGGCCGGTGGCCGGTGCCACGGTGGGCTGGCTCTGGTGGCTGCAGCTTGTGGTGGTCATCGCGGCCGAAGCGCTCGGTGCGGCGGGCCTGCTGGCCACGATCTTCCCGGCCCTGCCGGTGTGGCTGATGGCCTTCGTGTTCATCGTGGTGCTCACCGCCGTGAACCTCACCAGTGTGAAGAACTTCGGTGAGTTCGAGTTCTGGTTTGCGCTGCTCAAGGTGGCGGCCATCGTCGGGTTCCTCCTGGTGGGTGCCGCCCTGCTCTTCGGCTGGCTGCCGGGCGTCCAGTCGCCGGGCCTGTCCAACTTCACCGGTGCCGGCTTCGCACCCAGCGGTTTCGCCGGCATTGCCACGGCTCTCTTCGTGGTGGCGTTCGCGTTCGGCGGCACCGAGATCGTCTCCGTAGCGGCAGCCGAGACCGCAGAGCCGGCCCGCAGTGTGAAGAAGGCAGTCCGTACCGTGCTGTGGCGCATCCTCATCTTCTACATCGGCGCCATCTTCGTCATCGCTGCCGTGGTTCCCGTCGGTTCGGCAGGCCTGAAGAGCCCGTTCGCCGCGGTGTTGGACGCTGCGGGAATGCCCGGCGCAGCCACCGCCATCACCCTGGTGGCAGTCGCAGCACTGCTGTCCGCCCTCAACGCCAACCTCTACGGCGCCTCCCGGATGGCGTACTCCCTGGCCGAGCGCGGCGAAGCGCCCCGCCTGCTTGCCTCGGTGTCCAGGGCCCGCGTCCCGGTTGTTGCAGTCCTGGCCAGCGTCGCCTTCGGCGTTGTCACGGTGGTGCTGGAGCTGGCCTTCCCCGAGAAGGTCCTTCCCGTCCTGCTCAACATCGTGGGCTCGACCTGCCTGCTGGTATGGACTTCCGCGCTCCTCGCCCAGCTCGCGCTGCGCCTCCGCGCCGACCGCGACGGAACGGAGCTTCCGTTGCGGATGCCCGGCTTCCCGTGGCTCACGGGCTTTGGTCTGGTCATACTGGCGGCGATCTTCACGGTGGGGTTCATCGGCGAGGATTCCCGTCCCCAGCTCCTGAGCACTTTCGGTCTCGTGGCGCTGCTGGCGGTGGCGAACTGGCTGCACCACCGTTCCGGCAAGGTTTCGCCGGTTGTCGAATCGGATGGTGCCAAGCAGCCGGTGCTTATCGACTGAATTAGGCGCCGCGACCCATTTCAAGGGTTCGGTGCGCACGGAGGGGCGCGTCTGGCTTGGCCGGGCGCGCCCTTCGCGATGCGTACCGGGGTGGTCTCTACGCATCGCTCGGCAGACTGACTGGGCGTTCGAGGTTTCTAGCTTTCGGAACAGGCGTTGGAACAGGCGTTGGAACAGGCGTTGGAACAGGCGTCTTACGCCCTGTAACAACGAGCTTAAAAGTGCGGCCAGACCGGGAACATCGACTGCATGGAGCTTTCCACGCACCAATGGAGGGAAGGATCTCGGAGCCGAGTTGGCCATACCGGGGTGCGGTAAATGCCAGCGTGCTTCACTGACATCACAGACGGGAGGCTTTGATAGTGCCCGGTCCTCATCTTCCGAGCGATCAAAGGCCTAACTGGTTGCAGCCATAGCCGGCAAAGCTTCGCTTCCCCAGTCCCCGGGCGGCGCCGGGGACTCCGACCCGATCATTGCGTTCCCTGGAAAGCTTTCAGGGTCCTCAGGGATAGTCGTAAAGTGGGAGATTTCGGAGTCGGGGAGGTAGATTTTGAATGTCCAATTTTCCGCGTTGTGGCACGCAATCGCCAGCTCCTCGATCTGCTGAGCCGTGGCGTGAGGGTCTGCCCCGAGCTTCCTGAGCTGCTTGTGTACATGGTCTTCTGACTCGCGGTCGATGGCGAACAGCGGGTACTCCCTACCGTGCCAGACGCCTTTGAAACTCCGGCTCCCCATGAAGATCAAACCATCATATTGCCCTAGGCTGCTGCTCGTACTCGCTCTGGCGAAGATCCACGCCGCTTCCAGCGACAAAGTGAAGTAGCGCTGACTGCATGCGGAAAAAACTCGGAAGCCAGTGTCAATACTTGGGCCGAAGAAGTCGTAGAGATACTCCGCGCTGTTGGAGGCGAGGGCTTCGCGGTTGAGGTCCTCTACTTCCTTGTCGCTCGACTCGTTTTCGGGATCAATCGGGATGGCGACCTCGCTATCTGGGCCGGGAAAGGTTGCCAAGAAGGCTCCCCCCTTGGTTGCTAGTCCTTCGCCATCCAACGATGTGAGTTCGTACTGCTTCATCGCCTTCAGCCAAGCCTCGATGAGAAGCTGGACGTCCCGCTCCCGCCTAACCTCCGCCTTGAATATCAATTCGTCACCGACTGGCTTCCAAAGAACTGGCTTTACCGAGACATTCATCTCTTTGAGGATCATGGCTAGGGTCTGTGGGAACTCGCGATAGAACTGAAGGAATGCGCGGCGCCAATTGTTTCTTGACTGTTTGTAGTTGGTCGAGCCGACTAGGTCACAAGACAGGAAGAGAATTGATCGGGGCGCTCGAGCGCTCAACGTAGCCCCAAGACTGAACTTCGAACTTCAGCTGCCGATGGGGAAACATCGAATCGCGAAGCGAGGGCCCAAGGGTCTCCGCCCAGCTCGTTGTATGCCTTTATGAAAGCTGCTGCAGGCATCAGGAGAGATGCGGCGAAAGTATTTGCCTCGGTTTCCGACCGGTGTATGCCGCCGCGGGCGTAGGTCCGCTCGCCCTGAGCCTCGGGCAGACGGTAGTGAAGGAAGTAGTGGGCTATCTCATGGGCGATAGTGAAGCGATCTCGTCTTGATGACGTGTGCGTAGGAATGTATACGGTGAAGTCACCGATCCCGCGTACATGGAGGGACTCCGCAGAGTCCCTTGTCTCTAGGGTCCCGCCTAAGCGCTGCAACAGCCGAGCAATATCGGCCCGCCCTTGGGAATCATAAATCCCATGAGCTCCGCCAATTTTCTCCGCATAATCCCTGACCGCATCGGAGGTTAGACTTGTGTGTTGCGGGAACTCACTGGACAATATGATCCGCCCCAATCGGCTACTTGACTGTTTGCTACACCCCACTCTAACGCGAGGGCTGGCGCGTGCTTCTGAATTGTGACCGACAGCGCCACATGCGTTTGGTCTCCGAAGGTCGTGACCCGGCAAGAACGAAAGGTACTAAGTGACAGTCTGGACTGAGTTGAATTGCGATCTGCCAAGGGATCGCCCTAGGGCGATGTCGTGGGACGACTATACGGCCAGATTGACTAAGGAGTGGGCGGAGCTTCTTGACAGCGACCCGAAAGAATCCAAAGTGCAGTCCTTCCTAGAGGCACACCCCTCCCTTCTTCCTGGGTCGTTTGGTGACGTGGGACCGGGCGGACATCATGGGCCGAGGCTAAGCGGCGTCTTCCGGGAACCGCCCCTTAAAGGACTGAACCGGTCACGTCGACCTGATTTTATGTGGGTGACTTCGGCAACTGGCCTCGTTACGCCTATTTGCATAGAAATTGAAAAGCCGAGCCGTCCTTGGTTCAATCTAAACGGCCGGCCGAGTAGTGAGCTCACAGCGGCGCTAGACCAGTTCGCGGACTGGAAAGTCTGGTTCTCAGAACCTGAAAATCAGTCGATCTTTAGGAAGACTTATGTTTCAAGTGAGTTTGACCACCGCACGCTTGAGCCCCAGTTCGTATTGATCTACGGACGTGCTTCGGAGTTTGACCCTGCCCATTCGCGGCATTCGAATCCAAACGCGCTGCGCAAGAAGCGGGGCTTTCTGGCGCGACGGGACGAATACTTCTACACCTTTGACTCCCTCAAGCCCAATCAGAAGGCCAAAGACTGTACAACCATCACCATGAAAGAAGACCGGGGCCCGGTATTGCACTCCGTCCCACCGACATTCGAAACAGGGCCTGACACCATGGACGAGGCGGTCATTATGAGGGATCCTTCCAAAGCGCTCGCTCGTGCTCCATGGATGTCTGAAGATCGTCGAGAGCACGTCAAGGCCCGATGGCAACACTGGCGTTCGGAGGGCGATCGTGTCCGTGATCCTGGTGAGATCGTGGTGCGGAGTATGGGTTCGACAGAGTAGTTGCGTTGCACCAGCCCTCGTGCCACTCCACGACTTCTTTTTTGCTCCCGGGAATGGTCCTCGACCTACGGCTTTCGGGCAAAGGGTACAAACCGGGAGGACGTGCCGCAGGCCTCAGTCAACTGCCGTGAGCTGGATATAGCTAGCTGAGCACGCCGGGGAGACTTATCCCGCCGTCCACGTCGGGTCGTTTGCGCTTAGAGTTGGATCTGCCAATTTTGTACTATCGGCGGAATATTACTTTTCAGTCTCATGAACCGATAAACGGTCGTCCGGCTGGCTTCGAGCAACTTTATTGTCGGTTGGCTTCAGGCTCAATGCCTTCAGCTCGGTGTACACGCAAAACGGAGTTCCCTGTGCCATGACTTCTTTCCGTCTGCCGCTATGCCTGCCGTGGTCCGTGCAGCGAGCGTGTCACGCTCCAACTGAGCGAAGGCCGCCATGATCGTGATCACGGCCCTAGCCATCGGGTCTGTGGTTGGAACGCCTCTGTTAGCGGCCAAGACGTCACACCGTATTCTCGAGCCCGTCCACAAGCTCCATCACATTTCTAGTGTTACAGCCCAACCGGTGAAGTTTCCAAATCACCAGGATCAGCCCCTATCAGTTATTTATCAGCCCGGTTGCTGTCCATCTTGGCTGGCTCCGTGTGCCATTGTTGACGATCCAGCCTTGGCGTCTGGCTTTCGTCAACAGGTTTGTCATCCAGGCCGGGTCGACGGGCTTCTCCTGGATCTGCATGAAGTGGTGCTCAATCTGGGAGCGGTCGGCTGCGCCGGCATCGTCGAGGAACTCAATCAAGTGATGGATGTTGGGGTCATCAGGCACGTTAGCTTCGAGCTGGGCACGAGAGCGGTTTAGCTCTGTGATGCGCTCGAGGGCGGTTGCAAGGGGGGTCAGCGCGGCCGTGAGGCCCTCAAGATCGACATCCTTGGTTAGCGCTGTCGACGCCTTTGCAAGGGGGGTCAGCGCAGCGACGAGGCCTTGGATGTCTGGGTAGATTCCGACTTTCTCCGGGCCGGGGGCTCGGTACTCCCGCTGCACAGTTCGCTCAGGGTTGGCAAGCCACTGTGCCCTCCCGGGGAGAGCCTCGAAGCCTATGGCAGTAACTCTGCCCGACGAGGGGGCGCATCCGACCTTCCGAATCCGGTAGCCGGCTGCCCACCATGCGTTGACTTGAGGGCGACCTTCAGGCTTCGCACCACTTCCCGCCCACCAAGAACGATCGGCACTGGCGCTCACAGGCAGGCGCATCTCGCCGGCCTCAACGAGGACGCGGTCAATCTCGGCGAGTGTGTAGTCGGGATGGTCGCTCTCGTCTGCAGCGAGTGCCTCGTATAGCGACCAATATCTGCCACCTGGCCGCGGCGCGCGATAGAGGTCTTGCTCATGCGCCTGGCCAGCATTCACGTGTCCCCGCGGGAGTTTCTTTACTACGCTCTCGAGATTTTCTAGAGTGAGGAAACGCAGCTGGTTAGAGATCCCGCTGGCCACGACTGACTGTTCGATGCGACGCGCAAGACGTTGCGGGTCGGTCAGGACCCAAGTCAAAGCATCCGTAAACTCCAACTGGAGCACCTTACTAAGGTTGACAATGGCGGAGAACGGGAACGGTGTGTACCCGTGGAGCAGTCGATCCAGCTCTAGGTCGGTGAGGGGAGTCAACCACTTCAGGTGGGTTTTGAGGTCTTCAACAGGGCAACCAACTGCCCGTGCTGTGGTCGTAATAATTAGCTCGAAGCGACGTGCGGCGACTTGGCGCCGCCTCTGACGTTGGCGATCAAACGCTTGTCTTGTCGCTGCGCAAGCCTTCTCTGACTTGACTCCGGGTGAGTGTTTGGCGGCGCTCCTGAGCGTTTGGTTGTCACTTGAGGCGATGTCGAACGGATCATACCCCGGTTCGTAGATTGGGCTCGGCCATAGCCAGCTGACGATGAGGATGCCATCCTTCGAATTCAGCAGTTCAGTGTCATCACAAACCTCGTCCTCCGCCGGCTGCATTCGATCGAGGTAGGCAAGCTCGTTTTGGAAACGGACGAGCTGCGACTTGTCTGCAACTATGTCGTGGGGCGTCATACTCAGAACTCTAGCTCAATTTTGCACGACTGAGATTCCCCTGTGCAAAATGAAAATGGATGATAGTGTCTTTATCTCACGGAGGAATTTACTCTGTGCAGAAACGCCCCATGCACCTAAGAAAGGTCCACCATGACTCACTCCACCGCTGCTCGGCCCATATTCGACGCAAACGCGCTCGCTACGCTCAGGCGGGCAGTCCGCTTTCTGCAGGACACTGCGATACATGACGAATGGCGCGAAGCGGCCTGTTATTACGCTGAGGCCATTCACGCAGGCAGGAGGGCCGTCGGCTCGATCAGGAAGGCCTGTAGCAAGACCGCCGTCTCGTGGCATAGCCAAGGCGGAGAAGACTCCTCAGCTGACTGAACACGCCGGCGAGACGAGTCCGCTCTTGTGCCAGTAACGTGACACGTCGTGGCAGCGCGTGAGAATGAAGCTCAGATTATGGGGAGCCCGTTCTCATGCTCGTGCGCGCGGGGCAGTCATTAGGTTTCAGGTGGATGCACTCGTGGTTGCACGGACCTTTAGTGTAGCTCAGGGCCACGCGCTTAGCGCCACCCAAGATGATGTTTGTAGCCGGGTTATCGAGGGTCCTGTCGGAGCTGAACCTGGAGGGCAAACAGCTGCTCCAGATCGCGTTCGTCGACCAGCCGCCAAGGGTATCCGTGATTGCGGACCCTCCCTTGCGCGGACAAACGCATAGCAAACTCGAACACAATGCGGCGTGCAGCCACTAGCGACACGAAACGATCGATGTGGGGACGTTCACAGTAGAGGAGGTGGCTGTAACGGTACTGGGTGCGGCCACTTTGGCTTCGGCTTTGCGTGCTAACGAAAACAGCTCTTGAGTGTTTTTCCGATAGTCGCTTAGCCAACTTTTGATGCTCCCATTGCCCAATCATGTCTTCGTGCTTGAACACGTCAAGTGCAGGATTTGAGGACGATGGACTGAGCCACAGGTCCTTATTGTTCGGGGTCGTTGTGACCTGCGAGTAGCAAGACAGGACGCCACCCGCGTTCGGTGCTCCGATTACGTCGAGTCTTTTACGATTCGGTCCAGGAAGCGTCCAACGGGGTGCCAGCTGGAAGAGATTAATCTTTCCCGACGGCGAGACGGACTCCTTACGCAGTTTGCACTTAATCTCGATGCCCCGAAAATCTGCCAATTGGTGGTTGTTTTCTTCAATCCCCACAAGCGTTTCGAAGGTGTAGCCGATCCCTGTGTCGCCGGACCGGAGGCTGTCAATCCACCCCATGGCCTTCACCCGGTCAAATCGTTCCAGGAGCTCGTTAAGGTCTTGGTCGATCACAAATTGAGGAGCATCGAGCGGCAGTACAGCGTACGCTCCGGGACTGGTTGGAGCATCCCCGAAAAAGAGTATGGCCAAACTGGCAAACCGTGGATCCAAGTGTTCGAGGGCTACGTCCACGAAGTAGACGCTCTCACCCGAGGCGAGGTTCAGCCGGGTAAGGATGAGGAGTCTGCGGCCATGGGCACGATCATCTAGCTGTGGCCCGGCGCGGGTGATTCTCCGCTCCGGGTACCGCTGGTAGTAGATCCAGGAAAGATTTTTGACATGGTTCGTTGCCATGTCTTGGGCCGAGAAGGCAACTGTTGAATTTTTGTCGGGGTCGGGGATCGGCAGTTCGGGAAAGAACCCGTAGCTTGGCTTCGGAATCAGGACGCCGTGCCGGCTGCTGTCATCGTTTTGGGCCAGAATCTTCGCAAAGATCTCACCAGAGACGGAATCGGGTTTATCGGTGAACGAGCCAATGTAAGCCCTGAGTGATTCGTTGATGGTCGTCTCTTGTTTTCGATTCCGTATTCCAGCATTGCCAAAGTCACCATAGCCGTCCAGAAATTAGTCTGGCTAGTTCTGCGTCTCAGCCGTGGTGCGAAAACGGAGCGCGCCACCCAACCAGGGGACGGACGCCTGCTGACCTAGGACGGTGCGGCGCGCCCTGTTCCCCGCGAAGGGCACGGTTCGAATACGGGTGACAGAGGCACTCAGAGCAGCGCGAGCTGAGGAGGCCCTTGCTGATCTCGGTCCCGGGCCAGCTGGATGAAATCATCCACGCCCATCAGCCATTGCCGTTGCTCCGGTTTGTACGGTTCGTGCAGACTCCGGGGGATGACGAGCTGGATCCGGTGGTCGCGCATCTCGTCGGTCTGGGCCGGGCTGATCGGGCTTTCGAGTGTCAGCAGATGCTTGTCATCGATGCGTTTGGCTTCGCTGATGACCTGCCGCCACCGGTCCTTGCAAGTGGTCTTGACGCCCAGCATGGTCAGATCCACGTGAGGGAAACCAAGATCGCGGTATTCATCGATGCCGGGGAAGATAAAGTCCGGGCGTGCCCGGTTTTCCGTTACCGGGTTGAAGGTGTGGCGAACGTCTAGGGCGGCGAATAAGGCGATGAGATGGTTTTCCAGCCCTTTCCCGGCGCGGCTTTTGCGCCGGTTGTGCAGGGACAGGGACACTTCGATGAACCGGTCCACGTCGACGTGCCCGTCACTATAAAGGGCATCGAGGGTGTCCGCTGCCAGATGACGTTCCAAGGTGCGGAAGAGGATTTCCTCCTGTTCCAGCCAAGCCATCAGGACCGTGTCCGGGTCATCGGCCGGGTGCAGATCAGGCAGGGTGGAGCGGGCGAAGGCGCCGAACTCCGCGGAGGTGGGGAAGCGGGGCCCGAATTTCGCCAGAATCTTCTCCAGCCAGTCATCGTTGGCGGGCTCGACGGCGATGCCGAGCATGTCCAGCAGATACATGGCGGTCAGGCCCAGGCTGTCGTGGCCGCTTTCCAGTCCGGTGCGGACGGAGAAGCCATGGTGTTCGAGCACGTCGGTGCCGAAGAGCCAGTCCAGCTGCGCGGCGATGCTGGAGCCGGCCGGGGCCACGATGAATAGGGCGTCACCGGTGTTCTGCTTGGCGATAAAGACCAGGTCGCCGGGCTGGGCCGTTTTCATGGCGTCCACCGACGCCGGGTAGTACAGGCGGTATTCGGATCGGTTGGGGGTGTTGAGCCGGGCATCGTAGAAGGTCAGGGTTCCGTCTTCGGCGACAGGTTCGTCCGTGTCATCAGTCACCGCAAGAAACCGCGTGGGGATGATCAGCTTTTCGGCCGGGCGCCCGAAGAGGCCCTGGAGTGCCTTGACGCCGTCGAGTTCGTGCTGATTCGACCTCCGCCCGACCGTTTCGACGGTGCTGAGGATCTTGGCCGCGACGCCGTCAAAGTGATCGGCCAGGTCCCCGAAATCCATGCGTAAATCCCCCAAGTAGTCATCATTGCCCGGCGCGAGCCGCGGAACTGACAGTACCGCGGCGCCAGGGTTTCCCGGCGCCGCGGCACTCGGCGTACGCTGCCGGGCGTGTCAGGCCGACAGGCTCTCCGCGACGGCCGGCTGGCTGGTGATTTTAATGACGTGCGGGGTCATGATCCGGGCGATTTCCTTCATCACCGGGGTGACGACGCTGTTGCCGAACTGCTTGTAGGCCTGGGTGTCGCTGACCGGGATCCGGAAGGTGTCCTCGTAGCCCATAAGGCGGGCGCATTCGCGCGGTGTCAGCCGGCGGGGACGGTTGCCGTCCTGGGCGACCAGGATTTCGGAGCCGTCCTTGTAATACCGGGCCGACAGGGTCCGGGTGGTCCCGGCCGGGTGGACCAGACCGAAGCCGAAGCCGTTGCCGGCGGCCTTGTGCTTGGCGGCGTAGGCCTGCAGGTAGGTCCACAGGTTCGGGGTCAGCGTGAACTTGGGCTGGACCTCGGCGTTCTCGTGGTCGAAGAACCGGTCTTGGTCCCATTCGAGGAACGGCTCGGTGCCGTCGGTCCGGTGCAGGATTGTGTCGAGTTTCGGGCCGACCGGGGGGACTTCCAGATCCTCCCAGCTGAAATCCGTGGGTTCGCGGAAGCCGACGATGATGATCCGCTCCCGGTGCTGGGGGGTGAAGTTGATGGCGTCGATGACCTTGGCGTGGACCTCGTAGCCGAGCTCCTCCCGCAGGGTCTCCATGATCACGGCAAAGGTCCGCCCCTTGTCGTGGGAGCGGAGGTTTTTGACGTTTTCGAGCATGAACGCCGCCGGGCGCTTGGCGTTGATGATCCGAGCCACGTCAAAGAACAAGGTGCCTTGGGTGGCGTCCTCGAAGCCGTGCAGCCGGCCCAGGGAGTTCTTCTTGCTCACGCCCGCGATGGAAAACGGCTGGCACGGGAAACCGCCGAGCAGGACGTCGTGGTCCGGAACCTCATGGGCCGGGAAGGGCTGGATGTCCCCGACAAAGGTGTGGGACTCCTCCTGATCGTCCGGGAAGTTCGTCAGATAGGTCTTCTCAGCGTATTTGTTCCACTCGCTGGTGAACACGCAGCGCCCGCCGTGGGCCTCGAAACCCTTGCGGATCCCGCCGATCCCGGCAAACAGATCAATGAACCTGAAATCATCGGCCCCGGCGGCCGGGCGGAGCCCGAGCAGTTCCCGCAGGGCCGGGGCGAGCATCGTCGGGCAGGCCGTCTCGCCGCTCTCCCAACGGGCGACCGTCCGGTCCGAGACGTTGAGCTGGTCAGCGAGCTGACGTTGGGTGTACCGGGCACGTGCCTGGCCGAGGAGCGTATTTGCGTTGTCCATCATGTCCTATCTGGGTTGTTCACCTGACATTCTGTCGCATGAACGACCCAGAGAGGGTGTGCCACGCCGCCGGGTGTCGAGGAGATATCCACCAGGAGCCACTGTACGTTTCACCACTGACAAGATTGCCGCAGAGCCAGGGAAGGCTTGCGGGGGGACCTACGGAGGCATCCAAAGGGCCTGCAGGCTTCGGCATCCGGGTGCTCCACCCGGAGCCAGCCCGCTTTGTCTCGCCTGACCTCGGTGCCGGGAAGGCAGCGCCGGCATCTTTCAGGGCCGAGACGCGCAATGTCGCTGCACTGTTATATGTTTACGAAGGATTGAAATTGGGGGGAAAGTGGAATTTGAAGTTGTGCCACCGGGGCCGCAGCTCATGGAGTCTATGAGGGCAGTGGGCTATTCGCTGAAGACGGCCATCGCTGATGTCATCGACAACTCGATCACAGCCAAGGCGACAGCGATTGACATCCGCTTCAGCGCAGAACCGGGTAATACCTTCGTATCGATCAGCGACAACGGGACCGGCATGGATGCCGCCGGGGTGCGCCACGCAATGAAACTCGCCGGCCATGACGCACGGTCGACCAGAAACGCCGGGGATCTTGGCCGGTTCGGTCTCGGTCTGAAGACGGCCTCGCTCTCCCAGTGCCGGGTCCTGACACTGATCAGCAAACGGAACGGAACCCTGGTGGGGGTCCAGTGGAATCTTGACCGGCTGGCCGAGTCAGGCCAGTGGCAGCTGTATATCCTTTCCCAGGATGACCTCTCTAAGCTCACACACACCCGATATCTGGAGGACAAGGCGTCGGGGACTGTCGTCCTGTGGGAAGAAATCGACCTTTCGGATCCCGACCATGCCAGGTTCACCGAAGATTTCACGGCCAAAATGGCTGCTGCCAGGGAACATCTTTCCCTCATTTATCACCGGTTCCTCGAAGGCGAAGACGGGCACAAGCTCAGCATCAGTCTGAATCTGGAAGACATCGAGCCCGCGGACCCATTCCTGACCCACAACAGGGCGACCCAACGAGGACACAAGGAAATCATCCGCGTCGAGGGCGGGGAGATCACCTTCCGGCCCTACACGCTGCCTTTCATCAATAAGATGTCCGTCAAAGACCGGAGCCAGGCACAAGCCAACGGCCCGCTTAGAGACAACCAAGGGTTCTATATTTACCGGGCCAAACGACTGGTGATCTGGGGAACGTGGTTCCGGCTGGTTCCCCGAGGCGAGCTGGGAAAACTCGCCCGGGTGCAGGTGGACATCCCCAACACCCTCGATCATCTTTGGGCCTTGGACATCAAAAAGTCTGCAGCCAGTCCACCTCCTGCCATTCGGCAGGCGCTGAGACAAGTGATTGATCGGATCATCCAGCCCAGCGAACGTGCGTTCCGGCATAAGGGCGTCATCGACGACTCAGAAGGCAGAATGACGCGTTCATGGCTGGGCCTGAGCAGCAGGGACGGATTCTATTACCAGATCAACCGGGACCACCCTCTGGTAGAAAACCTTGCCGATCAGCTCAATGCCGAGCAATTGCTTGCCCTTGACACTGCGTTGAAAGCCATCGAGTCCTCATTCCCCGTTACCGACGCGTATGTGAAGCTCAGCGGTGACCAACCGCAGAAGTCACCAGACACGACCGAGACGGCCCTGAAAGACCTTGCCGCCGAATACTGGCGGCAATGGTCGGTAGGTGGGGGATCCGCAGCAGATTTCATCAACGGGTTCAAGGCTGCTGAACAGTTCTCCCGGTGCCGGGACATCAATGCCCTACTGACTGAAGTTACTGAACCGGGAGTTACGAAATGATGCATCTTGAGGACATGCGGGCCCAGGAATCAGCTCAGCTGGAGCGGATGTTGAAATCACAGCTCGTTGGTGGTGCTTTGACGGAAGAAATCGTCGACAATAACCTGAGCCTGTTGGCCGGCATGTTCGGAAAGCACCTCGGACCCGATGATCTGGCCGGAATTGCCCAGCGGATTCAGGCCTCCATGGGTGTGTCCATGGACCGCGGGACCGTTTTGACCGGCGAAGGCTATGAGCCGTGGGTGAAGCAACAACGCGGCCAGATCGAATGGCAGCGCTGGACCGCCTACCAGGACTGGCTGGTGAACGAAAAGGGCATCTCTCCGCGCGTAGTGAAGGATATGGGCGTGCTGACCGATGACATCCTTGATCTGGTGGGCGATCCCCACCGGGCTGGTGCATGGAACAGGGTCGGCCTGGTGCTGGGTGATGTCCAGTCCGGCAAGACCGGAACCTATCTCGGACTGTTCAATAAGGCAATCGATGCCGGATACCGGCTGATCGTCGTTCTCGGCGGCCACACCGGCTACCTTCGCCAGCAGACCCAGAAGCGTGTCGACGAAGGCGTTGTGGGGATGTCCAAACCCATGCCGGGCTCCAGACTGGGAACGGATGCGACCCCGGAACGCTATGTGGGTATCGGCGTCAACAATAGGGAACTCGTGGGCCGGGTGGCGGCGAGGACGAGCGTTTGGTCGGACTTCAACGCCGCAACCCAGCGGACATCGATGATCCACGTGGGTAACACGCCGGATCAGACCTTCGTGTTTGTGGTCAAGAAGAACAAGTCCATCCTCCAAAGTCTTGTGAACGAGTTCCAGGAACAGACCGGCGCCAACGGAAAACTCGAACTGCCGATGATCTTGCTCGATGACGAGTCGGACTATGCCTCGGTCGATACGAGCAAGGAAGACGACGATCCGACGGTCATCAACGGCCTTATCCGGGAGCTGCTGACCAAGTTTGAGCGCAGCTCCTACATCGGGTTCTCTGCCACACCCTTTGCCAATATCTTTATTGACAGCGAGGTTGAGGACGATCTGTTCCCGAAGGACTACATCTATGCCCTCCAAGCGCCCTCCAACTATGTGGGGGCGGACAAGGTCTTCAGCCCGGGAGAGGGACATGCAGCCGATCCTGTGGTGAATTTGACCGACGCCGAGGAATTCTTCCCTCCCAAGCACAGGGCGTCACTTTCCGTTCCCGGAATCCCGGAGAGTCTGCGGGAGGCGATCAGGACGTATCTGATCGCCAACGCCATCCGTGATATTCGCGGGGATAAAGATGAGCTGAGGGCCATGCTGGTCAATGTCTCACGATTCATCAACGTTCAGGATCAGGTGCTCACCCATGTCACCAGCGAGCTGACTCATCTTCAGAACACCATCGGCCTCCACTCCAAGACCTACGCCTCAGGCCAACCCAACCTGGTGCTGGACCAGCTCAAAGAGACCTACACCAGGCACTATGCAACGGCTGGCGTCACCTGGGACAAAGTGCTGGCAGAGCTGCCTTCGGCCGTTGCCGACATCACTCCGGTGGTGATCAACTCATCCCTGAACAAGAGACAGACGTCGGAGCCGTTGAGCCAGAAACAGCGGGCACGCCAGATCGTGGTGGGCGGGGACGTCCTGAGCCGCGGGCTGACACTGGACGGGCTCATGGTCAGTTACTTCTTCCGCCATGCCACAGCGACGGACACGCTGCTCCAGATGGCACGGTGGTTTGGCTACCGTGAAGGCTACGAGGATCTTTGCCGGGTCTGGATCACCGCCGAGCAAGCCGACAACTTCGCGTATATCGACCGGTCCGTGAAAGAACTCCGGGCCGATCTGGTCAGCATGCACAACGACGGGTACACGCCGTCCGACTTCGGCGTAGCAGTGCGCAAGCACCCAGGCTCCATGTTGATAACTGCCCGCAACAAAATGAAGTCAGCAACACAGTGGAAGGTACGTGTTTCCTTCTCCGGGAGGTCACCGGAAACAACGAAACTTTCCGCCAGACCCACCCACGTCAAAAACAACTATGCAGCCGTGGAGGGACTGATTAAGGCGGTTGAAGCCGACACCACCGCCGCGTACGTGGCCCGGGACAAGACCCTCAGTCATCGTTGGACTGATGTGGACCGGTTGATGGTTGCCGACTTCCTCGGCAAATTCACGGCGCACCTGAAAGACTTCCAGTTCTCCCCGGCCTTGGAACGCCATGTGCGCTCCGGCTCAGTTCACGACAGCTGGGACGTGGTCATGATGGCAGGAACAGGGAGGTCCCGAACAGATAAGCCCGCCCAGACCCGGAACATCGGGGCCAGGACCATCACTTTGAACCAGCGGACAATCGGGTTGAATGACGAAACGTATGCGGTGGCCGGCAGCAGTCGGCGCCTGGGCGGCCGCAGCGATTTTCGTCTGGTCGCCGATGCCCGGTCCGTGTTGGAGATGGAGAAGAAGTACGCGGAAAACAACACCTCTGCAAACCCGCCGGAGCCCGAATACATCAGGCTTCTGGAGCGGCCCGTCCTCTTTATTTACGGGATGGACCCCGATGAGATAGACGACGAGGGCGCCGGGCACAGAAAGCCGAAAGACCCCATTGTCGCCATCAAGCTGGCATTCCCGCACGCGTCATCTGATCCGTCTGATGAGACCGAGGATGTTGAGTACATGATTACCAAATCGATGCTCCGCAAAATAATGGGTCCAGAGGACCTTGACGGTGTATCCGATGAGTAGGCAGATCCCCGAGAGCGTCCTGGCCTCATGGGACGAACTGCTCCAGCGACAGGAGGGCCGGCAACGGCTGCTGTCCGTTGGGCACCCCCTGAAGATCCATTTCGGGGACGGTGACGCGGGAGAACCCATATTCTTCGTGCGCTCCAAGATCCGGCCGCGGAAACCTGAAATATCGGCAGCTGTCCGGGTGGAGCTAGGTCTACGGCACGACGGGGAGTGGGCCATGACGTTCACCCTGACGGACCTACGCTTCAAGAAGACTTTCATGAGTCTGTGCTGGGATCTTGCAGAACGCAGCAAAGGCGCTTCCTCTGAAGCCGATGGGCTGTCATTATTCGCCGTGGCACTGGGGGAATGGAAGAAGCTGATGACCTTCCACGACTCTGACACCCTTTCACAGTCGCAGGTCCGCGGGCTGATCGCGGAAATGTGGTTCGGATTCGTCTCCGGCCACATTCATGCCCCCGCCGAGCAGATCCAGGAGGCTTGGCAGGGCCCCTTGGGAAGTGATCAGGACTATAAGTTTGTGGATCACGTATATGAGGTCAAATCGGTTCATACGGACTCCACAACGGTGCGGATTTCCTCGGCCGAGCAGTTGGATGCGCCATCCATGAACCTCGTTCTGGTGACCCTGACCGAAACCCCGGTGAAGGTAGCAGGGTCCTGGACCCTGGTGGACCTTATCCGCCATGTGGAGGACATCCACGCCGGCGACCTGTCCAGTCTGGAACGGTTGACCTTCAAACTGGAGCAAAAACTCCGGGTTGATAAGAGCAATCCTTACTACGCCGAACACCACTACCTTCCCGTGGGCTACCGGGGTTTTACGGTCTCCCCTGACTTCCCCGCCGTGCGTGCCTCCAAGATTCCCACTGACGTAGTGGATGTCTCCTACAGCATCAAGATCCCTGCCCTAAACAATTTCTTGACGTTCACCGTCCCCTCAGACGAATCAATATCCGTTCCCGACCCCGGAGCCATCAGCCTGTGAACATTGAAGAATTCCACCTGAGCCTTAAGTCCGACGTGCGGGCGCGGGCCGAATCGGAAAATGATTTCGCCGCCGGCGCCTTCGCCAACCTGATGTCCGAGCGGCTTTCGGACGTCGAAGAGATCGACAACCTTCAGGTATTCCACTATGAAGGCCTAGGCTCCAAACGTCAGAACCTAGCCATTGACGGATTCGACCTAGACGACGCTGACGGCCAGATTTCTCTGGCCGTGGTCGACTGGCGCGACTCCGAAGACATCGCTGTCCTTTCCACTCCGGATGCCAAGAAGCGGCTCAAGTCCCTTGAATACTTCCTCACAGAGTCCGTTCAGAACTTCCTCGAAGACGCACTTGAGGAAAGCTCCGTGGCCTACCAGCTCGCCCGGGACCTCCGCTCGCGCGGGCGCAACGTCAGCCGCTATCGCCTGTATGTTCTGACCGATGCGCGCACGAGCGACCGGATGAAGGACGTGGTCAGCTCCGAACTCAACGGTGTCCCCATCGAGTATCACATTTGGGACCTGCAGCGGCTTCACCAGATCCAGGAGTCCAACAGTGGCCGGTCAGAAATCGAAATTGATCTTGAGCAATGGCTCCCCAACGGCCTGCCCGTCCTAAAGACCGAGGGCAAAAGCCAGGACTTCGTAACCTACCTCGCATCGGTCCCCGGCGACGTGGTCGCGGACCTCTACGGCCAGTACGGAAGCCGTTTGCTCGAAAGCAACGTGCGCAGCTACCTCAGCGCCCGCGGCATGGTCAATAAAGGCATCAAGACAACAGCTCTTTCCAAACCGGAAATGTTCCTAGCTTACAACAACGGCATCACCGCAACCGCAACAGCGGTGGCGGTCGACTCCTCATCAGACATGCCGGTCCTCCGCGGGATCCACAACCTGCAGATTGTCAACGGCGGCCAGACCACCGCATCCCTGTACAACCTGCGGAAAGACACGTCCCCCAAACCGGACCTGTCCGACATCTTCGTCCAAATGAAACTCATCGTTGTCGACTCCGCCAAGGCAGAGGAAATCGTTCCGGATGTCTCCCGCTATGCAAACAGCCAGAACAAGGTTAGCGCAGCAGACTTCTTCTCGAACAGCGCGTTCCACCGCCGTATCGAGGAGCTTTCCCGGCGCGTCGTGGCACCGGCTCTGGCGGGCAAGTCGTATCAAACATACTGGTTCTATGAGCGGACCCGGGGACAGTACCTGAACGAAAAGTCACGTGGCGGCGCTGCACAGGCAAGGGCCTTTGAGGCTCGCAATCCGAAGAACCAAGTGATGACGAAAACGGATGTGGCAAAGTTTGAGCTTTCGTGGCAGCAGAAGCCCCACATCGTCAGCCAAGGCGCCCAAAAGAACTTCATGGCCTTCGCAAACTCCGTGGCGGACACCTGGGAACGATCAGAGTCGGACTTCAACGAGCTCTACTTCAAGAGCGTCGTCGCCCGGGCCATCATGTTCAACACAATCCGCGCGGATATCGCTAAAGCAGAGTGGTACGACAAGGGCTACCTGGCCAATATTGTCACCTACACCGTGGCGAAAATCGCCCGTGAAATCGAGAAACAGGGCCAGGGGCACCTGCTGGACTTCAACACGGTGTGGGCGACCCAGTCGCTGCCCAAACCCGTCCGTGATTTTGCCGTCCAAACAGGCAGGCTGGTCCTTGGAATACTCAACTCTCCCGATCGTCCCGTCAACAACGTCACGGAGTGGGCCAAACGTGCTGAGTGCTGGAACCTCGTTGAGCAGATTCCCATCCGCTTCCCGGAAACGTTCATGAGTGCACTGGTTTCCCCCACGAAGCAGATCGACCGCCAGCGTCAAGCTGCCGCTACCCAAAAAATAGACAACGGAATCAACGCAACCATGAAAGTACTGCAGATCCCGCCAACAGCATGGGCAGAAGCCATCAGCTACGGGCAGCAGCACCGCGCGTTCACCGAAAAGGAACTCGGCGTCCTTAAACTCGTTGCCAAGCCAACCCCGGCCATCCCCACAGACCGCCAAAGCGCCGTCATCCTCGGGGCCCTGCAGAAAATACAGGACCTCGGATTCACCAATATATGAGCCGCCCAGAGGCAATCCCAAGCTAGCGCGGAAACACAAACGTGAACCGGATAAAGGCCACCATGACCTTCCCTACTTTCGAGCGCTTCAAAACCACCCAGTCAGGCGCAGGTCGGACCATGTGTCGGTAGCCGCCCCGTGGAGCTGCAGGCCGAGTACTGGAACCGCCGTGAAGCTTAGGGTGGTCCGCCGCGGATGTCATCTTTTGCGGATGTTCCGGGCTCCGGGTGGGCGGCCGCGCTTCCTACCGTCGCGCCAGCGGGGAAGGACCGTGTTCAATTGTGTTTCTTTCTCAGCGTCCAATTCGTTGCGGCGGTATTTCATGCGTTGGATGTGAAGCCACATGCCAAGGACCCGTTCTTCTTCGGTGTCGGTCTTCTTGTGGCGGGGCCAGTCGTTCCCGGCGGCCATGTAGGCGGTGAGCTCGTACAGGCGCCGTGTCCAACGTGCTTCGTCGTTGGACGTGCGGGTGCGTTGCGCCCATCCGGGGATCTCTTGGAGGGCGTCGCTGTAGGTGGGGGAGAGGGTGCCACGGTCGTGGTCCTGGCGTCGTCGGAGGAGCCAGGTGGCCAGGGCCCGTTCACGTGCTGAGGGGGACTTGGACGAGGGAAGCCGGCCTTCGGACTTGAACAGGGCGATGGTGTCGGTGAGGTTTCGCAGCCCCTCTGTCGTGACCCGGGTCGACGGTGTGGGGCGGGCGGCGTTGTGGTGGTCACCCCGAATCGAGGGTTCCGCCGCGGCAGCGATGGCCAGATGGTAGCGGACGGTGCTTTGGGCGGCGCCCGTAGTGACGGCGATTTGGGCGGTGGTGAGGCCTTGCCGGTACATCTGGACCCATTCCGGGTGCGGGGCTGTCCGCTTCTGTTCGGGCATACCGCTCAGGCTTCCGTGTGGAGGTCGATCAGCTTGGTATCCCCGGGTTGAGCGGCCTCAAGGGCCACCTTGGCGTTGTCGTAGCTGTCCCCTTCTGCGGGTGCGTGGTCGATATTGCCGTCGGCCATCTGTAGTATTCGGGTGATTTCCACTGGATCAGCCTAATTGGCTCACTGGGTCCCCGGAGCCTGTGCCCCGGAGCCCTCCCAAAAGTGGTGCAGGCCCAGTATCTGGCAACAGAGACCTTGGCCGCACCCCGGCTCGGTTTGCCGAGGGGCAATTATCCAGACGGCAAAGTAGTTGTGCGGAATCTTCAGCTTCATAGCGGCTCAAGGCATCGGACACGTGGTGTAGGTGCCGCTGGCTATACTGTTGGCCCCATCGCGGAGGTGGAACCGTATCAGGAACGTCACAAATGCTATGTAGATGACGTTCATATTCGCTTGAGCAACGCCCTGCAGGTGCTCCGTGGGCAATCGAAAGTTTGTCAATCTTAATGCTCCTCTTTACGTCACCCCAAGTTTGAGGTTATGGCAATGCCCTTGTTCTCCCCGTAAATCTTCCACATGGCGGCAGATTCGTGCTCCAAGGCATTCCAGCACGAAATATACGTTGAGTCCCTCATGCGTGAATGCCGGAAAAGTTCGCGGTTCTGGTCGGCTAGCAGGAAATACGAAGGGGCCCGATCTCGCTAAGGGAACAGGTGGATCGGGGATTCGACACCCTCGTCAACCGCGGCGACACGGCGGTGACGTGCTGGTACACCCGTAGTAGTCCCGAGTGCACCGCCTCAGTTCCGGAGGGCGGCACAGCGAAGCCCCCAGCTGATCAGCCGGGGGCTTCGCGAACTTCCTCTGAGTTTTATTTGGCTGCCACGAATACCTTGTCACCAAACATGCCCGCCCTGACGGCGAGAACGCCTTGAGACGCGGTGGCCGACGGCACTTCAAAAGCCTTGTTCCCTGTTGCCGAGCCGCCCTTAAAGAGCGCGTTCGAGCTGATGGGATCCGGTTCTACGACGGGCTTGTCGTAGCTGTTCACAGTCCTGCCGTCCGCTGTCACGTATTCGACTGACACGAACGAAGGCGTCTGCCCGTTGGCGTCATCGCCGATGTAGGTGACCGAGTAGTTCACGAGGATATACTCCGAACCCGCGGCAGGCGGGTCGTTGAATTGGTTGGCAGCGACAACAGCGCCTGTGGCAGCAAGGGTGACCGAGTTGACCACAACGCGCCAGTCCTTGGACTCAATGACCGAGCCGATCGGATGTGGGGTCTCGCGGGTCCCGGTTTTGGCAGCGGGAGCGTCCGCTGCCCCGCCGTTAGTGGCGCCTGTATCCCCGGACGGTGCTACAACTTTCGTGTCGCCGCTGCCGAATGCATTGCTGGCCGCCGACCCGACGACGGAGAAAAATACGACGAAGCCGACAATTGTTCCAACGATTGACAGGATCAAGGCAGTGATGCCCATGCCCTTGGGTTTGTCTTTAAGGAACAGAGAAACGAGAGCCAGAACGAATGCGATCGGCAGCAGAATCCAGCCAACGATCAGGGCTCCGGGCATGCAGGCGAAGATGAACCCGAGCGCTGCTGCGATGAGGGCGATGAGCCCCAGTATGTTCAACGGCTTTTTAGCCTTCGCCGGCTGATGCGGGAGGGTCTGCGTTGACGCCTCGTGATCAGCCTGCGCGAGAGATGGGTTGTTGGGCGAAGTCTGCTGTGAGCCCGCCCCAGGGAACTCTGGTGTTGTCATGGCTCAAATATGGCAGACGCAAAAGGTTTTTGGGTCTTACGACAATACGTAATCCCAAATATGACAAGCCTGAGTGGCATCTTGCGTGTTAGTTACAAAGACTGTGTATTGTTGAAACTCTAACTAAAGTACCTTTGGCTGCGTTTAGCGCGGAGTTTAGGCTTGCAGACGGGCCCGGGGCCGGAACTTAAATCATCGGACATCACGTCGTTCAGCACCGGCATGACCTACTGCAACCGGTGCTTCAGCAGCAGCGAGAGGATGTTGGCGCCGTCGTGCAGGCGCCGCGGGCTGTGCTGGTCCGTGTTGATGCCCAGCGCCATGGAGAGGTGCCACGAAGCTGGCAGGTCGTCGTGGATCCGAGGGCGCCGCTGAATCTTGATGACGGCATCATAGAATCGTTAACTTCGTGACAAGAAAGTGTTGGCTAAGACCCGCGAGAGTTTCGGGAGTCGAAATGCTCCTGCCAAGAACGCCCCGCTGCGCGCGGCACGCCCGCGAAAAGCTCACGCCCCAGGTGAGGATGGAGCCATGGCAAAGCGCAAACGCGGCCTAACAGCCGTGACCTACAAACAGACCGTATTCGTGCCGGTGATCCAAAGTTCATCCTCTTGAAGCAGATGAGGCTCCGGTACGCCGGAGCGTGTCGGCTGTGTGCCGGGTCGCTGCCGGCCGGGACACAAGCGATCTACGAAAGCGAGACGAAGACCGTCCGCTGCTTGGAATGTGCCACCGAGGCTCCGGAAAACCGGCCTCCCGAACTCGAGCCACCCGCTGATGAGTCGTTGTCCTCTGACTCTGGAGTAGCCGGTTCGTCCGCCCGCCGGGAATATGAGCGCCGAAAGGCGAAGGACGAGGAGAAGCTCCGCGAGAAGTGGGGTCGCTTCGGTGGCCTTGCCGTCGCCCTCTCGGACGAGAGGCAACCCACCAAAGCCTGGGATCGGGGCGCGATCGGTGAGGAACGCCTCGGCGCTCGGCTGAATGCCATGGGCTCAGCCGGCCTGGCTGTCCTCCACGACCGGCGCATCCCGGGCTCGAAGGCCAACATCGACCACATCGCCATCACTCCCGGTGGGATCTGGGTTATTGACGCCAAGCGGTACAAGGGCCGGCCTGAACTGAAGATCGAAGGTGGCATCCTTCGCCCACGCGTTGAGAAGCTTCTCGTTGGCCGGCGTGACTGCACGAAACTGGTGGACGGGGTGCTCAAACAGGTCGACGTCGTGCGCGACCTCGTCGGGGACGTCCCTGTCACCGGGGCACTGTGCTTCGTCGAAGCGGACTGGCCCCTAATCGGGGGCTCGTTCTCGACTCGTGGCGTTCACGTTCTCTGGCCGAAACGACTAACCAAAGTGCTGACAGAGCAACCAGCCGGCGACGTTGATGTGGCGCAGATGCGTGAGGCGGTAGCGTCGCACTTCAGGCCTGCGTGACGTCAAGTGGGGAAATTCGTTGGTGCAGGCCTAGGAAGGACGACGGCGGGAGGCAAGTCCCGCCGTCGTTCTTCTGGCACTGCCCGCTGGCCACTGCCCGGGCAGCCGGGAACAAATCAAGGGACTTTCCCCCTATCCAGCCGGGCCATCTGCGCGGAAGATTAGCCCATGAAAAAGCTTGTGCTGGCGAGTCTCGCCGCCCTTCTCCTGGTTATTGGCACCCTCGTGGGCGGTGTCGTCCCAGGCAATGCCGCGCCGGACCCGGCCATCACGGCAGGGCAGATCCTGGTCAAGTTCCGCGACAACGCCGCGGCCGCAGCCGTCCTCCGCCCGCACGGGCTTACCGATGGGCCCGACGTCGGCAGCACCGGCGCGCACCTGCTTACCGTGCCGGCAGGGAAGGAGCTGCAGCTCGTCGAAGCCCTGGGCCGGAACCCGATGGTGGAATATGCCGAACCGGACTACGTGGTCTCTCCGGCCTCAGACGACACCTACTTCCTGCGCCAGTACGCGCTGCAGAATACAGGCCAGTCATTTACGAACACTGACGGTACGGTGACCGTGGCTGCGGGCACATCTGACGCCGACGTGGACGCCGTCGAAGCCTGGACCGTCACTACCGGTACCGGGATCCGGGTTGCTGTCCTCGATTCCGGCGTCGCCATGGACAACCCCGACATCAACCCGAAGGTCGTGGCACGGACTAACTTCACCACGTCCAGAAGCAACGACGACAACTACGGCCATGGCACACATGTCGCCGGAATCGTCGCGGCCACCGCCAACAACGGCATTGGCGTCGCCGGCGTGTGCCCGGGGTGCAGGATCCTGGCTGGAAAAATCCTCAGCGACACAGGTGCAGGGTCCAGCGCAGGCCTGGCGAACGGCATCAACTGGGCCGTCAAGAATGGTGCGCAGGTCATCAACATGAGCCTGGTGGTTGGCGCGTCAACCACCCTGGAAACCGCTGTGAACAACGCCTGGAACGCGGGTGTGGTGCTGGTTGCCGCAGCCGGCAACGGGGGAAACACCAGCATGAATTACCCGGCCGCGTACCCCAATGTCATTTCTGTGGGGGCAACCGACAATAAGGACAAGAAGGCGTCGTTCTCCACCTACGGAACGTGGGTGGACGTGGCAGCGCCGGGTGTCAGCGTCTACTCCACCTTCCCCAACCACAGGTTCACCCTCGCCAGGGAATACAACCGTTCCCAGGGGTATGACATCGGCAGCGGCACCTCGATGGCGTCACCGATTGTTGCCGCAGTCGCCGCGCTCGCCCGCAGCGCCAACCCCGGCGGCACCAACTCGGACATCCGCGCCAAGGTGGAATCCACCACCGACGCAGTTGGCGCCATCGGCACTGACTGGGCCCATGGCAGGGTGAACGCCTGCAGAGCGGTCGGGGCGCTAGGTTGTTGACCCTTCCGGCGGCGTGGAGCCCGTTGTAGGGTCGTGGCGTGATTGTCCCGGATATCTCCCAGAACGCCGTGGCGGTGGCGGATCACTACGACGAGCTCGATCCCATCTATCGCCGGGTGTGGGGGGAGCATGTCCATCACGGGCTCTGGGTGACGGGCCGAGAGACGCCCGGTGAGGCTGTCGAGGCGCTGGTAGACACCGTCGGCGATCGGTTGGGCCTCAGGCCCGGCCAGGCGTGCGTCGACATCGGCTGCGGTTACGGCTCCACCGCACGGCGCCTTGCGGTGACACGTGGGGTCCGCGTCACCGGCTTCACGCTGTCCGCTGAGCAGGCCCGCTACGCCGCCGTGCCTCCGGTTCCCGGCGTCGATGTCCAGGTCCGCGACTGGCTCGGCAACGGGCTGTCCGACGCCTCGGCCGATGCCGCCTGGGCGATCGAGTCGAGCGAGCACATGGTGGATAAGCCCAGGTTCTTCGCCGAGGCGCACCGCGTGTTGGCGCCCGGGGGCCGCTTCGTCATCTGTGCGTGGCTCGCCGAGACCGGTGCTCGAGGCTGGAAGGTCCACCACCTGCTCGAGCCGATCTGCCGCGAGGGGCGCCTGCCCTCGATGGGCACGCGAGAGGAGTACGAGGCGATGGCCATGTCGGCGGGCTTTACGGTCACCGGCTATGAGGATGTCAGCCGCCGCGTCGCCCGCACCTGGCCCATCTGCGCTCGCCGGCTCGTGAAGGCCCTGCTCGTCGACCGCGAGACACGCCGTCTGGCCCTCGGCGCACGCAACCGCAACTCGTTTCTGGGCATTCCTCGCCTGATCCTGGCCTACCGCACCGGTGCCATGCGCTACGGGATCTTCACGCTCACCAGGGTTGGGGAGAACGGGGCGGCACCTGATCGCACGCCCGCTTGACGCACTGCCTCACGGCAGCGGCCGCCGTTCGCCCCCGCTGACGGAGGACGACGGCGGCAGGTTGTCCCGTCGTCGTCGTTCCATCCGCTGCTGCTGGCCGGGAGACGGATCCGGGCGGGTAACCATGAGCACGTTGGCCCGGTGCGGACAAGGTGCTGGAAGCAGTCCGTGCGAGAATGGCGCCATGACCCACGAGCAGCACCCATCCGCCGCGCCGGAACTGGACCGCACCGCCCACCCCGCATTCGAAGCCGCGTATCAGGCCGCCCGGAAGAGCCTGGCCGAGGGCGGCATCCCCATAGGGGCGGCGCTCGCCCGGGACGGCGTGGTCATTGCCAGCGGGCACAACGAGCGGGTCCAGAACGCCGATCCGATTGCCCACGGAGAAATGTCGGCGCTCCGCGCCGCTGGCCGGCAGAAGAGCTACCGGGACACCACGCTCTACACCACCCTCGCCCCGTGCGCCATGTGCGCCGGAACCATCGTGCAGTTCAAAATTCCCCGCGTGGTGGTGGGTGAGGCACGCACGTTCGACGGCGAGCTGGAGCTCCTGCGGACCCGCGGGGTTGAGGTGGTGGTCCTGGATGATCAGCGTTCCGTAGACATGATGCGCACCTTCCAGTCCGACAACCCGGACCTCTGGGCAGAGGACATCGCCGAGTAGGCCCGCAGTACACTGGCGTTCATGGTCTCCCGTATCAGCGAACTGGTCCTCAACTGCTCCGATCCGGAACTCCTCGCAGGGTTCTGGAGAGGGGTCCTCGGATATGTCGAGCTGGGCCGGGAGGACGGTGCCATTGAGATCGGCCCCCCGGACGCCGGGTTCGGCGGCCTGCAGCCAACCATCATCCTGAGCCCGAGCAGCAACCCGCACACCGGACGCCTCCCCCTGCACATCGACGTCAACCCGGTGGACCGGGACCAGGACGCCGAGCTGGAACGCTTGCTTGCCCTTGGGGCCCGCCCGGCCGACGTCGGGCAGACAGGCAGCGAGCAGTGGCACGTCCTGGCTGACCCTGAAGGCAACGAGTTCTGCCTCCTGCGCAAGCGGCTTGAACCCTGACCGGGCGCCGGGGCTAACCCAAACAAGCCCCTTCCCACGTCCCGCCAGCCGTCCCAGGGCCTCGACTGGTTCAGTCGCCGCGGCCACGGGCGACGCGGCAGCGTGTTGGCGGTCAGGACGCTGCCGCCCTTCTGGGGTAGATAGCATGCTGACATGCCACATGCATCCGGAACCTCGACGACGATAGAACCGTTGAGCGCCGGAGTCAGTTCGGAACTGCTGACTTTCGAACGAGACAACCGCGAATATTTCGCGGAGTGGGTGCAGGACCGCGGTGACGACTACTTCTTACAGTTCCAGGCGCGCCATCAGTTGCTCCTGGATGAACAATCAGCGGGAGGCTGTTTCTTCTTCGTCGTGCGGGACGAAACGAACCGGATGGTGGGGCGGGTCAACCTGGTCGATGTCGGGGATGGTTCGCCCTCACTCGGTACCGCATCGCTCGGGACGCAGCGGGCCTTGGACATGCCGGACGAGCGGTCAGGTTGGTGATTGCTTTTGCGAGCGGGCATGGATTGCAGACCATCAACGCGATGACGACGCTCGCCAATGCTGGATCACAGCGCGTCTTGGTGCGGGCGGGCTTTGGCAGAGTCGCAGGTAGCCCGAAGACGGTCTTGCAGAACGGCGTCGAGCACAAGCTATTGCACTACACGCTCGATCTAAACTCTCATGGCTAACTTCACCGATGACGACCAATTAGGGCCGCAGCTTGTCATTTGGTTACCTCAATAGTTGTCCGGTGAGGTGGACGGCGCCGCTCCAGCCCATGGTTGCAGTAGTGGGGCTCAGGGTGCCGTTGGCACGCGGGTAGCGGTTGATGCCAGGCCCCGAATTGTAGTCTCCTGCGCGGATCCGAATTCGTCGGACACGGATTCCCGGGCCCGCTGGAGCCCTGCGATCAGACGGGGATACGAGCCCGCGCAGTGCGCAGGCCCAAACTCTGGCGTTCTCACTCCAGCCGCCAGGGGTGTCCATCGCCGACGGATGTCCGACCGGAGTGGACCATCAGCTCGACGAGCATCTCCTTTGAATCGACGTAGCGGTAGAGCGCGGCGGAAGCCCTGTCAGCCGCCGGGTGAGACCGTATGGAGTCCGGCTTGAGTTGCTGCCCTCACAAGCTCCTTGTCGAACGCGACCAGGGCCTGCGTTTCAAGCCTGATCGCCGCGGCAAGGTGGATCGCGTCGCCGCTGCGCAGTCTTCCCGGGAGGGCCGCCGCATACAGGAGGTCCGAGCGCGTCAGGTCCACCAGGTTCAATGCGTCAAGGACAGCGTTGACCAGTTCCGGCGGCAGGCCGCGGCGGTTGGCGGCACAGTGCAGTTCCGTGTGGAGGAGCATTGAGGCTACAAGCCGATCACCCCGCTGCCCCGGCTTCTGAAAGGAAATCGGCGGTGGGACCGGATTCCGGTTCCTCGACCACCAGCTTCAAGGCGGCCGACGTGTCCACGTAGACGATCATCGGTTGCCGCGGAGGTCAGCGATCATCTCTGCCGTGCCGGCGTCAGAAGCCACACGCTGCAGCAACCGGAAGTCGACAGGGCTCTGCGCTGCCTGTCGAACGCCGCCGGACTTGAGCAGGCGCTCGAAGGGTGAGGCTGCTGGCGGAATCAGGGTGGCTGCAATTTCACCATTATTCGTGACATCGATGGTCTCGCCGTTCTTGACCCGCTCCAGAATCTTGCTGCTCTGGTTTCGTAATTCGCGGTGGGGAATTGTAGTCATGCCGCACCTCCGTAGCAATCGTAGCATTCTGCACTTCAACGCAATCGGATACCTTCGAGCGCCCACTCCCACCGGATCAGCTCCTGCTCCAGCCGGACGGCCGGGCCAAACGCGCCATTCCCCAGCGCCTGGTACAGCGCCAATTCCTCTTCCGTCAGCCGCGTCAGGTCAGCGGTGGAGGGCTGCGGCTCGTTGCCCCACACGTCCCGGTGCTCCAGCAGCGTGGCCTCATCCATCAGGACGCTCACCACGTGCGGGTGCACTGCCCTGAGCTCATCCAGGATCCGGAAGCCGTGGGTATCCAGGTCACCCCAGTACAGGACTTCGCACTCACGCAGCCAGGCGGCGTCGCGCAGGGACGAGAATCCGTACCCCCCGCCGTAGATCGCCAGCGAGCCCGGACGCTCCGGCAGGGCCAGGAAGTTCACCAGGTTTTCTGTGACGATCACTGATGCCACGGGCAGCCGCAGCGAGCCGAACGCCGCCGCCGTGATGGTGACGTCCCGCGCACCGCCGAGCAGGGGTACAGCAGGGTCCAGCATCCGGAACCTGACCAGTTCGGGCGGATGCACGAATCCGTGCCGGGCAGCGAAACGGGCGGCGGGTGTGCGCGCTGCCGACTGCCCCAGCAGGGCATCCAGTTCCGCCGGGACGTCCGGCAGGTCCCCGCCAACGGGCGGCGCCTCCGCGAGAGCCGGCGAACGCAAACACTCCGCCAGTTCATCGATTACCCTCCGGTGGTTCTCGATGAACTTGGTGTGCACACCGGGCAGGCTGAGCTGCCGGACGTAAACCCCTGGAGCAGGATTGTCACGCAGCCACAGCGCCACCCGCCCGGCCGTCAGCGCATCGGCCCCGAGTTCCAGCAGCCTGAGCGGCCGCCGCAGCACCCACTGACGAAAAGCGGGGTCCAGGGCCGCCATGCCCTCGGCAAGCTCCGTGAACCGGGCAGCGTCCTTTGTCTTTCCAACGAACCCAATCTCATCCCGGGCCGCCGCAAACACCGCAGCGGCGGGCAGCCGGTTGGAACCGATCGTGCTCCGGCCCACCTCCACGGTCTCCAGGCTGAACGGACCGGCGGCGGCAAACAGCTCACCTGCCCACGCACCTGCTGCAGCGTAGTCACGGAGGAGGGCCGCCGCCGTCGGACGCTTCAACGGACGACGCCGGGGGTACAGTCCCGTGGGTTCGAGCAGCTCCCGCAGGAGCGAACCGCTGCTCCACGCCTTCAGCGACAGGGCCCGCAGGTCCGCCAGCGTGGTCCAGGAGTCAGCGGGCATACTGCTCCTTCTCCTCGCGGTACTCCTGGATGGTCATGTTGCGCAGCTGCGAATCGTCGCCGTTGGTGTTCGCCACGAACCCCACGTGCGAGACGAACGGCTCGATCACGTGGATCTTCTGCAGGGGAGTGACGATCAGCAGCTGCAGCTTCATCCGCTGGAACAGCTCCAGTCCATACCGGGCGGACTCATCCGAGCCGCGGCCGAACGCCTCGTCAATCACCACGAACCGGAAGCTCCTGCCGCTGCCGGCGTTCCGGCCCGCCCCCTTGCCGGACCCCAGCCCGAACTGGAACGCCAGGGCCGCCGCCAGGATGGTGTACGCCAGCTTCTCCTTCTGCCCGCCGGACTTGCCGCCCGAATCCGTGAAGTGCTCGTACTCCTCGCCGGTCTCCGTCCACTTCTCCGACGCCGAGAACGTGAACCAGTTCCGCACGTCGGTCACCTTCGCCGTCCACTTCCGGTCCAGGTCCGTCAGCCCTTCCCGGCCGCGGAACCGGTCAATCAGCCGCTCCACCTGCAGGTACTTCTGCTCCGAGTACTGGTCCGTCTCGCCGATGGTCCCCTCCGAGCACGCGCGCAGGTCGCTGCCGAACTCGCGCACGTCCTGGTCCGATGTGGCCTGGTGCTCCAGCTGGATATGCCGGCCCGTGTTGTACGGAATGCCCGCCAGAGACTCGTTGATCTCGCCGATCCGGTCCATGATGTTCTGCCGCCGGCTGTCCAAGAACGCATTGAACGCCACCACCTCGCGGATGGTGTTCTGGTTCAGCAGATCCTTGAACTGATTCTCGAACCGGGGCAGGTCGTTGCCCACCAGCTGCTCCAGCAGCCGGTTGTAGTCCGCCGCGGCCTCCAGTGCAGCGTCGACGTCCGTGGTTTCGTTCGGGTACTTGTTGCGGAAGTCCGCCATCTGCCGGACCGTGCTCTCCGCCGCACGGGCGATCCGCTTGGACAGTGCGTCGATGGTGTCCGTCAGGCCGCTCCGCACGGTGCTTTCCACGGTGGCCGTGTTCTTGTAGGTGAGCGGTTTGTCCCCGAGCGCTGCCTCGGCGAGGCGTCCGACGGCGGCCAGCACCCCGGCGTCGTCCGTCACCGGCGTTTCACCCAGGAGAGCCCGGCACTCCTCGATTGCCTCCGCGATGTCCCGCGCGTCCTTCTCGTTGGCGCCCAGCCGCTCCCGCAGCTTGCCCGCCTTCTCCTCCAGCCGCTCCAGCTCCATGGTGACCTGTTGTTGCTTGGCCATCAGCTGCTGCAGGACGTCGCTGGTGGTTTCCAGGGCCCGCTTCTCGGCTTTCAGGTCCTCGATGCTGCGGGCCGTGGCCTGCCAGCTGATTTCGCCGAACTCCGTGACGGAACGGACGGTGCCCAGCTGCTGGTTGTGCCGGCCCAACGCCCCCAGTTGCTGGTTGACGCGGTCCAGCTGGCCGGCCACCACCTTCAGGGTGCCCTGCACCTCGTCCAGGTCGGCGCGGAACCCGGCGATCTTGTCGTGGTTGTCCCAGCCCAGCACGTAATTGCGCCGGTCAGCCAGGTCCTTGCGGTCGTCCTTCTCGTGCCGGCCGCGGCCGCCTTTGAGCTGGCCGTTGGCCGTCAGCGCCTTCGGGTAGCGGCGGAAATCGGCCAGGTTCTCGCAGCAGAAGTAGTCGAACCGGCTGCTGAGCTCGTCCTGCAGGAAGTCCCGGAACGGGGTGCCCTGCTTGATGGCGATCTTCGCCGCGAGCGTCCCCGGCTCAGCGGCCCTGGGCGCAGGGGACTCGCCGATCCTCAGGTACACCAGCCGGCCGCGCAGGTTGTTTGTGTCCACCCAGCTGCTGACCGCGGCGTAGTGCTCCGCCGGGACCAGGAGCGAGAGGGCGAACCCGCGGAGGGTCCGCTCGGCAGCGCCCTCCCACGCGGCCTCGCCGTCCCGGACCTTGAGCAGCTCACCCACGTAGGGCAGGTCGCTGTCCGGGATCCCGGTGCCTTCGCAGAGCCGGCGGCGGATATCCAGCTGGGGGAGCGGAATCAGGTTGCGCCGGGCCTGCAGGCTGGTGAGCTCCGCTTTGATCTCCCCGGACCTGGCCGAGTGTTCAGCCTGCTGCATGGACAGCGTGGTGCGCTGTTCGTGCAACGCGTCCGATCTCGCTGCCAGGTCCTGTTCCACCCCGGCGATTCCCGCCCGGTTCGCGTCGAAGAGGACACGGTCCTCCGGGGCCTGCAGGCCGAGGTCCGCGGCGGCGGCGGAGTAGGCCTCGAACCGCTGCCGCTGCTCGGCGGACTTGGCGGCCAAAGCGGCCAGCTCGGCGTCGATCGCTGCGAGCCGGCCGCCGCCGTTGGTGCGGATGTCCTCCTCCACCCCGGCCAGGTCCCGGCGCAGCTGCTTGATCTCCCCGTTCAGCCGGGCCGAGTCCTCCTTGAGCCGGACGCCCGTCTGTTCCAGCTCTGTTTGGTGCTCCAGGCTCAGCTGCAGCTTCCGGTCCGTGAACCAGGGGTGCAGCTGGTCGCGCTGTGTGCGGGCCAGTTCGTCCTCGGCGGTCAGCCCGGCATGCAGCGCGGCGCCGTCCCTGATGGGGGTCAGCAGGGCGATCTGGTCCTTGGCGCGGAGGACGGCGTCGTGGGCTTTCTTCAGGTCGTCAAAGTGGTGGATCAGGTTGGTGATCCGGGTGGCGACATCGTCCTCCTCGAGCATGTTGCTGCGCACGAACGAGGTGATGTTCTCCACCTGCTTCATGGACACCGTGCGGTGGAACAGCTCCATGGCCTGGTTGCCGCTGATCCCGAACTGGCGCTTGAACGCCGCCGAGTACGGCTCGAAGGAATCATGGACCGAGGCCCCGGCGGCGCGCAGCTTCTTCTTCAGCTTAAGCGGGTCCTGGCCGAAGTTGCTGAAGTCCGCGGCGATGCTCTGGTCCGTCTCCGCAAGCGAATAGAAGCGGTTCGGCTGCCCCGCCTCCTGCGTGGCCCACAGCGTGATGCCCAGGGTGACCCACTTGCCCAGCACAGCGTTGTGGAAGACGCCCAGCACCACGGTCAGCTGGCCGGTGGCGCGCAAAGGTACCGGCTTGGAGTACTCCCCGCCGGCGCTCCGGGCGCTCTTGTGGAAGCCCCGGACGTACGACAACAGGGAGCGTTCCTTCTTCTGCGCGCCCGCGGCCTTGTTGTACTCGATTTTGTGCGCCGGAAACAGCAGCGTGGTGATCGCATCCACCACGGTGGACTTGCCGGAGCCGATGTCGCCGGTGAGCAGGCTGTTCGCCGCGTCCAGCCGGAACGTGCGCACCCCCTGGTGGAACGTGCCCCAATTGAGCAGCTCCAGGCGGTGCAGCCGGAAGCCCGGGGGAGTGCCGCCGTCGGCCGCTGTTTCATCCAGACTGAACAGGCTCTCCTGCAGGTCCGTGCCCAAGTCCGCCGTCACTGGTCTTCCCCTTTCCCTGCTGCTCCGCCGGCGGCCGCCGGAGCGGGCGGCTCCCCGGCGAGCGTTGCGCGGTAGTCAGCCAGCCGCGCGTCGAACTCTTCCAGCCACTGCGCATCCACGTACGCCTTCAGGATCCGGGCCACCTCGTAGGTGTCCGACTGCCCCTTGAGCTTGCGCAGGAAGCCGAGCTCCAGCACCTTCTTGATGTCCGTGCCCAGCCGGTCCAGGACGCGGGCCTCGTTGCTGGATTCGGGCAGGAACACCGAGACCATGTCCGCGATTTCCTGTTCGGTCATGATGAGCCGGACCTCGCTGCTGTTGATGTCGAACTCCATCATGCGCCGGCGGAGCAGGGCCAGCAGGAGGCTGACATTGAAGGTCAGGGAGCGGCGGGCGATGAGCCGGGGGAGCGTGCCGTCCGGATCATCCTTGGACCGCAGGAACGCGTAGCCCTCGGATTCGTCCAGGACCAGGTCCAGGCCCAGCACCGAGACGTAGTCGCGCATGTGCGAGGTCAGCCCGAGCAGGGACTGCCACAGCTTCTCATCGTTCTCCGCGTACAAGACGCCTTTGAAGAGCCGGGTGACGACGGCGGGAAGCTCCTCCGGCGTGCGGGTTTCAGTGTCAGCTGTGGTGGGGGTGGCGGGGTTCATGCCGGCCTTCCGAAGATGATCTGTTCGATGGTGGCTTCGCGGACGGTGCCGTCCGGCAGTTGCCAGGACAGCTGCTGGGACTGTTCCGGGTTGATGGTGGCCCAGTCGGATTCGGTGGCCAACTGGTAGTACCCCACCACTTCCGCCAGGCCCTGGGAGAGCGGGTACGCGTCCGTGACTTCGGCGAGGGTGGCCTGCTCGGCCTCGGCCAGCATGGCGTCAATGTTGGCCCGCAGGCGTTCCTTGTCCACGAAGAACTGGGCGAACAGGGCCGAGGCGTCCACGTCGGCGTCGTCGGCCGTTTCCACGGTGTCGTCCACCAGCACCTTGCGGCTGGGCTCATAGAGGGGCCGTTCGAAGGGCAGCACCACGTCCACGGAGGGCGCGTCAATCTCCATGAAGGCGCCCGACGGCGGTGCCTCCCGGGTGCCCAGCGCACCGGATTCGATGCTGCGGATCAGCTGCATGATGCGTTTGTTCTCCAGGAACACCTTGTCGTCCAGGAGCCGGCGCATCTGCTGGGACAGCTGGCGGACCGTTGCCTGCGTCTGCTCGACGGCGGGCAGCCAGTCCTGGTGGAGGGTGGCCACCGCGTTGAGGCTGTCCGTTTTGGCCAGGGCTTCGATTTGGGTTGCTCTCTGCAGGAGGTCCTGCAGCTCGGTGCGGAGCTGGGGCGACATCAGGTAGTCCCAGAACCCCTGGAAGGTGCGGCCCTGGAGGGAACTGCTGATGTCCTGCTGGTTGTCGAAGATCGATTCCAGCAGTTCACCCTGGGTGCCGTCCCAGGTGGCGATCTGCTCGCGCACCTGCCGGTCCAGTTTGCGGAAGTTCTGCTCCACCTCACGGAAATCGGAGAGCAGGTCCTTGGCCAGAGCGGTGAGCTGCTGGAGGTGGTCCAGGGCTTCGGGGCCGGTCATGACGCGGATGTTGCCGTCGCGGATCCGCTGCATCTCGGCGTCGATCCCGTCCCGCTGGCGCTGCAGCTCAGCGAGCCGCACCTCCGGGTCCGTCTCAGACTGCTGTACCAGCTGCTTCAGCACCGCGAAGATGCTGGTGAGCCTGGATTGGGTTGCGACGAAGTCCCGCCCGCGCAGGTTCTCCACCCAGCGAACCACATCCTCCGCGGCCGCCGTGAGGTCGTAGTGGGGTTCGTCCTTACCGGGAACGTAGTACTTCCTGAGCCACTGGCGTTCGTCGGCCGCCCAGTCATCCAGGTATTCACCTGCGGCGCGGGGGAACCTGTCCTCGCCTTCGCTGTCCCGGAGACCGAACAGCACATCATCCAGGACGTCGATCAGCTCCTGCCGGCCCAGGTTGCGCTGGTTGGGTGCGGTGAACGCGGCCATGAAAAACGTCAGGGCCAGAGGAGCGTTCTGGGCACGGAGCAGTGACCAGCCTGCATGGTTCTCCCGCAGGGAATTGATGGCGTAGAAGTCCATTGGGGTCCCGTGTTTGGTGCGTCACGTCGTCGGCTTTCACTCTAGGCGATTGGCCCCTGGTCAGGGACCACCGGCCGTGTCCCGGGTTGACCAATCCGTCCTCCTCGGACGCTCTATCACTTAATGCGGGTTCCCTTCGAACGCTCTCTCATTTAACGCTGGTTTTGATGAACGCTCTCTCATGCTCTGTTAGTCTCAGGCTCCATGACCGAACTCCGCCCCGACGGTCCAGCCACAGTCGGCTTCCTCCACACGGCGCAGGTCCACGTGGAGACGTTCGAGTCCCTGTGCCGGGAGCTCGTGCCTTCCAGCCGCACTGTCCACCGGGTGGATCCCGACGCTCTGGCGCTTGCCGGGCAGGACAACACAACGGGCCGCGTGCGCGCCGTCGTGGCCGGCCACATTGCCGAGCTCCGTCAGGCGGGGTGCGAGGTGATTCTGTGCACATGCTCAACGCTCGGCGAGGTCGCCGAGGGGCTGTCCGCAGACGGTCTGGAAGTGATCCGCATCGATCGGCCGATGCTTCGTCGGGCCGTCGCACTCGGTCCGCGGATCGGTGTCCTTGCGGCGCTCACAAGCACCGTGGAGCCGACCACACGCGTCCTCGCCGAGGAGGCCCCGGGCAAGGGATCCGCCATATCCGTCGAGGTCTGCGTGGTGGACGGCGCATGGGACGCGTTCCTCAGGGGAGATGAGGAGGACTACCGCTCCCGCGTCGCGGAGGCGGCGCTCGCGCTCTCAAGCCGCTGCGACGTCGTCGTTCTCGCCCAGGCGAGCATGGAACCTGCCGCCGCCCTGCTGGCCGGGCTCGCGACGCCCGTCCTGACGAGCCCCCGCTCCGCCGTCGAAGCGGTCGCCACGGTCCTTCCCTCCCGTTGACGGGGCGGCTCCGATGAACAAACGTGACCGATTAGAACTAAACTCGACTCCGGCCCTGTCCACGATCCGAGGAGTCTTCATGCGCGCTACCATCATCCACGGCCCCGGCGACATCCGGGTCGAAGACCGCGACTACCCCACCGTCCTGCAGCCCACCGACGCTGTCGTGAGGGTCACCGCCGCCTGCGTTTGCGGCTCCGACCTCTGGCCCTACCGCGGCGTGAAGCCCACCCACAACCCCACTGCGATCGGGCATGAATTCATCGGTCTTGTGGAAAGCATCGGCGACGCCGTCACCGATTTGGCCGTGGGAGACTTGGTCATCGCTCCGTTCGTGATCAGTTGCGGAAAGTGCCCGCAGTGCCTGAACGGCGTCACCGTTGCCTGCGACCACTTGGCTGGCTGGGGCGACAAGGACGACGCCGGACTGACGATCGACGGCGGCCAGGGCCAGGCGGTCCGTGTCCCGCTGGCCGAATCGACCCTGGTTAAGGTCCCTGGAATCACTGAGCCTGACGATGCTCTGCGCGCCAGCCTGCTGACCCTCTCCGATGTCATGGCCACCGGCCACCACGCGGCCCTCGCCGCGAAGGCCGGGCCCGGCCGGACCGTCGTTGTGGTCGGCGATGGCGCCGTGGGCCTGTGCGGGGTGCTGGCAGCCAAGCGGTTGGGTGCCGAACGGATTATTGCCATGTCCCGGCATGCCGACCGGCAGGCCATTGCCCGGGAATTTGGCGCCACGGATATCGTGGAGGAACGCGGGGATGAGGGCGTGGCGAAGGTCCGTGAACTCCTCGGCGGGGTTCTGGCCGATTCAGTCTTGGAGTGCGTCGGTACCAAGGAATCCATGGAGCAGGCGCTGCACAGTGTCCGCCCGGGCGGCGCTTTGGGCTTTGTCGGCGTTCCCACGGGCGGAGCCGAGATTCCGCTGCGCTACCTCTTCGACACCAACATCACCATCGGCGGCGGCATGGCCCCGGCCCGGACCTACATCCCGGAGCTGCTTGCCGACGTCCTGGCTGGCAGCATCAACCCGGGCCGGGTGTTCGACGTCGTCATGCCACTCGAGGAAGCACCCGAGGCCTACCGCGCGATGGATGAACGACGCGCCATCAAAGTCCTGCTGACCCCCTAGCCCGGCCGTTCGGAAGCGCTGCGGCGCGCCCGCTAAACGGACCGAAACCCATCCCTCCGAAAGCAGTTCTTTATGGTCGAACAGCTCATTGCCTTTGCATTGACCTGCGTCGTCGTAGTTATCGTTCCCGGCCCTGACTTCGCCCTGGTGCTGAAAAACGCTCACCGCGGGCCGGCGTCGGCGGCATCAACGGCTACCGGGATCATGGTCGGCAACACGATCCTCGCCCTTCTCGCTGTGTTCGGCGTAACCGCGCTCTTGGGGGCGTCCGAAATTCTTGGGACCGTCATCAGGATCGCCGGCGCCGCATACCTACTCTTTTTGGGGATCAGCGCCCTGCTGGAGGCCTTTGGCCGTTCCCGCCGCCAAGCAGCGGCGTCAAAACCCAAGTTGCCATCCAGGGGAGGTTCCCCGTTCCTGCAGGGGATGCTGAGCAATCTGCTTAACCCCAAGGTCGCCATCTTCTATCTTTCCCTCTTCCCGCAATTCAATCTCGGTACGCTTCCCCCTCTGGGGCAGCACGCCTTAATGGCGGGCATCTTTGTACTCATCGCGCTGGTTTGGTACGTCGTGCTGGTACATGCGCTGGCGAAGGTCTCCACGACGTTGGCCCGTCCTCGCGTGAAACGGATCATCACCGGTGGATCCGGGACCCTTCTTACCGGTGTCGGCGGGTCAATCCTGGTGAAATCCTTGGTGTCCACGTAATGGTGACCATGCGTTGTCCCCGCCTCCTGAGAGAAGCCCCCTTGTAGTAGACCCTGACGTCGTTGGCCCGGCCGTCTGCACCGGCCGCTTCCTCCAGCAGCCTCAGGGCAAACAAACCGTGCGTGTCCGATTCGTTATTGTGAGCCGCTTCACAAATTAATCAAAGACCCTATAGGATCTATGATTGTGCAGCCGGGGGCTGCCAGTAATCACGAGGGAGTGAAAAGTGCAGACTGAGACTTTTGCCAGCAAGCCAAAAGAGTCGGCCACGCGGCGTACTATCAAGAATTTGCGGTGGTGGATCCTTGGCTGGGCACTGGCCGCAGGAATCATCAACTACATGGACCGAAGCGCCATCTCCATTGCCGCGCCGGAACTGATCAAGGAATTCGGCCTCAGCCGGACGGACATTGGTCTGCTGGGAACAGTCTTCTCCTGGACCTACGCTTTTGCGCAGCTCCCGGCCGGCTGGCTCGTGGACAAGCTGGGCGCCCGCCGGATGTATTTCCTGGCCATTGCCGGCTGGAGCATCGCCACCGCCCTGATGGCGATGGGCAGCAGGATGTGGCAGTTCATCACGTTCCGGTTCCTGCTCGGCGTCGCGGAGGCTCCCAACGGGCCGGCGTCCGCGAAGCTCACCGCCGACTGGTTCCCCCGGTCGGAGCGCGGACAGGCAACCGCGATCTGGGACAGCGGCTCCAAGTGGGGCCCGGCCATCGCGCCGCCCATCCTCACCGCCATCATGCTGACCTTCGGCTGGCAGGCCATCTTCATCTTCCTCGGCGTCGCCGGCCTGGTGCTGGCACTCGCCTTCTTCATCTACTACCGCGCCCCGGAGGAGCACAAGCGAGCCAGTGCCGAGGAACTTGAGTACATCGAAAGCCAGCGGACCACGCAGCAGCTGAGCGCCAAGAAGGTTTCCTGGCTCGGGCTCTTCAAGCACCGCCAGATCTGGGGCATGATGGCCGGGTTCTTCTGCGTCATCTGGATCTGGAACATCTTCATCGTCTTCCTGCCGCTCTACCTGCAGGAAGAGCGCGGCGCCAGCATCGCAAACTCCGGCTGGCTCGCGGCAGTCCCTTATCTCGGCGCGGCCATCCTGGGCATCACCGGCGGTTGGGTAATGACCCGCTACTCGAAGAAATCCGGCCGCGACCCGCTGCAGGCCAAACGCCACGTGATGTCCGTTGCGGCCGTCATCGCCGGCATTCTCATCTGCCTTATCCCGTTCGTCGATTCCCTCCCGCTCGCCATCGCCGTGATGACCCTGGCACTCGGCTTCGTTGCCACCATGCAGGCCGCCGCCTGGGCGATGCCCGGAGACATCGTGGACAACTCCCAGGTGGCATCCGTGGGCGCCATCCAGAACTTCGGCGGCTACTTCGGCGGCGCCTTCGCGCCACTCCTGACCGGCGTGATCGCTGACGCAACCGGCTCCTACGCGCCCTCGTTCGTGATCGGCGGCATTATCGCCGCAATGGCCGCAGTGGCCTACACGGTGCTGGTGCGCGAACCCATCCGGGAAAAGACCGCAGTACCCGCCGATGGGAACGGATCCAACGCATGAGCACGGCAACGAATGAATTGACGACGCCGGGAACCTCCGTGCGCGCGCCGTTCACCGTCGCGGTCACGGCAGACGCCGCAAAACCTGATGGCAGTTCCATCCACGGAGACCTCGGCCTCCGGCGGCTCACCGAGCAAGGCGTTCAGTGGCACGTCCTGCCCAGCTACACGGACCCGATTCCGCCGGCCGATCTCACCGGCGTCCACGCCGTGCTGTCGCTCGGCCACATCGCGTTCGATGCCCGGACCCTGGACCATGCGCCGGACCTTCGGCAGATTGCCCGGTTCGGTGCCGGGTTCGAGACGATCGATCTCGAGGCCTGCACCCGGGCCGGCGTGGTGGTCACCAACACGCCGGACGCCATCCGGCGGCCGCTCGCGGTAGCCGGCCTCACGCTCCTGCTGGCGCTCTCGCACAAACTGCTGGCCAAGGACCGTCTCACCCGGACCTCGGACTGGGCTGCCCGCGAACGCTACCGCGGGGCCCCGATCGTCGGCCGGACGGTGGGCATCGTGGGCTTCGGCAGCGTCGGCGCAGAGCTCGCCAGGCTCCTGGCCCCGCTGGGGATGAAGGTGGTGGGCAACAACCGCAGCGGCCGCCACCCGGAGGCCGCCGGCCTGGGGGTGGAGCTGCTCGGACTGGACGAGCTGCTTGAGCGTTCCGACTACGTAGTGCTGTGTGCGGCACTCACGCCTGAGACGGAAAACCTCATCGGCGCAGACGCCCTGGCACGGATGAAGCCAAGCGCCCACCTCATCAACATCGGCCGGGGAAAACTGGTGGACACCGACGCCCTGCGCCACGCCCTGCAAACGGGCCTCATCGCCGGTGCCGGACTGGACGTCTTCGAACCCGAGCCATTGCTTCCCGACGACGCGCTGCTGACCCTGGACAACGTGGTGCTCTCGCCGCACTCGCTGTGCTGGACCGAGGACTTCACCCGCGATGTTTCCGCGGGCGCGGTGGGCTCAATACTTGCCATGGCCGCGGGGGAGAAGCCGCTCAATGTCCTCAACCCCGAGGTGTTTGGCACAGCTGCCTTCGCCGCCAAACAGGGGAGGAACTGTGACAGCTGACCAGGCCGACAGCCGCATAGTTGCAGCCCACCAGGCCTACGAGCGCGGCCGGGACGTCGAGCCACGCGTCAGGGCGCGGTGGCTCGAGGAAGTCGCCTCGGCACTGGAATCCCACGCCGATGAGTTGGTGTCACTGGCGCAGGAGGAAACACACCTGGACGAGGCCCGGCTTCGTTTTGAGCTGCGAAGGTCCGTGTTCCAGCTCCGGCTGTTCATCGGAGAAATTGTCCGCGGGGAACACCTCGACGTGACCATCCCCCACGCGGATCCCGCGTGGGGGATGGGCCCCAGCCCAGACATCCGGCGCGTCAACGTGCCGTTGGGTGTGGTGGGTGTCTTTGGCGCCTCGAACTTCCCCTTCGCCTTCAGCGTGATGGGCGGAGACAGTGCTTCGGCGCTCGCGGCCGGCTGCGCCGTGGTGCACAAAATCCACGAAGGGCACCTCCGCCTGGGCATCCGCACGGCTGATGTGGTCACGGCGGCCCTGGCAAAGGCCGGCGCTCCCCAAGGCCTCTTCTCCACACTGGTTGGCAGGGAAGCGGCAGAACGCCTCGTGGACCATCCCCTGGTCAAGGCAATCGGCTTCACCGGGTCAACAGCCGGCGGCCGGGCACTCTTCGACCGGGCCTCCAACCGGCCGGCGCCGATCCCGTTCTACGGCGAACTGGGCAGCATCAATCCCGTTTTCGTCACCGAAAAGGCCTGGGAGGCCAGGCGCGAGGAAATCCTGACCGGTTATGCGGCCTCCTTCACCATGGGTATGGGTCAGTTCTGCACCAAGCCGGGGCTGCTGTTCGCGCCGGTGCAGGATCCCGAAGAGATCAGTGACCTGCTGCACCGGGAGTTGGCTTCGAAACAGCCAAGCCCGCTCCTCAGCCCGGCCTTGCGGGAGGGGTTCGGCAAGGCGCTGAACTCCGTCCAGGCAGCGTCCGGCGTCGACGTCCTGGTGCCCGGGGATGGCGCAGAGGTGCCCAAACCAACGGTGCTGTTCATCGCTGCCGGGAAAGTCCGTCAACACCCCGAAGTCCTCGAGCAGGAGATGTTCGGTCCGGCAACACTGGTGGTCGGTTACAGCCCGGGCGATGACCTGGCGGACCTGGCCCGGCTGCTGGACGGGCAGCTGACAGCGACAGTCCAGGCCGAGCCTGAGGAAGACGTGTCCGTTTTGCTGACGGAGTTGCGGGAGCGGGCCGGCCGCCTGCTCTGGAACGCCTGGCCAACGGGTGTCACCGTGACCTACGCCCAGCACCATGGCGGACCGTACCCCGCCACCACCGCAGCCACCACCTCCGTGGGGACCGCTGCCATTGGCCGCTTTATGCGCCCTGTCGCCTACGACAGCTTCCCGCCGTCGCAACTTCCTGTGCCGTTGCGCGACGGGAATGCCTGGCGGATTCGACGCCGGGTGGATGGCGAGTGGGAACCGGCCGTGCAACGAGAGGACAGCAAATGACAGCAACCGATCCCCGGCAGATTCTCCCCGCACAAGTTCTCCCCACAGAGGGGGCAGCCGCGGTCCTGGTGGGCCGTGTGTGGGATCCTGCGTCGAGGGGGCCGCGAGTGGTGGGCGTCCGTGGCGACGAGGTCTTCGACCTCACCCACAAAGTCCGCACTGTGGCAGGACTTCTGGAGCAGGAAAAGCCTGCGGACTACGTGCTGCACGCCGGTGGTGCTCCCCGCTGGAGCCTTGCCGATCTGATCGACGCTTCACTGGCGGAGGACCGGGAACGGCCCCATCTGCTTGCCCCGGTTGACCTGCAGGTGGTCAAAGCGTGCGGAGTGACGTTCGTGGAGAGCATGGTGGAGCGGGTCATCGAAGAGCGCTGCGGTGGTGATTCCAACCGCGCGGCAGAGGCCCGCAGGACGGTCCTCGAGGCGCTCGGGGGAGGCCTGGACACGCTGCGCCCCGGCTCGGAAGAGGCGCGGGAAGTCAAGCGGGTGTTGTCAGCCCGGGGGATGTGGTCGCAGTACCTTGAAGTGGGCCTTGGCCCCGACCCGGAGGTGTTCACCAAGGCTCCGGTCCTGTCCTCCGTGGGTTTCGGCGCCGGAGTGGGCATTCCCGGCTTCTCGTCATGGAACAACCCCGAACCGGAGCTGGTGCTTATTGTCGACTCGGCCGGAAACGCCAGGGGCGCGACCCTCGGAAACGATGTCAACCTCCGTGACGTGGAAGGCCGCAGTGCCCTGCTCCTGGGCATGGCCAAAGACAACAACGCATCCTGCGCCATCGGCCCGCTGATCCGGCTCTTCCATAAAGACTTCACCCTGGAGTCCCTCCGGGCGGAGGAAATCAGCCTCACGGTTGAAGGCACGGATGGTTACCGGCTGGAGGGCCGCAACAGCCTTGCGCGGATCAGCCGTCCGTTCGAGGAGCTCATCAGTGCTGCGTGGGGCCGTCACCACCAGTACCCGGACGGCTTCGCCCTCTTCACTGGAACACTGTTCGCGCCGACGCAGGACCGGGACGCCGAGGGGCTCGGGTTTACGCACAAGCCGGGCGACGTAGTCACCATCAGCAGTCCCCAGCTTGGAACGCTCGTCAACCGGACCCGGAAGACCGAGGACATGGAACCGTGGACCTTCGGGATCAGCACCCTCTTCGAATACCTGTCGGGGTTGGAGACGGGGTCAGGGAGCGGGCAGTTGAATGCCATGGCCGCCGCAGTACCCGCACCGTAGCGGCTGGATCGTCAGCCCGGGCGCCGCCTTTCACCATTGCTGTCTGCTGCGGTGCCTGCAGCAGGCCATCGCATTACCTTACTTGCCAGCGTCTATTCCAACAGGCGGGATCTTCCCGTCGAAGTAGGCGACCGTGCTGCGCTTGAAGATCCCGGCCACGAGCGAGACGTCCGCACCGGTCACACCGGGACGCACGGCGATCCCCTTCATGACGGCGTGCAGCTCGGCTAGGCTCCGGGTCGCGGTCTGGACCAGGATGCGGCCCGAAACGTTCGCGGCCCAGCGCGTCGCCGGCAGGTCAGCAACGTAACGTCCGGCGGCGTCCAGCGCGGGGGCTTCGGCCCGGACGGTCAGGAGGGCCTCCACCGGATACCCGATCGACGCAGGGTCGAGGATCGCCCGCACGTACACCGCACCGTCGGCGATGAGTGTCTCCAGCCGCCGGCTCGCGGTGGCCTTGGACACTCCCAGGCCGGCGGCCAGCTCGTCAATTGTGATCCGGCCGTTGGCGCGCAGGAGCTCGGCGAGGGCGCGGTTCGGCTCGTCCAGGGGCGGCATCCCGAGTTCCATGTACTGTGCGGCGAACTGCGGGTGTTCGGAAGGGCTGAGCGCCTCGTACTGCTCCAGGGTGAGGAGGTCCGGCCGCCAGCCCGAGACAGTGCGGTAGTACTCGAAGATCGGATCGAGCGAGAAGTCCCGTACGCCGTCAAGGCCGGCCAGCTCGCTGTAAAGGAAGGGGCCCAGGGCGTCCTGTTCGAGGAAAAGCTCCACGATGCACCCGCTCGCCCCGGACAACGAGCTGATCCAGTGCGTCTCCGGCCGCTCGGCGAGCCAGGTCCCCACCGCGGTGACGGCGGCCGGTGCGGCATCGACGCGGAGCATGTAGAGGTCCACGGGCGCCAGCGCCGCAGGACTCGGGAACGATTGAACGCGCACCTCCCCGGACGCGAGGAGCCTGTTGCCCCGGCGGGCCACGGTGCGCTCCTGCTGGCCAAGCACCTCGGCAATGAGCCGCCACGGCGCGCGGCCGTTGCGGATAAGGGCCGCCACAATCTGGCGGTCGAGGTCATCGAGCATGCGCTTCATCCTTCCATGCCCGGGGCATCACCCCGGGCAGCCCCGCTTAAAGGCGAACGCACGACGGCGGGTGGGAACCCGCCGTCGTGCGTTTGGCTAGTTGCCCAGGTACTCCAGCAGCACCGCCAGCGCGGCTCCGGTGCCGTTGACCACGGCGAGCTCGGCGTCGGGCGCGAACTGCGGGGAGTGGTTGCCGGCCGGCGCCTGGCCGTCGGTGAATGCCGCGGCCGGGAATGCACCGAACGCCCAGAACACCACGGGAACGCCGATCGCGTCGCCCAGCCAGCCGGCGTCCTCAGAGCCCATGCCCAGCGGCGCGGCGATGACGGAGTCTGGTCCGAAACCTGCCTGGAGCGCCGCCGTGGCGCGCGCGGTGTGGGCGGCGTCGTTGAAGAGGCGCGGGAAGCGGTTGATCTCCACGATGGCGGGTTCGTCGATGCCGGAGGCGGCGGCCTCGGCGGCGACGATGCGGCGGATCGAGCCCAGGACGTGGGCGCGGACGTCCTCGTCGGGGGTGCGCACGTTGACGGAGAACTCCGCGGTCTCCGGGATGATGTTTTCCTTCAGGCCCGCGTGGAACGTGCCGACCGTCACGACGGCGGGTGTGATGGGTGCTAGCTCGCGCGAGACGATCGTCTGCAGGCGCAGGACCATCGAGGCCGCGGCGACGATCGGGTCAAGGGACTTCTCCGGCTGGGACCCGTGGGCCTGGCGCCCGCGGACGGTGATCCGCCACGAGTCGGCGAGGCTGGCCATGTTTCCGGCGCGCAGCCAGAACTTTCCCGCCTCGACGGGCATCACGTGCTGGGCGAGGACCACTTCGGGGCGCGGCGCGCGGTCCCAGAGGCCGTCGTCGACCATTGCCTTGGCACCCCACGCAGTCTCCTCGCCCGGCTGGAAGAGGAACACCACGGTCCCGTGCCACGCACCCCGGTTCGCGGTGAGGTACGCGGCGGCGGCTAGGGCGGCCGTGATGTGGGTGTCATGGCCGCAGCCGTGCATGGTGGGCCCTTCGTTGCCGTCGGGCAGCGTGCCGGTGGCGGTGCTCGCGTAGTCGAGGCCGGTGGCCTCCTCGATGGGCAGGCCGTCCGTGTCCGCGCGGAAGCCGACCACGGGCCCCTCGCCGTTCGTCAGGAGACCGACGACGCCGGTCCCGCCCGAGCGGAAATGTTCGACTCCCAGCTCGGTCAGCCTGGCCTCGATCGCTTCGGCGGTGCCGTGTTCCACCGAGGACAGCTCGGGCGTCCGGTGGTACTCCTTGTACATCTCGACGTGCTCGGCGACGAAGCCTGCGGGGACCTCAATGCCTTTGGCGAGGGTGGCGGTGTCAGTCATGGTGGCCTTTCATGTCACTCAGGTTCGGTTCTGCTGGTGGAGCTTAGTGTCCGATGGAGGACGGGGCCTCGGACGACGTTGCGTCCACGCTGCGGTTCCGGGCGAACCAGGCGACGAGGATGACAGCGACGACCGAAACCGCGGTGGCATAGTTCGTCAGGGCCGGTGCAATCCGGATCACGCCGTAGACGACGATGGCCGAGACCACGGCGGCGATGATGGTGGTCCGCGCGTTCTTCATGGTCACCACGGCCTGGACCGTCACGGCGCCGAAGACGGCGGAGAGGATGTACAGGCGGGCCACCGCGATGAGTCCCGCCGGCAGGAGGCCGAGAAGCCACGTGCCGAGGAAGCCCACGAAGATGATGAGCGAGAGGATGTGGACGGCCGCCGCGCCGATGATCGCGGCGCCCGCGATAAGTTCGGCGCGGCGCGTGCCCGGCTTCTCGCCGAGATCGGTCTGGGCGATGAGGGCCGACGGGAGCAGCTTGTTGGCGATGTTGCCGATCATGAACGCCTGGTACATGGCGGAGCGTCCGAGGATCGGGTAGTAGGAGATCGGCTCGACAACGGCGATGATGCCGAACGTCGCGAAGACGATGCCGAACGCGGTCCACACCTCCTGGCCGGTGATGCCGAGGCCGGTGCCAAACGCTGCGAAGAGCGCGGCGGCGAGGGAGACGAGGAAGCCGAGCCCCAGGGTGATGGGGCCCCAGATGGACGTGGTGCGCTCGAACTGGGCGAGCCCGTCGAGGGATGCGGTCTTAGAGGACATGAGCGGTTCTCCTGGGCTACTTGGCTGTGACAAGGAAGGCGGCGGCGAGGGCCACGAAGATCGCGATGCCGAGGCCCCACTCGCGCAGCCAGGGCTTGTTGAAGAACTTCGCGGCGGCGATGCACAGACCCATCACTAGCGCGGAGGCGAGCAGCGTGAGGACATGGACCCCGGACTTGGTGGTCTCAGTGAACGCGAGTGTGAAGAACGCGGCGAGGATCGCTGCCGTGGGGACCACGGTCATCACGGCGGGGTTGACCTTGCGCAGCGTCTTGTCGCCCTTGGCCAGGATGGGGGTGAGGATCAGCGCGGTGAGCATCCACACCAGGCCGCCGAGGGTCATCGCGGCGAATCCGATGGCGAAGACCTTCTGGGTGTAGGTGGGGCCGCCGAGCTGCGCACCCTGAGATTGGGCTGCCAGGCCGGCCGCGGCGACGTCGAACGCCGCGGAGCCGACGAGGCCGATGCGGGTCAGGACGGCCGGGGTACTGAAAAGCGGCAGGAGCGAGACCGCGACGAGGGCGACGGCGAGCGAGGGGCCGATCGCGGCGATGCCGCCGCGGCGGACCGAGCCGATGACCTGCTTGTCCGTGAGGTTCACCGAGCCGGCGGCCTTGCGGATGGCGCGCAGGTAGATGACGGACTGGAGCACGATGACCGCGAACACGGCTGCCGCGCAGATCCAGAGGACAGGGTGGAAAGACACTGGGGTGATGTCGGTCGAACCCGGGTCGACGGCGAAGCGGTGCATCCGCACTCCTTGGGGGTTTCATGGTTTGGCTCAGGTGTGATGTCGATCTAACAGGTCTGTGATCCACATCATTGCTGATTTCTTCCATGAAACGCCATCGAATGTCCATAAGTCAAGTGTTTTGTCGTGTTTCTGTCGATATCGATGAGCGCCGTCGGAGTCCCGGGCGCGGATCACCACAAGATGATCTTCAGTGCCGGCCGCAACACTGACAGGCGAAGGTGTTACATGTAACAATTGACTATGAGCGTTAGGGATCGTGTTGCACGCCACCGAATTGCCATGCGTGAGCGCGGCCTGCGGCAGGTTCAAATGTGGGTGCCGGATGTCCGTACGCAAGACTTCAAGCTTGAGGCGCGGCGGCAAGCACTGGCTGTTGCTGCCGCCGACAGGGCCAGCGACGACCAGGACTTCATCGAGGAAATTTCGGAAGATTGGCCGGAGTGAAGCGAGGCGAGTTGTGGACAGTTTCAGGCGGAACTTATGCACAGAAACCCAGGCCAGCGCTCATAATTCAGGACGACTTGTTTGAGGCCGTGGAGTCCGTCACGCTTTTGCCGCTGACGTCCCAACTGACCAACGCTCCACTCCTGAGGCCGTCAGTCGATGCCGGCGCCTCGACCGGCCTGGAGCGCGAAAGCCAGATCATGGTAGACAAGCTGACCACGGTGCGGCGGACCAATCTTGGACACAGACTTGGGCAAGTAGACGCCAAGACGATGACTACGGTCGAGCAGTCCCTCGCCGTCTTTTTGGGGCTCGCGCGCTGAGCGACGACGGCGGATCGGCCCGAAATGCCGGGCCGACCCGCCGTCGTCGGATGGTTCTGTAGGAGGGGAGCTATCCCCGTGCCACCAGCCCCGGCACACCGTCCTGGATGGCGAAGGAGGCCTTCGTCGAAACGGGCGCGCCCGGCGTCGTGACGTAGTCCAGCGTGCGGAAGTCCGCGGTCATTGCATCCTTCGTGATCCGGGTGTTCACGTAGCCGCGGTTGTCGTTGTAGAACTTCAGGTGCGGGTTCCATGCCATCACGGGATCGGCTGTTGAGCCGTTGCCGTTGCCGGTGGACGTGATGGACGTGCAGACCAGCTCGGAGCCGACCACGGGGGAGGCAGGGTCCTTGTAGTCCACCTTGACGTCGTTGGCCCAGTTGCGGTGCACGTCGCCGGTGAGGACCACGGCGTTGCGGACGTTCGCGTCCACCCAGCCCTGCGTGATGCGGCGGCGCGACGCGGCGTAGCCGTCCCAACCGTCCATGGAGACGTCGTCGATCTCCGGGGCCTTGTCGCGGTCCCGCTCGGTGAAGAACACCTGCTGGCCGAGGATGTCCCAGCGCTGCGTGGAATTCTTGAACCCGTCCAGCAGCCATTTCTCCTGCTCGGCGCCGGTGATGGTACGGTCCTCGGCCAGGCGCTCGGCCACGTTTTTCTTCCAGCCGTCGCCGGCGAGCTGGTCGTCGCGGTACTGGCGGGTATCCATCATGTGGAAGTTGGCCAGCTGGCCCCACTGCAGCTTCCGGTAGATCTTCATGTCGGCACCCGCCGGCACGGACGACGGCCGCAGCGGCATGTTCTCGTAGTAGGCCTGGAACGCGGCGGCCCGGCGCTGCCTGAAGTGCTCGGTGGTGTCGTTCAGCTGGCTCGCATCCCGGTTTTCCGGGACGTCGTCCGCCCAGTTGTTGTCCACCTCGTGGTCATCCCACACCACCAGCCACGGTGCGATTGCGTGCGCGGACTGCAGGTCGGCGTCGGCCTTGTACTGCGCGTGCCGCTGGCGGTAGCTGGCCAGGCTGACGGTCTCCGGGCCGGCGTGGTCGCGCGGGTTGCCGCCGCCGATCACGTAGCCGCCCTTCGTGTACTCGTACAGGTAGTCGCCCAGGTGCAGCACCAGGTCCGGCTGGTCCTGCGCCAGTCGCCGGTACGCGGTGAAGTAGCCGTGCTCGTACTGCGCGCAGCTGGCGAACGTCATGGCCAGCGCCGCCGGCGTCTCGTGCAGCGCCGGGCTGGTCAGGGTGCGGCCCACCGGGCTGATGTGCTTGCCCGTGCGGAAGCGGTAGAAGTACTCGCGCCCCGGGCGCAGTCCCTTCAGCTCCACGTGCACCGAGTGCGCGGTTTCGATCCGGGCATGCTCGACGCCGCGGGCTACTACCGTGCGCATGTTGGCGTCCTCGGCCACTTCCCACCGCACGGCGACGTTGCGGGAGGGCATGCCGCCCAGTCCGTCCTCCGCGACCGGGTCAATGGCGAGGCGGGTCCAGATCACGAAGCCGTCCGGCCACGGCTCGCCGGAGGCGATGCCGAGCATAAACGGGTCGGCGCGGAGGCCGGCGTCGTCCGCGGTTGAAGCGAAGGCCGCACCCGGAAGGGCTGCGACGAGGCCGGCCCCGAGGCCGGCGGAAAGGAGGGATCTGCGCGAAATGTTATCCATGCATCCGACCCTAGGGGGGATGGTTAGACGGGTCCTGAGGGGGATATGAATGGATAGTTAACTGCATGACAAGAGTTGTTGATGTGGCGTAGTGCGGGGTTATCCGTTGTCATTACCCACTTCCCCGGCAGGGCCGCCGTTCTGAAAGGGTATCTTTGGCGAGGGGGGCCGTACCGGTCAAGTCCTACACCGGTGTCCGGGTTTGCCYGCGGCCAGGCCGAGCAGCAGCACGTCTCCGGTGTCCGCGTCCGACGGCAGTGACGTCGTCAGCATGACTGAGGAGAGTGACTGGTGAGCAACGCCGGTGAATGGACTGCCACGCTGAAGGCATTCCACGAAAAGCAACTGGACCGTCCCCGCCGTGTGTACCGGCTCGGCCGCACCAAGGTCATCTTTTCAGGTGGCCACGCCGCCTGCACTGTGGGTGCAGCAGTTGTGGCATCATGGCTGGATTTTCCCACCTTGGCGTTCTGGATTGCCATCGCCATCGGGTTTGTGGTGGGTAAGTACCTCTTCCCGGTCCCGCGCAGCAGCGTTGCGAGCCGATACGGCTCCCGAGCGGTGGCCAGGAAATCTCCCGGCGAACTGGACTACATGACGCCGGAGGAGATCCGGGCTTACCAGTACAACGTCCAGTTCACCCAGAAGGGCGTTACCCCTTTGGCGCTGGGGACCGAAGAAGCTCTTGGCCGCCAGTCTGAGGGAGTCAGGACAGTGTCCCTGGCGGCGGGCGCGGACGCCGGGCTGTTGGCGCACCTTTCGCTGGCCGATGTCAAGGAATACGGGAGGACCGCCGACCGTCACGATCTGCTGAAGCGGCGGTGGCTCACCTACGAGGTGGACCCGCAGTTGCAGTTCAATTACCCTGGAATGTCCGATATGGCACTCCCGGCCACCGTGACCATGATCAGGGCGCGGGCGGCCGGCGTTCCGTAGTGGCCGCTGGTCCACGGGCCGGGTGGCCGGTCGTGAGCCAAGGCTTGGATACGAATGAGCGCCGAGACTTCCGAATCCGCCGGTGCGGTCAGATCTTCGTGGCCCGCAGGCGCAGGGCGTTGGTGATGACGCTGACGGAGGACAGTGCCATCGCGGCGGCAGCGACGATGGGGGAGAGCAACAGGCCGAAAGCGGGGTAGAGAATGCCTGCGGCGAGCGGGATCCCGGCCGCGTTGTAGATGAACGCGAAGACGAGGTTTTGCCGGATGTTGGCCATGGTGGCTTCGGAGAGTTTCCTGGCCCGCACTATTCCTGTCAAATCCCCTTTCAACAGCGTGATTCCGGCGCTTTCGATCGCTACGTCGGTTCCGGAACCCATGGCGATGCCGACGTCGGCCGCGGCCAGAGCGGGAGCGTCGTTGACGCCGTCGCCGGCCATGGCCACGATCCGGCCTTCGGTGCGCAGCCGCTCGACGACGGCGCTCTTGTGATCGGGCAGCACCTCGGCCTCGATCTCGGTGATCCCCAGCCGCCGGGCGACCGCTTCGGCGGTGGTGCGGTTGTCGCCGGTGAGCATAACGACGCGGATGCCTTCCTGCCGCAGGGCGTTCAGCGCGGCTGGTGTGCTTTCCTTGACCGGGTCCGCGATGGCGAATACCGCGGCGGGGAGTCCGCCGATGCCGGCGAAGATGGCGGTCGCGCCGTCGGCCCGCAGCTCCTCGGCGCGCGCGGCCAGGGCATCGGTCGGCACGCCCTCTGAGGCCAGGAACTTTGCACTGCCCAGCAGCACGCGCCGTCCCTCAACCGTTCCGGAGACACCCTTGCCCAGCGGCGAGTCGAAGTCCGCCACCGGCGGAATCGTGATGCCGGCGCCATGGGCGGCTTCGACGATGGCCAGGCCGAGCGGGTGCTCGGAGGCCTGCTCGACGGCGGCGGCCAGGCGCAGCACCTCCTGTTCCGCGAAGCCGTCTGCCGGAACGATGCCGGTGACGGAGGGACGTCCCTCTGTCAGGGTCCCGGTTTTGTCCACGACGAGCGTGTCCACCTTTTCCATCCGTTCGAGGGCTTCGGCGTTCTTGATCAGCACGCCCAGTCCCGCACCGCGCCCGACGCCGACCATGATGGACATCGGTGTGGCTAGGCCAAGGGCACACGGGCAGGCAATGATCAGCACGGAGACGGCCACGATCAGGCCGTGCGCCATCCGGGGTTCGGGTCCCACCAGTGCCCAGATGATGAAGGCAGCCACGGCGATGGCGATGACGATGGGAACGAACCAGGAAGCCACCTTGTCGGCCAGGCCCTGGATCGGGGCCCGTGAGCGCTGGGCGGCGGCGACCATGGTGACAATGCGGGCCAGCATGGAGTCGCTGCCCAGTTTCTGTGCGCTGATGACCAGTGCCCCGGTCTGGTTGAGCGTGCCGCCGACGACGTGATCCCCGGCTTGTTTGGTCACGGGCATCGATTCGCCGGTGACGAGGGATTCATCGAGTGTGGCGCGCCCGTCCACCACTTCGCCGTCGACCGGGACCTTTTCCCCGGGCCGGACCCGGACCCGGTCGCCGACCTGCAGCTGGCCGAGCGGGACTTCGAGTTCGGCGCCGTCGGTCCCGATCCTTCGCGCGGTCTTGGGCGTCAAATCCAGCAGGGCCTTGATGGCGCCGGAGGTCTGTTCCCGGGCGCGCAGCTCGAGCACCTGGCCGAGCAGGACCAGGACCACAATGACCGCGGCGGCCTCGAAGTAGACATCGACGCTGCCGTCCATGCCCCGGAACGCCTCCGGAAAAGCGGAGGGCACGAAGATGGCGGCCACGCTGTAGAGCCACGCGACGCCGGTGCCGATCGCGATGAGCGTGAACATGTTCAGTTTCATGGTCCGGAGCGAGGCCCAGCCGCGGACGAAGAAGGGCCAGCCGGCCCACAGGACCACCGGCGTGGCCAGGAAGAACTGGATCCAGGCGGAGAGCTGCGGCGGGACCACTTCGTGCAGCGCGGGGAACAGGTGGCCCCCCATTTCGAGGAGGAAGACCGGGATTGTCAGTGCCAGGCCGACCCAGAACCGCCGGCTCATGTAGGCGAGTTCGGGGTTTGGTCCGCTCTTGGCCGTGATGACCACCGGCTCCAGTGCCATCCCACAGATCGGGCAGGAACCCGGCCCCGACTGCCGGATTTCAGGGTGCATGGGGCAGGTGTACTCGAGCTCCTCGTCCTTTGCAGGCGCGATGGCGGTTGACTCGCCGGTTCCAGGCAGATACCGGGCCGGATCCGCCACGAACTTGTCCAGGCATCCGGCCGAACAGAAGTAGTACTGCTGTCCCTGGTGATCGGCGTGGTGCCCAGTGGCTTGCGGGTCGACAGTCATCCCGCAGACGGGGTCCTTGACCTGTTCGGCCGTTCCGGCCCCATGGCGGTGATGTGCATGCTCGGTCATGATAACGCTGGTCTCCTCACACGGATTGCGGGTTTCCGTGGAGTCCGGAAGCGTCAGGTCACTTGAGATGGCGCTCCACTGAACCGCGGAGGAAGACCTTCAGTGCGTTCGGGCGTGCCCTGGGCGGGGGCCGTGACGACTCTTTCCGGTAACTCTCAAATTATACCCCTAGGGGGTATAAATCAAGCCCGGTCGGCTTGTGCGGTCAGTAGTGCGTGGACCCTTGCGGGGGTCCATGCGCAGGCGGACAATGGCCAAACGCACCACCGAGCTCGGGAGATGAAAATGCCAAATCTAGTTCGCATGAGCCTGGATTCGCCGGAGGAGACCCGTCCCTTCGAAGGTGAGACCGGCCAGCTTCAACTCGTCAACATGGAAAAGGGGGCAGTCGGCCGCGCCACGTTCAAGCCTGGATGGCGCTGGTCCGAACATGTGAAGCCGATCGCGAAAACGGAGAGCTGCCAGGCATCCCATATGGGGTACTTCGTTTCCGGCCGGATGAAGGTGGTCATGGATGATGGCGAAGAGATGGAGTACGGGCCCGGCGACTTCGCCACCATGGCCCCGGGGCATGACGCCTGGGTGGTCGGAGACGAGCCCTGCGTCATCATCGACTGGCAGGGATTCGCCGACTACGCCAAACGCTGAAAGCTTTCCGCTGAGCGGGCCACTTCAAAGATCAAAACGGTAGCGCTGCCGGACGTCGTTGTGGGGGCGCTAGGAGAACGGAGACACCATGCAGGACGAAAGCGTTGGCCAGAATCTCAAGGGAATGGACGATCTCGACTTCGACGGCTGGAACAAGGCCGACTGGAACGGCGTCTTTGCCCATCACCACACCGAGGACGTCCTGGTGGACTGGAAAGGCCAGGAACCAACCCGCGGAGTCACCGAACACATTGACGCGATGAAGGCTTTCGTTGAATCCGCGGGTGGCACGCCACCTCAGATCACCGCACATCCCATCGCCTTCGGATCAGGTGAGTGGACCTGTGTCATCGGCGAGTTCGCAGACGGGAGCCGCATGGTGACCGTGGCGAAGTGGCATGACGGGGCAATCGCCGAAGAATACATCTGGGCATAACCCCCGATCTGCCGGCCGAAGCCGCTTCCTCGGCGGGAGCGGCTTCCGCCTTGCCATCCGCGGGCGACGTCATGTGCGCCAGCGTTATCGGCGGTGTGGCGGCCTCCATGGCTGGGGTGGCCGGGTGGAGCCTCGTTGCACTGAGCACCGTCATTGCCGGCGCCCTCTCGCTGGCGGCCGCCGCGGTAGGTGCGAGTGTCGCCGTCGTCCTTCTCCTCGGGTTCGCCGGACGGCTCCGGGCCCGCCGGACCGACCCCGGCCGCGCGCTCCACGAGCCGCCGCACCGGTCCTGGCCCAGGATGCTCAAACATGCCGGACGGTAGTGCTGGCAATCGGCGTGGCGGGTTCCCTTGCCACGCTGGCCGGCCTGGGCCACAGCTATTGGGCGGATGGTGGCGCTTCATCGTCATCATCCTCACAACTCGCGCCTGCGCCGCACGGCTGCGGGCCGGTCAGCAGAACTGCTGACCGGCCCGCAGTCGATGTCACTTATACGATGAGACCGATTCCAGGTCGTCGGCATCGTCGTCTGAACTGGTGACAGAAGGAATGACAGCGACTGCTTCATCCTTCGAGCCACGCGATTCGCGCTGCGAGTACAGCCAGATGGGAATGTAGAGGGACAGGACGAGGAAGCCGAGCCAGGTTGAGGTCCAGCCGATTTCCTGGCTGTTCAGGTAGACCACGCCGATCAGGCACAGCGGCAGGTTGAACAGGCCGAAGAGCATGGCGACATGCTTCCAGCCCTTGGGCGCTTTGAAGGGCCTTTCCAAGGTGGCGAAGGCCGGGTGCTTCTTGGCCCTGACGTAGGCGAACAGGCTGATGCCGTTGGCACAGGTGTAACCAATGGCGGCGGCCGCCAGGATTGCCGCGAGGGATCCCATGGAAATCAGGACCATGTTGAACGCCGCAGTGACGAGCAAGGCAATGAACGGGGTGCCATGGCGGTTCGTCTTGCCGAAGACACGGGGAAGGTTGCCTTCGGTCGTCATGGAGTGCAGGGCCCGGGAAGAACCCAGGTAAGCCGTCTGGATGATGAGGATCATGGCCGCGATCAGCATGATGATGGTGATGACGGAGCCCGCTTCGCCAAAGACGGCCCGGGCCACGGGAATCAGGGGCGAGAGAGGCTCCGCCATCACACCGTCAACGCCAAGCACGCCGATCACCGAAGTTTGCACCAGTACGTATGAGACTAAGCAAATGAGGCCGCAGGAAAACAGCGCTTTGGGGACGTCTTTGGATGGGTTCTTGTATTCAGGGGCGTAGATGGCTGCCGTTTCCCAGCCGCAGGCACTCCACTGTGCGATCGCAAAGATGCCAAAGAGAATCAGGATGTGGTGCATGTCCCAAGACCAGTCTGCCGGCCACCAGTTGCCGGTGATATTGGCCATGTCAACGTGTCCGGTAGCAAAGGGCGCCACGGCCAGGATGATCAGCGGGATCAGGGAAACCGCGGCGAGGACGTAACCCAGGATGGCGCCGTCCTTGAGGCCGAACCAGTTAACAACGAACAACCCTGCGAAAATTACCAGGCCCGAGATCAAGGAGAGCTGATACTCGGTGAAGGTCTCGGCCAGCACCGGAAACAGTCCGTGCAGGTAGCCGCCCACCAGGATGGCGAAGATCGCCAGGACCGGGTTCCAGGCAAACCAGTAGCTCCAGGCGGAGAAGCCGCCGATCAGCTTGCCCTTGTCGTACTTGCCCTTATAGTTCTCGGTGCGGAAGACATGCTGGGCGAAACCTGGCAGGCCGGAGGCCTTGGGAAAAGTGGTAGCCATCTCGGCATAGGCAGCGTTCTGTATAAAGCCCTGCATGACCGACAACCCCCAGACCAGGATTGCTGCGGCCGCCATGTACATGGGCAGGTAGCCCAAGGACGGCAGAATCAACAGAGGCACACCCAGGGCAATGGCCAACCCCTGTTTCCAGTTGATGGATCTTTCCAGGTGGCCAACGCCATCCGAAATGTTTTTACTCATGACAGTCTCCTTGGGCGACAAGTCGCCTGGTCTGTGAGGTTTGGGTAGAAAGCTTTTGAATACCGCGGCGGCCTCGGGAATATCCCTGCAGGCGCCTTGAATAAGGCGGCGCACAATGCAACGGCGGATTAGCCCGCTGATTCAAATTGCATGCCATCCGGGGCGCTATATTGGCACGTAAATTTCTGAAATACCGAGGCTTTTGTGCGCACTGTGCGGCAAGCCAAAGATTGATATATCTTTATGCTTTTTATGGCTCGGCCAACCTGCAGATGCGCAGAAGCACTTGGGCGAACGGATGCGGGGAACGTGGCAGAAGGTGGCATGCAGCCATCCTGGTGATGACCCGCGGGCGCCGCGCCGGGAGCGGCTGGGAAGCTGAATCCTAGAGTTCGTAGTACCGGAAGGAGTGCGACGCTGCACCCTCGGGGTTGGGACCGTAAATTGTCACCATCCGGGCGTAGACGGGTGCCCAGTAGTGGCCAAGCTGTCCGGGGTTAACGCGTGCTGAATCGCCGGGTCTCAGCACGACAGTCTTGCCCTCACTCTCGATGTACAGTTCGCCTTCCACGACGAAGTTCGTTTCGGAGTGAGGGTGGAAGTCTTCCCACCCGCAGGCTTCCATTTCCCATTCCGAGAGCCGGAAGTCATCCCAGGGGCCGTCGGGATTCGCGTTGATAAATCTGCAGCGCAGCCGCGGCCATTCGTCTTTCATGACCTTCATGGACTGCATTGACCAGAAGTCGATCGTTTCGCCCGTCGTCAGTGACGGGTGCTGGGTGGTGGCTGTGGCCATAATCTTTCACCGTTCTTCAATGGAAGCCTGCTAAGGGAACTTCGGTGAATCTAAAATCAGGTGGATCAACGTGATGTGGATCACGGATTTGAATACTGTGACATTGACAGTCGTCCTAGTCAAGGGTCCATGAGTAGGAATGTGCATGTTTTTCACGCATCTATCTGAGGGTCAGTTCTCAAAAAGAATCTCGGGAAATCTTTTCCTGAACGATTGACTTGCACGGCCGTTCATGTGAAAGTCGGTGAACGAACAAACGTGATTCACTTCACACCGATTTGGTTCAAAGAGGAGCTGAGCCGGTCCGTCGCGAATCAGGAATGTCGGATTTGCAACCATGCCTCCCGGAGCCATAACCCGGTTTCAGAGGTGACCTTCAACGCAGTCCCCGTATGTGCCACAAGCGCAATCCCTATGGCTATTTATGCCCTCAACGACGAGTTCTGAAGAACTCTTCGCCTACTTCACAGGAGAGACCATGGAAACCACCCTCGTAGGAACACTGAGCAAGGCCGGCTCCATCCACAAAGTAGAAAACGGCTTCACCGCCCTGCCGTCGATGAACGAGCCAGGGACTGACGCTGCGATCGGCGATTCCCTCCACAACCCCGAGGGTTCGGTCATGTGCGCCGGATTCTTCGAGCTGAAGGCCTCCGAGCCCCTGGTGTACACGTACACCTACGACGAAATGAAGGTGGTTATCCAGGGCGAATTCATCCTCACGGACCAGACGACGGGCGACGTGACGCACGCCAAGGAACGCGACGTGCTGTTCTTCCCCAAAGGCACCACTGTCAAGTTCGAAACCCCTGAATACGCCCTGGGGTTCTTCGTCGGCGACCGCACCTTCGAACCCTAGGACGGTCCAGCGCGTTCGCGGGASGGGGGATGCCCCCGTCCCGCGACGTGCCCAAGACCGTGATGGAAAATCCAGTAAGAAGCCACAACGCCGCGCATCTGCGGCCCATGAACATTAGGAAGAGGAAAGCAACATGACACTTCGAGTCGGAATCATTGGTGCGGGCCCCAGCGGCATGGCACAACTGCGGGCCTTCGAATCAGCACGCCAAAAAGGGGCCGAAATCCCCGACATCATGTGCTTTGAGAAGCAGGACGAGTGGGGCGGACAGTGGAACAACAGCTGGCGTATCGGGCTGGATGCACACGGCGAGCCGGTTCACTCCAGCATGTACCGCCACCTCTGGTCCAATGGGCCCAAGGAGTGCCTGGAGTTCTCGGACTATTCCTTTGACGAGCACTTTGGCCGTCCTATTTCTTCCTTCCCTCCCCGCGAAGTCCTCTTCGACTACATCAAGGGCCGCGTGGAGAAGTCCGACGTCCGCAAGTACGTTCGGTTCAACAGCGTTGCACGGCACACCAGCTACAACGAGGCCACGCAGGAATTCACGCTGACGGTGGAGGACCTCAAGACCAACCTCACTGAAACCCACGTGTTCGACAAGCTCGTGATTGCGACCGGCCACTTCTCCGTCCCGTCAGTCCCTGAGTTCAAGGGCATCAAGACTTTCCCTGGCGAGGTTATGCACGCCCATGATTTCCGCGGAGCCGAGCGGTTTTACGGCAAGAATCTGCTCATGATTGGCAGCAGCTATTCCGCTGAGGACATTGGCATGCAGTCCCACAAGATGGGCGCCGCGTCCATTACGCTCAGCTACCGCACTACCCCGATGGCCTATGACTGGCCGGAGAACACGGTGGAGCGCCCGCTCGTCACCCACTTCAATGGCCCCACCGCATACTTCAGCGATGGCACCCAAGATGACTTTGACGCCGTCGTGCTTTGCACCGGATACCAGCACAAGTACCCGTACCTTCCCAGTGAGCTGTCGCTGAAGTCGCCGAACGTGCTGTACCCCGGCAACCTCTACAAGGGCGTCGTGTGGCAACAGAACACGAACCTGTTCTACCTGGGTGCGCAGGACCAGTACTACACCTTCAACATGTTCGACGCGCAGGCCTGGTTTGCCCGCGACGTCATGACCGGAGTGATCGAGCTGCCGTCCCTCGCCGAGCGCGAGGCGGACATCCAGCTCTGGCTCGAGCGCCAGGCCGCACTGCCAAACCACGATGCCGAGGCCGACTTCCAGACGGACTACCTGCGGGAGCTCATCGAGGCCACGGATTACCCGCCCTTCGACCTGGACGCTGTTTGCCAGTTGTTCAAGGACTGGATGCACCACAAGGAGACGGACATCCTGGGATACCGGGACATGCTCCACCGATCCGTGGTCACCGGCACCATGGCGACCAAGCACCACACCCGCTGGCTCAACGCCATGGATGACTCCATGAAGCGGTACCTGGAGGGCCCGTCGCAGGATGCGGACGCCGGCGTGCCCTATCTCGTAGCCGACACCGTGGCCGCGAGTTAGCTACAGGCAGCCATCATGTAGAGGGCTTCCGGCGCTCCGGACCGTATCCTGGCTGTTGCATCGACAGCCAGGATACGGTCCTCGGCGCTACCGGAATCCAAGTCTTCCCAGCCACAACCGCGGAGAGTGGTCTATGCGGGTATCCGCTTCGGAACGAAAAGAACAGCTGATTGCGGCCACGGTTGAAATTATGCGCCGTGAGGGCATCCAGTCGGTAACTATGCGGGCGATTGCCAAGGAGGCTAATGCTCCCTTGGCTACGGCTCATTATTGCTTTAGCGATAAAGACGAACTTATGGGCAGGGCCGCCGAGGCCTGGTTGAAGAATCTGAGTCGCTTTTCCAGTGACGTGCCGGTCCATCTGGGTCTGCGCAAGGCTGTGGAACAAGTGGCTGAAGGTTATTGGCGAGCCCTGGAGGAAGAGCCGGCGAACATACTTGCTGAGATCGAACTCATTTTGTGGGCAACACGCAATGCCGCCGTCAGCCCGCTGGCGGCGAAGATTTATCCCGCCTATGAAGTGGAACTGGGAAACATATTCTCCTCCGCCGCGCTAAACAACGGGGAGGAGTGCCTCATGGGCTTCCCGACGCTGGTGAGGCTCTTTCTGATGATTTACGACGGCGCGGCCATCCAATACATGACCGACCCCCGGGCTGCAGATCACAGCACCCTGTTCTTCCTGATGATCGACGCGCTCCTGACCAAAGCCGGCGTTTAGGTCGCGTCGCCATGGTTCGCCAGGTTCATGGCCGCCACCTGATGGGTGGCGGCCATGAACCGGGTCGCTTAGGGCTTCCTTAGGACATGGAGCCGTGGGCGGTGAAGAAGCCCAGACCGTAGTCGGGGGTTTCAAAGGTAATTTCTGCCCCCTTGGGGAAGAAGAGCACGTCGCGCTCCTTGGCGTGTGTCACTTCTCCTGTCGCCCGGTCGGTGAGGATGAATTCACCCTTGACGACGACCTTCATTTCGTCGCAGGTGTACGTGTAGACCAGCGGCTCGGAGGCCTTGAGCTCGAAGAATCCGGAGCTCATGACCGAACCGTTGGGGTGGGTGAGGGAGTCGCCGATGGCGGCGTCGACGCCCGGGACGTTCATTGACGGCAGTCCGATAAAGCCGTTTTCCACCTTGTGGATGGATCCGGCCTTGGTGAATGTGCCCAGTGTTGTGGTTTCCATGATCTCTCCTGTGAGTGGTGTTGTGAAAATCTGACTAGTCTTTGTCAGAACTGTTTATCTTTGCCGGAACCGTTCATTTTTTTGTTTGGGAATGGTTCTCGGTTGAAAGCCTTTTATTCGGTGTCAGAAAATTACGTAGAGCTTGCGCAGCGTCTCGTGAATTTCCCAGTTGCCGCTCCAGCCGCGGGGGATGAAGACCGTGGTCCCGGGGCCAACGAATTCGGGCTCGCCGCCGTCCGGCGTGATGGTCATCGAGCCTGAAAGAACGTGCACAAATTCGTTTGTCTCGAGAACCCAGCGAGAGGGTCCCGCAGTGCACTCCCAGATGCCGGACTCTGCACCGCTCGCGTCTTTCCACAGATAGATTCCGCGAGTGTCCATCGTCTGCGGTCCGGTCGCTTCAGGGCAGGGACCCCAATCGTCCAGATCCGTAACATTCTTCGCATCGCGGATGAGGGTCGCGGAGATTGAGGTTATCTGTTGTGTCATTTGTATTGCCTTTCAAAGAACAGGGCGTCCCTGTCGTGGGGGGTGGGGACTCAGACTTCGGAGTACCGGAAGGAGTGCGATTCGATGCCTTCGGGGTTTGGGCCATAAATGGTGATCATCCGCGCATAGACCGGTGCCCAGTACCGGCCCACGCCGCCTGGATTGACGCGTGCCGAATCGCCGGGCCTCAGGATGACAGTCTTGCCCTGGCTCTCAATATGGAGTTCGCCCTCCAGGACGAAAGCAGTTTCACTGTGCGGGTGGAAGTCTTCCCAGGCACAGGAATTAAGCGTCCATTCCGAGAGAATAAAGTCATCCCAACTGCCCACCGGGTGAGAATTGATAAACCGGCAGCGCAGCCGACCATAGTCGCCACCCAAGGCCTCCAAGGGCTTCGCCGCCCAGAAATCTATTGCGTTTCCCGTCGTCACTGGCGGGGACTGAATGGTGCCTGCAGCATTCATGGCTTCAACCGTTTCAAGAGTCGGAAATCTTCTATCAAGACATGCCCGGTGAATGGCAGTTACATCGCTCATAGTGAGGTGGATCACCGTGCTGTGATAGACATTACATGAACAAATGTTCAAGTCAACCGTTCGTGATGAAAAGAATGCTGGCCTGACCTCTGCCGCAAGGGGCCGGCTTACCCGCCGTGGACCTCGTACTTCGCCTTGCCGCCGTGCTTCGCCCGGTACATGGCCGAGTCCGCCTGCCGCAGCAGCTCCGAGACATCCGCGGCATCCGCGATGCGCGGCGCGACGCCCATGCTCAGCGAGACGCGCAGCGACCTTCCGCCGATCACAAAAGGCTCGGTGAGTGACTGGTAGATCCTCTCGGCGACAGGCGCAGTCGCCGGAGTGCCGTCGTCGTGATCCACCACCACGACGGCGAACTCGTCGCCTCCCAGCCGGGCCACCAGATCCTGGCTGCGGACGCTGGCCTGCAGGCGGTGCGCCAGCTGGACAAGCAGGGCGTCGCCGCCCGCGTGGCCGAGGGAATCATTGACGTCCTTGAAGTCGTCGATGTCGATGAACAACAGGCCCTCGTGCCGGGTCCGGAGGCCGGTGCCGGGTTCAAACGCGGCCGCCAGCCGTTCTGCGAGCGCCGCGCGGTTGCCGAGCCCCGTGAGCTCATCGTGAGTGGCCCGGTACGTCAGGGTGGCGTGGCTGTCCTGGAGCGCCGCGGCCATCCCGTTGAACGCCAGCGTCACATCGCCCAGTTCATCGTGCCGGGCCACGGTCAGGCGGTGGCTGTAGTCCCCGGCCTGGACTTTGAGAACGCCCTTGCGCAGGGTGTTCAGAGGACGCTTCAGGTCCCTTGTCATGCGGCGGCGGAAGTACAGCGTGGCACCGATGACACCCAGGAACAGCGCCACCCGGCCAGCCGCCAGAAGGTTTTCCATGGCATGGGTGTCCACGAGGCCCCGGTCCAGGGCCTGCAACGACTCCTTTTGGATGGCGGCCAGTTGCATCCTTACATGGGAGCTGGCGGCTGCGAACGCCGGCGCGTTGGCAGCGTTGTTGCCGGTGCGGATAGTCGCTTCGCCGTCCCATAAGCCGGCCTTGTCCAGGGCGGACTGCCAGTCCTGCCGTGCTTCGGCCAGCGCCTCCGGCCGGCCGCTATCGAGGGCCTCAACCGCGGCGGCCGCGTCGAAGAGCCGTCCGATGTCACGCTGCTCCGCGGCGAATTCCTGCGTGTTGACGGGTGAGGTCAGCAGCACTTGATGGCCAAGCTGCTCGTGCGATTCGAGGGCTTCCGTCAGTGCTGCGACGCTGGCGTATTCCGCCTGGAGCCTGCCGGCCGCGCCCTCCATCTGGTTCACCACAAAACGGACACCGACGATGGTCACCACGGCGCCCACCAGCAGGGCCAGCAGCATCAGGGTGAAGGCCCGGGACCATTCGCGCCGGAGGCTGTACGAGCGCGGCGTGGCGGGGGCGGTGTTCAATGGGCATCCTGGGACCGGGGGATATTATGCCTAAGTTACACGGCGGGGCCAGGGGATCGGCGCTAGGAGGGGGTCTGTTTCGTGGATTCGCGTCATTCGATCCGTTGCGCCAGCACCACGATGATTCCTTCGGGGCCACGCCCATAGGCCATGCGCCAGGTACTCACCGATGCCACCCGCCAGCCAAAGGTCCCTACCGAACCTCCGGCTCCGGTGCAAGGATGTTCGGGTGCGGCCCGGGCGCCTCGCCGGCCCCGGGCCCTTCGAGGATATTCACGTTCACCGAATGGAAGGCTCATCATGAAGGCAGCACGATTCCACGGCCGCAAGGACATCCGCATCGAGGACATCCCGGAACCTGAGCTCCGGGCCGGAGCCGTGAAAATCGACGTCGCGTGGTGCGGCATCTGCGGCACTGACCTGCACGAATACCTGGAAGGTCCCATCTTCTGCCCCGCACCCGGGCATCCGCACCCGCTCTCCGGCGAGGAGTCACCGGTGACACTGGGCCACGAGTTCTCCGGAACTGTCTCCGAGGTCGGCGACGGTGTGGAGGGGCTCGCGGTGGGTGACAACGTGGTGGTCGAACCCTACTTCGTGGACGGCGACTGCGACATGTGCCAGGCGGGCAGCTACCACCTGTGCCGGCAGATGGGCTTCATCGGACTCTCCGGCGGCGGGGGAGGGCTCAGCGAAAAGATCGTGGTGGACAAGCGGTGGGTGCACCCCATCGGGGACATTCCCCTGGACGAGGCGGCCCTGATCGAGCCGCTGTCCGTGGCGCACCACGCCGTGGCCCGCAGCGGCGCGAAGGCCGGCGACGTTGCCCTGGTGGGCGGCTCAGGCCCCATCGGGCTGCTCACCGCTGCCGTCCTCAAGGGCATGGGCGTGACCACGATCATCAGCGAACTGACCGCGGCGCGGAAGGAGAAGGCGATCTCCAGCGGCGTGGCGGACCACGTGCTCGATCCCAGCCAGGAGAACGTCCCGGCGCGGGTGCGGGAGTTGACCGGAGGAGCGGGCGCCGACGTCGCGTTCGAGTGCGCCGGCGTGAACGCCGTGCTGGACACCATGCTCGACGCCGTCCGGCCGGGTGCCGTGGTGGTCAACGTGTCCATCTGGGGTGCTCCGGCGACCGTGGACATGCAGAAGCTGGTGCTCAAGGAAATCGACCTCCGCGGCACAATCGCCTACGTCCGGGACCACGCCGCAGTCATCAAGATGGTGCAGGAGGGCAAAGTGGATCTGAAGCCGTTCATCACCGGCAGGATCGCCTTGGATGACCTGGTGGAGCAGGGCTTTGACACCCTCATCAACCACAAGGACACGGCGGTGAAGGTGCTGGTGCATCCGTAGGGGGGGCGGGACTGCCGGATGAACCATCACAACGCCAACCCGGGCCGGCCTTCCAAGCAGCCGTCCTTCAAAAATGTCCTTGCGGGGGTCCATGCGCAGGCGGACAATGGCCTCACTGGCGGGGTTCCATCTCCTTCCCCGCCGTGGGTATCGAGGCCTCGCCGGAGTTCAACACAAACACCGAGCTCGGGAGATGAAAATGCCAAATCTAGTTCGCATGAGCCTGGATTCGCCGGAGGAGACCCGCCCCTTCGAAGGTGATACCGGCCAGCTTCAACTCGTCAACATGGAAAAGGGAGCAGTCGGGCGCGCCACGTTCAAGCCCGGATGGCGCTGGTCCGAACACGTGAAGCCGATCGCGAAGACGGAGAGCTGCCAGGCATCCCATATGGGGTACTTCGTTTCCGGCCGGATGAAGGTGGTCATGGATGACGGCGAAGAGATGGAGTACGGGCCCGGCGACTTCGCCACCATGGCCCCTGGGCATGACGCCTGGGTGGTCGGAGACGAGCCCTGCGTCATCATCGACTGGCAGGGATTCGCCGACTACGCCAAACGCTGAGACCCGGGATCCATGCATCCGGCGCGTCCACTTCCGGCATGCCCGGAATTGACGCGCCGGCCCGGCGGCAGGCTGGCGCCGCCGGACTTAAGTCCCTATTCGGACAATCGGCCCCGGCGTAACTTGAAGCAGGGGTCCGAAAGGCGGCCCCGCATCCAAGGGGGCATCATGACCAGGCCCAGGCTTTCGGCATTCAGCGTTCTCGGGGTTGGCGCCCTGTTCGCGCTCACAGGCTGTTTCGGCCCGCCCGCCCCGGCGCCCACGACCAGCTCCGCCGCACCCACCACGTCCGCGACCCAGTCCGCCGCGCCGAGCGCGACGGCGGGCCCGACCGCCTCAACCAGCGCGTCGGTGACGGCTTCTCCCACGGTGACAGCACCGCCGTCGTCCACCCCGCCGTCGTCCGCCGCCGCGAGCCCGACGGCGACGGCGACGGAGACGCCGACACCGGAGCCCACCTTTACGGGGTTCCCGGAGCAGGTCGCCCCGCTGACCGTCTACTACGTCGCCGTGGGCGACAACGGCATATCCGGGCCAAAGATCGGCTGCGGTGACAGCCTCATCGCCACCACCACGGCACCGGTCCGCTTTACGGACCAGGTGGGACCCAGCATCGGGGCCCTGCTCGCGAACAAGAGCCGCAACATCGGCATGTCGGGACTCGTGAACGTGCTGTACCAGTCGAACCTGACATACCTCGGCGGCGAGCTGGACGGCAGCACGATCACCATCTGGCTCTCCGGGCAGTTCATGCTGGGAGGTGTGTGCGACATCCCCCGCGCGAAGGCTCAGCTGGAGTACACCGCCATGGCGGCATCCGCGGCCACAAGCGCCCAGGTGTTCGTCAACGGCCGCCCGATCGATGAGGTCCTCAGCCTCAAATAATGCGCTCCGGAAGATCCGCGGCGCGCGGCTGCCAGACTATTCCCAGCTTGTGGACAGGTGCCATGGAGGATTCGATGAGAAGCCTGCTTGCCATTGCCTGACTCCGGCTTTAAGGCATATAACCGTAAGGGTTGCCCCGGACGCCACTGGCTGTTCCAAGCCTTAGGATCTGACGCCCGGATTCCGCGGTTCCGAACCTTGTCGTGAAGGAGAAGCAATGCATCTTTTGCCGCGTGAGCAGGAAAAACTCATGATCGTTGTAGCCGCCGACCTCGCCCGTCGCAGGCAGGACCGGGGCCTGAAGCTGAACTTCCCCGAGGCCGTCGCACTCATCAGTTACGAACTGATTGAAGGGGCACGCGACGGCCGGACCGTGGCGGACCTGATGAGCTATGGAACCACGCTGCTCACCCGCGACGACGTCATGGAAGGGGTGCCGGAGATGATTCACGATGTCCAGATCGAGGCCACGTTCCCTGACGGCACGAAGCTCGTCACCGTTCACGATCCGATCCGATAGGAGCATGGCCCCATGATTCCCGGAGAATACGTCCTCAGGTCCGAACCCGTGACACTCAACGCAGGACGGGACGCCATTGACGTCGTCGTCACCAACACCGGCGACCGGCCCGTCCAGGTAGGCTCGCACTTTCACTTTGCCGAGGCGAACTCCGCCCTTGAATTTGACCGCACCGCCGCATACGGCCGCCGTTTGGACATCCCTGCAGGCACCGCCGCCCGGTTCGAGCCCGGCGACAGCAGGCCTGTCCGGCTGATCGAACTGGCAGGCAACCGGGAGGTCTACGGCCTGAGCAACGCCGTCAACGGGCCGCTCGCCAAGACTGAGGGAGTAAACAAATGAGCCTCGAAATTCCCCGCCGACAGTACGCGGACCTGTACGGCCCGACCACCGGCGACGCCATCCGCCTGGCCGACACCGACCTGTTCCTCGAAATTGAGAAGGACCTCACCGTCTACGGCGAGGAAGTAGTGTTCGGCGGCGGCAAGGTGATCCGCGACGGCATGGGCCACAACGGCCAGGTGACCAGGGACGAGGACGTCCCGGACACTGTCATCACCAACGCGATCATCCTGGACTACACCGGCATCTACAAGGCAGACGTCGCGATCAAGGACGGCCACATCTTCAAAATCGGCAAGGCCGGCAACCCGCAGATCACCGACGGCGTGGACATCGTGATCGGCGCCAGCACCGAAATCATCGCCGGGGAGCGGAGGATCCTCACCGCCGGCGGCATTGACACCCACATCCACTTCATCTCCCCGGACCAGGTCCCCACCGCCCTATGCAGCGGGATCACCACCATGGTGGGCGGCGGCACCGGCCCGGCGGAAGGCACCAAAGCCACCACCATCACACCGGGCAAGTGGCACATCCAGCGCATGCTGCAGGCCGTCGAGGGGCTTCCCATCAACGTCGGCCTGTTCGGGAAGGGCCACGCGTCCGCCGTCGAACCTTTGGCCGAGCAGATCCGGGCGGGCGCCATCGGGCTGAAGGTCCACGAGGACTGGGGCGCCACGACGTCCTCCATCGACACCTCCCTGAAGGTGGCCGACGAGTATGACGTCCAGGTGGCCATCCACACCGACACCCTCAACGAGTGCGGCTTCGTGGAGGACACCATCCGGGCCATCGACGGCCGGGTCATCCACACGTTCCACACCGAAGGAGCCGGTGGCGGGCACGCGCCGGACATCATCAGGATCGCCGGCCTGCCGAATGTCCTCCCGGCCTCCACCAACCCGACGCTGCCATACACGCGCAACACCATCGAAGAGCACCTGGACATGCTCATGGTGTGCCACCACCTCAGCCCGGCCATCCCGGAGGATGTGGYGTTCGCCGATTCCCGCATCCGCGCGGAGACCATCGCCGCCGAGGACGTCCTGCAGGACCTGGGCATCTTCGCCATCACCTCCTCGGACTCGCAGGCCATGGGCCGCGTGGGCGAAGTGGTGACCCGCACCTGGCAGGTGGCGGACAAGATGAAGAGGCAGCGCGGCGTATTGAAAGATCCCGACGGCGGGACGCACGGTGCCGCGAACGGCGCCGGGGCCGAGAGCGACAACTTCCGGCTCAAGCGCTATGTCGCGAAGTACACCATCAACCCCGCCATCGCGCAGGGCATGGCGGACTCCATCGGCTCGGTTGAAGTGGGAAAGTTCGCCGACCTCGTGCTGTGGGACCCGGCGTTCTTCGGCGTCAAGCCCGGGATGGTACTCAAGGGCGGCCAGATCGCCTACGCGCTGATGGGCGACTCCAACGGCTCCATCCCCACCCCGCAGCCCCGCACCATGCGGCCCATGTACGCCACCTTGGGCAAGGCCCTGCAACAGGCCTCCATCACCTTCCTGTCCAAGGCCGCCATCGAGGCAGGTGTGCCGGAAGAACTCGGACTGGAAAAGGTCATCCGCCCCGTTTCCGGTATCCGCTCCCTCACCAAAGCGGACCTCAAATACAACAATGCGACGCCGGACATCCAGGTGGACCCGGAAACCTACAGTGTGACGGTGGACGGCGAGGACGTCACCTGTGAACCCTCGGACGTGCTGCCCATGGCCCAGCGCTACTTCCTCTTCTAGGAGCAATTTTGTGATTATCGACAAGGTCCTGGGCAACCTGCACGATCTACCGCCGGACGCGGGGGAGTACGCAGGCCTGCACCTGGAGAAGGTGGTCCTGCCCAGCGCCGAGCTGGTCAAGCGGATCCAGCGCGTCATCACCGACCACGGCAAGGAGCTTGGCATCCGCCTGCCCGCAGGTTCGGCGGACCTGCGGGACGGTGACATCCTGCACGTGGCGGACACCAACATGATCGTGGTCTCCGTCCTGCCCACCGACGTCCTGGTGATCGCGCCACGGTCCATCCACGAGATGGGAATCGTGGCGCATTCCCTGGGCAACCGGCACCTGCAGGCCCAGTTCTTCGACACATCCTCGGAGTACGGCTCCGAGGTCATGGTCTGCGCCTATGACCACACCGTGGAGGATTACCTCAAGCACGCCGGTGTTCCCTACGACCGGCAGGAACGGGTCATGCCTGTTCCTTTCCGCCATGCCGAACACTCGCACTAGCTACCAGCTCGGGCTCCAGCAACTGACGGACTCCGCACTTCCCACGGGGGCCTTTGCGCACTCGCTGGGGTTCGAGACGTACATCGAGCGCGGGCTGATCCACGACGCCGACTCCTATGGGCACTGGCTCACGGCCTTTATCGGCCAGCAGCTCACCCACTCCGACGGCCTCGCCATCCGCCTGCTCTACGAGGGAATTCCCGTCGCGGAGCTGGACGCCGTACTCACGGCGCAGCTACTGGCCCGGCAGGTGCGCGAGGCCAGCATCACGATGGGCGGCAGGTTGCTGGAGATCGGCTCCCAGATCTTCCCGTCGCCCGAGCTGGCGGAGTACAGCGACCTGGTGACCACAGGCCGCGCCGCCGGCCACCAGCCGCTGGCGTTCGCCGTCGTCGCCCGTTCCCTCGGCGTGCCGCCGGCGGAGGCGCTCGCCGCGTACCTGTTCGCCGCCGTGACATCGCTGACGCAGAACGCGGTGCGGGCCATTCCGCTCGGCCAGAACGCCGGGCAGCGTCTCCTGGGGAGGGCGGCCGACGACGTCGCTGCCGCCGTCGAGCGGATCGGGCACCTGACGCCGGAGGACTTCGGGGCCATGACCCCCGGACTGGAAATTTCGCAAATGCGGCACGAGCGGCAACGTGCGCGCATGTTCATGAGCTAACAGGAGGACAGAATGACTGAGCCCATCATTATTGGTATCGGCGGTCCGGTCGGGGCCGGTAAAACCCAGCTCGTGGAGCGGCTGACCCGCCACATGAGCGGTGAAATCTCCATGGCCGCCATCACCAACGACATCTACACCACGGAGGACGCGAAAATCCTGGCCGCGAACGGGATCCTCCCGGAGGACAGAATCATCGGCGTCGAGACCGGCGGCTGCCCGCACACCGCCATCCGTGAAGACACCTCCATGAACACGGCGGCCATCAAGGAACTCAAGGCCCGGCACCCCGATCTCCAGGTGATCTTCGTCGAGTCCGGCGGCGACAACCTGTCCGCTACGTTCAGCCCCGAACTTGTCGACTTCTCCATCTACATCATCGACGTTGCCCAGGGCGAGAAGATCCCCCGTAAAGCGGGCCAGGGCATGATCAAGTCCGACCTCTTCATCATCAACAAAACCGACCTCGCCCCCCACGTCGGCGCCGACCTCTCGGTGATGGAGCGGGATTCCAAAGAATTCCGGGGCGACAAACCCTTCTGCTTCACCAACCTCAAAACGGACGAAGGGCTCGACACCGTGATCAATTGGGTCCGCCACGACGTCCTGATGCTCGACCTGGCGACATGAACCAAAACAGTTCCGCTGTCATCTCGCCTTGGGCGGCGCCCGCGGAGGAAGGGGGCCGTGCCCGCTCCGCGGTGCCCACCACGCCGCGGCCCCCTTCCTCCGCGACCGCTGATCGCCCAGTAAGAGGGCGGTTGGAGCTGGGTATCGAAGTGCGGAACGGTAAGTCCATCGCTTCCACGCAGTTTCATCAAGGCGCATTAAGAGTGTTGCGGCCGCACTATCTGGATGACTCCGGTCAGGTTTGCTATGTCGTCGTGAACCCAGGCGGGGCGTATTTGGGGGCCGATCTCTTCCTTATTGATGTGGAAGTCCAGGAGGGGGCGGCGTTGCTTTTGACCACGCAGTCTGCCACCAAGATCTACCGGACTCCCGGCTCCTTTGCCGAGCAGCGGATGACCCTGCGGCTGGGGGACGACGCTCAGCTGGAGCTGGCGCCGGACCAGCTCATTGCCTATCGCGAGGCGCGCTATCGGCAACATACGCACGTAACTTTGCGCCCGACGTCGAGCCTGATCATGGCTGAAGTGGTGACTCCCGGCTGGTCGCCCGACGGTTCCTCGTTCAAGTACGAGGAACTGCGCCTTCGGAATGAGATCCACGTCGCCGGCCCCCACGGCACGCACTTGCTGGCGTTGGACAACCTGCTCATCCGGCCCCCGCTGGGCGATGTCACCGGGATGGGCTTTATGGAGGGCTTCAGCCACCTGGGCTCGCTGATCGTCGTCGACCGGCGGGCGGACCAGGCCCTTGCGGATGAACTCCACACCCTGACCGCAGGATACGACGCCCACACCGGCGTGTCCTTGACCGCCAAGGCTGCCGGGACGGCGGGGCTCGTCCTGCGGTCCCTGTCCAACAGCACCGGGGAACTCAACCGCCTCCTGCAGGCCTGCACCGGATTGCTGCGTGAACGCTGGTACGGGCAGTCACCGCTGAACCTCAGGAAGTACTGATGACCACGCTCAGCGATTTCGCTGTCATGTACCGGCAGCGCGAGCAGCTGCCGGCGAAGACCCGCGTGCTCGTGGTTGCCGGTGCCGTCCTCCTGCTCCACTGCACCGCCGTTGTGCTGCTGGTGATCGGCACTGCCGCGGCACAGCCACTTGCGCTGGGGCTGGTCCTCACCGCCTACCTGGCCGGAGTCAAGCACAGCTACGACTGGGACCATGTGTCCGCGATCGATAACTCCACCCGCAGATTCGTGGCGCAGCACAAAGACCCCGTCAGCGTGGGATTTGCGTTCAGCCTCGGCCACAGCTCCGTTGTGGTGCTGGCCGGGCTGCTGGTGGTGTCCGGCGTCGCCCTGGCGGGGAAGCTGATGGAAGCGGGGACTACCGGCAACCTGGTGCTGGGTCTGATCGGCAGTGCAATATCCGGACTTTTCCTGCTGTTCATGGGGCTCTTCAACGGCTCGGCCTTTATCAAAGCAGCCCAGGCGTACCGGAAAGCGGTCAGGGGAGGGGACGTCCACGAGGAGGATCTGGAGTCCAAGGGGTTCATGGCGCGGCTTTTGGCCAAACCCTTGGCCAAGGTGGAGCGCCCGCGGAACATCTACGTGATCGGCTTCCTGTTCGGTTTAGGGTTCGATACCGCCACTACCATCGGCCTGCTGGTCATGACCACCGCCGCCACGCTCGCCGGGGTCTCTCCGCTTGCCCTGATGACGATTCCGCTGGCGTTCGCGGCAGCCATGACCCTGTGTGACTCCCTGAACGGGATGGCCATGATGCGCATGTACAAGTCAGCCATGGAAAACCCGCAACGCCGGCTGGGGTTCAACGCCGTCATCACCGGATTGTCCGCGCTCTCCGCACTGTTCGTTGCAGTGATCACGCTCGGCGGGCTGGTCAACGTTTTGGGGCTGGACCAGCCGGCCATCACGTGGCTGGCCGGGATCGACCTTGGGGACGCCGGGCTGGCTCTGGTTGCCGTGTTTGGCGCTGTGTGGGTTGGTGCCGTGCTGCTGGGGCGGCGGAAAGCAACATGACCTCCCTCTATCTGCGCAGGGAAGCCGTCGGCAGCCTCAACTGGATTGCTGCCACCACCCGCGGGCTGAGCCAGATCTTCTTCCAGGCAAACGTCTGGACGGGCCTGACGGTGCTGGCCGGGTTCGCCATCGCGAACTGGCAGATGGCAGCCCTGGCGGTTGTGGGGCTGCTGTGCTCAACCCTCAGCGGCGTGCTGTGCCGGCGCCGGCTCGGCGAGCTGGGCAACGGCCTGCACGGCTATTGCGGGGCCCTGGTGGGAGCGGCCCAGTTCTCGGCGCTGGGCTTCACGTGGCCAGCCGCCGCGTTCGCGGTCGTCGGCGGGCTCGCCTGCGGTCCAGTGACCGTGGCGCTGGCATGGCTGTTCTACCATCCTTCCAGCCGGAAGTATTCACTACCCGTGACCACGGCGCCGTTCTGCATTGTGGCCGGGGTGCTCTTCGCCATTCATGCACCACTGCACGGGCCCCGCACAGATTTGCCCGAGGTGCCGGAGAACGTCCTGGCGAACGTGGGCCAAGCCATCCTGAACAATATCTCCGAAGTGGTGCTGGTTGACTCCGCCATTGCCGGGGCCGTCATCCTTGTAGGGCTCTTCATCGCCCACTGGAAGGTGGGCGTTGCAGCGCTCCTGGGCAGCACCCTGGAGGCGGGCATGGATCTTGCCACAGGCTCGGATGTGCAGGCCCTGGCCCACGGACTCCTCGGCTACTCCGGAGTCCTGACGGCCATCGCCCTGGCCGCGGTGTTCTTGCGCGGAACCTGGCAACCCTGGGTTGCCGCCGTCGTTGGCGTCATCGTTTCTTCGGTTCTCGCCTGGCTGATGGGCCTGACTGCGTTGCCTGTCTACACGTGGCCCTTCATCCTCGCCACCTGGCTCATGCTGGTGGTGCTCCACCACATTCCGGGCTTCACTCCGCGGCTGTAAACGCCTTCCGCCGGCTTGATCACCGGATGTGACGGGGCGCGACCCCGGATGTCCAGCTTGCCGTCGTACTCTTAGCCGTAAATCGATTGTCCGAAGATCGACGTGTCCGAACGGGATTCGCATGGCAGAGCTCAATGTCCAGGAGCGGACCTCACTCCAGTTGCCCATCACCGACGCCRCGAGCCTGTCCGCCGAACAGGTGCTGGCGCAGCTGGGCTCCAGCCCCGCCGGCCTGTCCGACGAAGAAGCCGCCGGCCGCCTAGCCACGCTCGGCCCCAATGCCGTCCGCACCCACCGCGCCAACGGCTGGGCGGTCCTGGGCCGGCAGTTCGCCAGCCCCATCCTGATCCTGCTGCTCATCACGGCCGGGCTGTCCCTGTTCCTGGGCGACGCCACCAACTCGATCGTCATCGGTGTGATCCTGCTGGTCAGCGTGGGCCTCGGCTTCACCAACGAGTTCCGCGCCGAGCGGGCCTCCGAGGCCCTGCACTCCCGCGTCACCCACCGCGCCGTGGTGCTCCGGGGCGGAACCGCCGGCGGAAACACTGCCGGAACCACCCGGGAAGTGGACGTCACCGCCCTGGTGCCCGGCGACGTCGTCCATCTTTCCCTCGGCGCCATCATCCCCGCCGACCTCCGGCTCCTGACCACCAAGAACCTCCTCTGCGACGAAAGCATCCTCACGGGGGAGTCTTTGCCCGCAGCGAAGGACCCGGAGCCGGTCCCGGCCGGTTCCGGCCTGGCCGACCTCGCCTCCTGCGTGTTTATGGGCACCGTGATCCAGTCCGGCGGCTGCACCGGCGTGGTGGTGGCCACCGGCGGCCGCGCCGAATTCGGCCGGATCGCGCTGGGCCTGGGCGAACGGCAGCCGCAGACAGAATTCCAGCTCGGGCTCAAGCGGTTCTCCTTTCTCCTGCTGCAGGTGGCAATCGGGCTTACATCGCTGATTTTCATCGCCAACCTGCTGCTCCAGCGCCCGCTCCTGGAATCCCTGCTGTTCTCGCTGGCCATCGCCGTGGGCATCACGCCGCAGCTGCTCCCCGCCGTCGTCAGTACTTCCCTGGCCACCGGCACGCGGCAGCTGGCCAGGCGGAAGGTACTGGTCAAACGGCTGGTCTGCATCGAGGACCTGGGGGACATGGACATCCTGGTCACCGACAAGACCGGCACCCTGACGGAGGGGCGGATCAGCTTCACTGGGGCGCTTCCGGTTACCCCCGAGACGTCCGACGGCGCCCTGCTCACCTTGGGCCTGCTCGCCACCGAGGCGGACTACAGCGAAGCCAAGCTCTCCGCCGCCGGACAGAACCCGCTGGACGCCGCCCTCTGGGACAGTCCCGGCGCGGCCGGCTTTGACCCGGCCCGCTTCGAGCGGCTGGACCTCATTGACTTCGACCACCAGCGCCGCCGCACCACAGTGCTCGTCCGGGAGGCCGGCGGTCCCGCGCGGCTGGTCACCAAGGGCGCCCCGGAGGATGTCCTGGCCCTCTGCGGGCCCACCCCGCCCGCCGTGCAGGCCATGATGGATGAACAGTTCGACGCCGGCTCCCGGGTGGTGGCGGTGGCCGCCCGCTCGGCTGCGGGGCTGGGCAAGCTAACGCCGGCCGACGAGCGCGACCTCACCCTGGCCGGCTTCCTGATCTTCCTCGACAAGCCCAAAGCCAACGCCAAGGCGTCCCTCGACGAGCTGGCCGCGTTGGGGATCAGCGTCAAGATTGCCACGGGGGACAACGCCAAGGTGGCCGAACGCGTCTGCGCGGACCTGGGCGTGCTGTCCGGCGGGACACTGACCGGCGCTGACGTGGAGGCATTGTCTGACGCCGAACTCACCGCCGCCGCACGGACCGCCACTATCTTCGCCCGCGTCTCGCCCGAACAGAAGGCGCGCATCATCACCATCCTGCGGCAAACCGGCGGGGCCGTGGGGTTTATGGGCGACGGCGTCAACGACGCCCTGGCACTGCACAAGGCGGACATCGGCATCTCCGTGGACAGTGCCACCGACGTCGCGAAGGACGCGGCCGACGTCGTCCTGCTGGACAAGGACCTGGGCGTCCTGGCCGAAGGCGTGCGGGAGGGCCGGCGGATCTTCGCGAACACCATCAAGTACGTGCTGATGGGCACGTCCAGCAACTTCGGCAACATGTTCAGCGCCGCCACGGCGTCGGTGGTGCTCAGCTTCCTGCCCATGCTGCCGGGCCAGATCCTGCTCAACAACCTGCTGTACGACTCCGGCCAGCTGGCCATCCCGGGCGACCGCGTGGACAAGGAGCAGCTCCGGGCGCCGTCGCACTGGAACATCGCGTTCATCCGCCGGTTCATGTTCCTGTTCGGGCCGATCAGTTCTCTCTTCGACTTCGCCACGTTCGGGCTGATGCTGTTCGTGTTCAATGCGGTGCCGGGGGAGTTCCGGGCCGGGTGGTTCATCGAATCCATCGCCACCCAGACCCTCATCATCTTTGCCATCAGGACCCGGCGGGTGCCGTTCCTGCGCAGCCGGCCGTCCGTCGGTTTGCTGGTTGCCTCGCTGGGCGTGGTGGCGCTGGGGATCTACCTGCCGCTCTCACCCCTGGCCGGTGTGCTGGGCTTCGACCCGCTGCCGGTCCCGTTCTTCCTGGCCCTGCTGGGCATGATCGTGGTCTACCTGGTCCTGGTGGAAGGCGCCAAGGCCTGGTTCTTCGCCCGGGACGCGCAGGCGCTGCCCGCCGGGCCGGTGACCGTCCGCCGTCGGCCCGAATACCACCACATCGCCCGCCGCGCCTTCCGCTTCAGCGCTCCGGTGCCGGTGGCCGGGCCGCGGCACCGGCGCCTGCTGCGCCGCGGCCGCGCCCTGGCTTGAGGTCCCCAAAACCCTGCAACGCGGGGTCACCTCATGCCCGATAATTCCTGTTTTTTGGGTGTTATGTGACCCCGCGTTGCAGTTGAAATGCCGTCTCCGCCTGCTCCCAGTGCCGCCGCAGGAACTCCGCCAACCGCCCGGGTTCGATCAGGTGTGGCGGGTCGAAGTGGTGCCGTTTCGGGAACAGTTCCACGTGGAAGTCCGGGAAGAAAACCCTCGACAGCCGGCCGGCAATTTCGCCGAAGTCGTCCGGGTTGCTCAGGCCGCCGAGGGCGAAGAAGACAGGCCGGCTGAAGGCGGCCAGACGCGCCCGGTCCAGGTCATAGGTCTTGAAGGTCCGCAGGAACGCCCGGATGCCCGCCGGCCGCGTGGCCATCCACGGCGGTACGGGATCCGGCGGCGGCGGCAGGACGACGCCGGGCTTAACTCCCAGCCTCATGAAGGCGGGCATGAACTGCTCCGGCGGGAGGGCCTCCAGCTGCCCGTACTGCTTCCAGAGCGCCGTGTGGGCGGGGCTCCAGTCCCATACCCCGGCCCAGGCCGGCTCCAGCAGCGACAGGCTTAGCAGCCGGTCGGGGTGCTTGGCCGCGAACGCCAACGCCGCCGCACCGCCACCTGAATAACCCACCAGATGGAAGGTCTCCCATCCCAGGGCGTCGGCCTCGCGCAACACGCCATCAACCTCGGTGTCCAGGCTCCAGTCCGGCGGAGGAGCGTCGCCAGCGTACAGCTCCAGGTCCTTGGCGACCGCCTGGACATCCGGTCCCAGAGCCTCGATGAGCGGCCCGTAGGCGGGCCTGGCGGGGAGCACGCTCCCGGGAAGTAAGATAACCCGAATTGGTCCCATGGCAGGATGCTACGCCGATGATGGAATTTCGGCACGAGCTTCCGGCACGAGCCTCCGGCACGGAAGCCCTCAGTGTTGCTGTGACCGGATCAAAGTGGTCCAAAGGTGCCAGAGCATCCCGGCGAAGGTGGCCAGGAAAGCGGCCACGGCCAGCCACAGCTCGGCCTGGCCGATCGCCGCCACAATGGGCAGATCCGCCGCGCGGCCCAGGTAGATTCCGGCCACGGCGTACATACCCAGCGGGAAAATGACGCTCCAGAGGCCGGGCTCGAAGGACAGCGGTACGCGGTGGCTCACGTGCCTCCACCAGCCGGCCGCGAGGAGCACCGGGAAGAGCCACGAGGCGAAGGACCAGAACACCACGGACGAGCCGGCCACGAGTCCCCGCGTCGCATCCACCATCGGCGCGCCGGCCATCTCGACGATCCGCGCGCCGGCGAGAACGCTGATGGCCATGGCACCCATGGCCACGAAGTACTGCGGCTTGAGGTCCTCGGGCTGGATGGGGTAGGTCATGAGCCGCAGCGAGACGAAGATCCCCACCGCGGCGTACAGGATGAGGCCGACGGACCAGGCCACGACTGCCACGAGCGCCAACGCCGGGCGCCATTCCGGCCCGGCCAGGGGTTCGATGGACGCCGCCGCCACCGACACGGACTGGCTCGCCACGCACCAGATGAACCAGGTGCCGTTGGCGTCCTTGACCACCGGCCGTTCGGCCCGGCCAAGCACGGCGGTCCACGGCACGACGTAGCCGAGCACCACCCAGGCGAGCAACGCCACAGCGAGGAGCGCCGCCGTCGTCCCCGGCCACCCCGCCATGCCCAGCCGCACTCCAAGGACGTTCGTGCCGGCGATAAAGGTGAAGAAGCCGAACGCGCGGGCAGGGTCCATGAAGTCCCGCCGCATGTCGGCGGGGAACCTGGCCAGACGTACGAGGCTGAGCACGAGGATCACCGCGTAGGAGGCCGCGCAGACCGCCAGGAGGGCTGCGGAAAACGCGTGGACGCCTTCGAGCTCAAGCCCCACCGAGATGATCCCGGCAGCCATGGGGAGGGCGAAATACCCCGGGGTGAGGGTCTGCACCGACTCCGCCAGGCGGGAGCCGAAGGAGTCCGGGACGGAGCCAGCCGTGGTCATGCCCCAAGCTTAGGACTGTTGCCATCGCCCGTGCCCGGAGACAGGACGTTAAGGCGAGAGTAGACGGCGGCAGCTCGTGGTCATAGCTGGTCCGGTCATCAAGCGAGACCATGGCCGAAGCAGCGGTGATGCAACGGGCCGCCTGCCAAAACTGGGCCGGTGCGGCCGGTGTTGGTTGCTGTTGGTAAATAACGCGCGAAATCTCCTGTACAGTTGATCTTGTTGTTGTGTTTATGCAGTTGGTAGTTCAGGCAGTACGCGCGGTCGAAAGTCCGCGTTCTTCTGAAGTAGCGGTTTTGAACACCCCACACCGGAGGACCCGAAAGTCGGGACTTTTCCTCCACCTTCACGAAGGACAAAAATAATGGCTACTGGTACCGTCAAATGGTTTAACGCTGAAAAGGGCTTCGGCTTCATTTCCCCCGATGACTCCTCACAGGACGTTTTCGCGCACTACTCCGCGATCGCTTCCTCCGGCTWCCGCTCMCTCGAAGAGAACCAGAAGGTYTCCTTCGAMRYCGAGCAGGGCCCCAAGGGTCCCCAGGCMGTAAACATCCAGTCCCTCTAATTCCTTAGAGATTCTGGGGCCTTAGGGTTTCATATTTCAAAGCAGGGCCGGTCATTCTGACCGGCCCTGCTTTTCTTAACCCAAGTGTGCTTGTCCGTCTTCGCAGCTCTGGCATTGGTCAGTGGCCGGGTTCCGGGTTCCTTACGTCCCTGTCGCCGATGTCGGCAGCGCCCAGAGCTGCTGCTGCGGGGCTGTGTGAGGCGCCGTGCTCGCGGATGCTGAGTTCGGGGTGGTGCAGGTCCAGTGCCGGGCGCTCTGACCGGATGCGCGGCAGGGACGTGAAGTTGTGGCGCGGCGGCGGGCACGAGGTGGCCCACTCCAGCGAGGCGCCGAAGCCCCACGGGTCATCCACTTCAATCTTTTGGTTGCTGCGCCAGGTGATGTAGACGTTCCAGAAGAACGGGATCAGCGAGGCACCCAGGAGGTACGAGGCAATGGTGGAGAACTGGTTCATCCACATAAAGTTGTCCTCCACCAGGTAGTCGGCGTACCGGCGCGGCATGCCCATGACGCCGAGCCAGTGCTGGATGAGGAACGTGCCGTGGAAGCCCAGGAACAGCATCCAGAAGTGGATCTTGCCGAGGCGCTCGTTGAGCATCTTGCCCGTCCACTTCGGCCACCAGAAGTAGAAGCCGGCGAACATCGCGAACACCACGGTGCCGAAGACCACGTAGTGGAAGTGCGCCACCACGAAATAGGTGTCCGAGACGTGGAAGTCCAGCGGCGGTGAGGCCAGGATGATGCCGGTCAGGCCGCCGAAGAGGAACGTGACCAGGAAGCCGATGCTCCACAGCATGGGGGTTTCGAAGGTCAGGGACCCACGCCACATGGTGCCGATCCAGTTGAAGAACTTCACGCCGGTAGGCACCGCGATCAGCATGGTCATGAAGGCGAAGAACGGCAGCAGCACCGAGCCGGTGACGTACATGTGGTGCGCCCAGACGGTCACGGACAGGGCGGCAATCGCGATCGTTGCGTAGACCAGGCCCTTGTAGCCGAAGACCGGCTTGCGGCTGAAGACCGGGAAGATCTCCGAGACGATGCCGAAGAACGGTATTGCGATGATGTAGACCTCGGGGTGGCCGAAGAACCAGAACAGGTGCTGCCAGAGGATCGCACCGCCGTTCTCCGGGTCAAAGATGTGTGCCCCGAAGCGCCGGTCCGCGCCCAGCGCGAGCAAAGCCGCCGCCAGCGGCGGGAACGCCATCAGGACCAGGATGGACGTGATCATGGCGTTCCAGGTGAAGATCGGCATCCGCCACATGGTCATGCCCGGGGCACGCATGCAGATGATGGTGGTGATGAAGTTGACCGCACCCAGGATGGTTCCGAAGCCGGACAGGGCCAGGCCGAAGACCCAGAGGTCACCACCGATGCCGGGGCTGAACGTGGTGTTGTTCAAGGGGGCGTAGGCGAACCAGCCAAACGATGCAGCACCCTGGGGGGTGATGAAGCCCGAGACGGCGATGGTGGAGCCGAAAAGGAAGAACCAGAACGCCAGCGCATTCAACCGCGGGAACGCAACGTCCGGCGCGCCTATCTGCAGCGGCATGATCACGTTCGTGAAACCGGCGAACAGCGGCGTTGCAAACATCAGCAGCATGACAGTGCCGTGCATGGTGAACAACTGGTTGTACTGTTCTTTGGTCTGCAGGATCTGCATGCCCGGTTCGAACAGCTCAGCCCGGATCAGCAGCGCCATGACGCCGCCCAGGCAGAAGAACACAAACGAAGCGATCAGGTACATGTACCCGATGATTTTGTGGTCCGTTGACGTGATCCATCTAACAACCATGGCGCCTTTGCGCCGGGGTACTGCGTCGGGGACAGCGGTCCCCCTTTGTGATTGTCCGGTGATGGCCATCTTTCACCTTCCAGCTACTTCTGCCCGGCACTGGTGGGCCCCTTGCATGAGCCCCTCATTGCAGGCTACTCAGGAAAGAGGAGTGCGGGAAGGGCCGTGTGGGGAGGCTCAGCGACCGCGAGTGTTAGTGCAGGCCCATTGCCGTCCGGACTTCGTCCAAAATATGGTGCATGCCGGTTTCGGCGCCGGCGGCATCCCCGCCGGCGACGGCCACGGCCACGTCCTCATGTGCCTTCAAAACTTCGTCCTCGGGCTTGAACGGCATGAGGCCCTGCCGGGTGCGGCTGGTCAGGACCTCGGCCACCATCCCTTCCAGCGCCATAAACATCTCGTTGCCGCAGCTGCGGAGCAGAAGGCAGTGGAACTCGATGTCGGCGGCCAGGAACGCGTCGAGTTCGCCGGCCTCACCGAGGCGCCGCAGTTCTGAAGCCAGCTCCACCAGCCGGGCACGCTCCGCGGCACTGGCCCGGCGGGCGGCCCCCGCAGCGGCTATGGGTTCGACGGCGATGCGCAGCTCGGTAAGGCTGCCGTACTGGACCTCGCGTTTGCCGGAGGCGAGGCGCCACCGGACAAGCTTCGGGTCGAACACGTTCCACAGCCGGCGCTCCTGCACCACGATGCCTACGCGGCGCCGCGAATAGACCATGTTCGTGGACTCAAGCACCTTCATGGTGTCGCGGGCAACCGTCCGGGACACGCCGTGTTCCTGCTGTATCCCCTCCAGGGTGAGCCGGCTTCCCGGCGGCAGGCTCCCGGAAGCGATGGCAACCCCAACCGCCTCCAGAACGCGGCCGGGGGGCGCCACGTTGGTGCCGCCGTCGTCCGCGGCCTCCGGGCCCTGATTACTGACATTGTGCATTCGGTCCCCATCATGGTCGGGCGTAGGAAGAGAACCCGACGCGCAATAAAGGTCTGACTTAGGTCCGCAGAAGGTAGTATCTTATCAACCTTATGGTGATACCTTATCGCCCCAACCAGCCACTTCGGAGGCCTACATGCACAATCCCCCCACGCACCTGGTGGTCATGGGAGTTTCCGGAACCGGCAAGTCCACCATGGCTGCCGCCCTGTCCCAGCAGCTCGGTTGGGCCTGCGCGGAGGCGGATGAGTTCCATCCGCAGGCCAACATCAACAAGATGAGCCAGGGAATCCCGCTGCAGGACGCGGACCGGTGGCCCTGGCTTCAGGAAATCCAGGACTGGATGAGCGCCCAAGCCGCCGCGGGCAAGAGCACCGTCCTGACCTGCTCCGCACTCAAACAGACCTACCGCCACCTGCTGTCTGCCGCCCAGGGCCGGGTGCTCTTTATGCACCTTGACGGCGACGCCCACCTGATCGGCGAACGCATGCAGGGGAGGGAGGGGCACTTCATGCCGCCGACGCTCCTGCCCAGCCAGCTCGCAACGCTTGAACCGCTGAGCGTGGAGGAACTGGCAAGCGGAAGCATGCGACTGGATATCTTGCGGACACCTGAGGAGCTGGTCCAGGCCGTGTTGGAGGCTCTCAAGGTTCCGGCACAGTCCTAACCGAGGCGGCCGGCGATGTGTTCCGCGATGAACTCCGAGTCCGGGCCCACCCCGGGAAGGGCGGCCGAAATATGCCGTGTGAGCCAGGGCAGCCCTATGGCGTACAGCCCGGGTACCTCGGTGACCCCGCGGGTATGGCGCGGATAATTCCACTCATCCAGCACCGGCATGTCTAGAATGCTGTTATCGAGCCTGTACCCGGTAGCCCAGATGACGGAGGAAACATTCTCTGCGGCCAGGTTGAGGCGGGAGCCTGGCGCGTCGGGGAGCCAGCTGTCCGGCGGCGGAGCTTCGGGCTCCGGGGCGTTGATGCCGGCGGCGGCGATGTAGGCGTCCGCCATCAGCTTGAGCCGTTGCCCGAATCCGGCCTCCACCATCGTCAGGCGCTCGGGGAGGTCAGCGCTGAAGCGGAGCTCGCCGTCGCCTGCCGTCTCCAGATGCCCGTGCAGCCGAACGCCCCGGCGTCCCAGATCCCTCAGATGGATGCTGTGCCCGCCGTCGATCCCCGAGAGCAGCGGGTTGCAGGCGAAGCGTGCGGCGGGTGAAGGCAGGTGGTCCGCCAAGAGGCCGTTGATGCCATGCTCCGCTCCGTGCAGGTTGACCTGCAGGATCCAATGGAACACGTCCTGGCCGCGGTATCGCCGCGGCGCTTCCGGACACATCGCAACGGACAGATGAACGTCGCGGCCGGCGGCCAGCAGGTCCTCGGTGATCTGCCCGCCCGACTGGCCCGTCCCCACCACCAGAACGGCGCCGGGGGGCAGCTCCTGCGGATTGCGGTAGTCATGGCTGTGCAACTGCCGGACATGCTGCGGAATCTGCCGGGCGACCGGAGGGACGCGTGGCTCCTGGAAGGCGCCGTTTGCCAGCACCACGTTCCGGGCAGACCACGTGCCCTGATCCGTCTCCACGGTATAGGGGGCCTGACCGTCCCGGGAGACCCTCGTGACCTCTGTTTCCAGCTGGACAGGCGCGGCAATCCCGGCCGCATAGTTCCGGAAGAATTCGACGGCGGCGTCCCGGGCAATGAAACCGTCCGGGTCCTGCCCTTCGTAGGGCAGGCCGGGAAGGCTGAGCGCGAAGTTGGGTGTGTTCAGGTAAAACGAATCCCACCGATCCAGCCAGGCGCCGCCCAACGTGCTGCGCCGTTCCAGCAGCACATGCTCCACGCCGTGGTGGGTGAGCCAGTAACTCATAACAAGGCCGGCCTGGCCGGCCCCAATCACCATCGTGTCCACCTCGCGGGGTGCGCCTGCCTGAGCGGACATGGCTACTTCCTGGCGGCCTTAGGTGCTGCGGCCTTGGGCGCTGCGGCCTTGGGCGCTGCGGCCTTGGGCGCCTTCGGCGGGAGCGCCGACACATGGGCGTACGCCTTCTCCGCCCAGGCCCGTGCCCGTGCGTCGTCGCCTTCACCTTCGGCGTTCCACACTTCCGGCAGCCCGGTGTAGCCGCCCATCGGCCGCTCCGGCGGGCCGAACGGGACGGTCCGCTCGGTGCCCTCAAGTTCCTGCTTGTCTGCCTCGGCGAGCTTGACGCCGATGGTGGGGCCGAACAGTCCGGCGAACATGTTGCCGTTGACGAAGGCGCCAAGGTTGCCGAACATCGGCTTGATGGTCACGTCCGGGTGCCCCGGCACGACGGTACGGAACCGCTCTTTGTCCTCGTCTGTTGCCTTGGGCATATCCATGGTTGACCCCTTCCGGGTGACAGAATGTGTGGCGGATCTGAGTGCAGGATATGCCTGGGACGGCGGCGGGTACAGGGTTGGACTTCCGCGCGGCTTAGGCAATCGACGGGCCGCCGGGGAACACTGGCCGCGCCGCCGTCGTTGTGCCAGAGGCAGCGTGTTCCACCCGAGCGCACCACCCCGACCAAAGGACACCCCTTGACTCCTCGCACCATTGTGATCACCGGCGCCAGCGACGGCATCGGCGCGGCAGCCGCACGGACACTGGCCGCGGCTGGGGACAGGGTGGTCGTCGTCGGGCGTTCCGCGGAGAAGACGCGCGCACTCGCCAAGGAGCTCGACGCCGACTACTTCGTGAGCGACTTCGCCGAACTGGACCAGGTCCGCGCGCTCGCCGTGCAGCTGCGGGACGACTACGAACGGATCGACGTCCTGGCCAACAACGCCGGCGGCATCCGGGGCAAACACCAGCTCACCGTGGACGGCAACGAGTCCACGTTCCAGATCAACCACTTGGCGCCGTTCCTGCTCACCACCGAGCTCATGGACGTCCTCACTGCCAGCAAAGCCAAGGTCATCAACACCTCAAGCGGCGCCAACAACTTCGGCAAAATTGACCTGTTCGACCTCAACGCCGAGCACAGCTATTCCACCAACCGCGCCTACGGCACGGCCAAACTCGCCAACATCCTCTTCACCAGCGAGCTGCACCGCCGCTTCGGTGAGCAGGGAATCACGACTGCGGCGTTCCACCCGGGCGTGGTCCGCACCAATTTCGCCGCGGACTCCACCAGCCCCATGCGGCACGCGTACAAGACGCTGCTCAACCGCTTTATGCTGACCCCGGACCAGGGTGCCGACACCCTGCTCTGGCTCATCAACGGCACCGCCGGCACCGACTGGGTCTCCGGCGCCTACTATGCCAAACGGGCCCTCGCCAAAGCCAATGCCCAGGCCTACGACGCCGAGTTGGCCCAGGGTTTGTGGGAGGCCAGCGAGGCGCTAGTGGCGGCCCGCTGAGTTTCTTGCCGGCCCGAACCAAAATGCGTAACTTTTGGAGTTCCTGGCAGGCGCAGCCCGCGCCAATCCGGGCCGCGGGGCAATGCGGGCGGCTATAAGTTACGCATTCTGGCAGGCCGGGACCTGGACAGGCTGGCCTGCGACTGCGAGAACGCCGTGTGATCATTGCGGCCGGGCGGGAATGGTTTCCCGCCGAGCCTGCCGGCCCGTTCATCGGGCTCAACTGCTCGGGCACCAGCCCGGGCGCCTTCCCTGAAGGTGCCCGGATCATCGGCCAGATGCTGGAGCGGAAGGGGGGCTAGGCGGGGCTTGGCGCGCTATGCGCCGAGCAGGCTGTAGGTGCTGACTACGTTGCCCTTGGACGTGCGGTACTGGTCCGTCAGGCTGAGCCGGGTGGTGGGGTCCCCGGCTTCGAACAGGCGCCGGCCGTTGCCTGCCACCACCGGGTGGGTCATGAGGGTCAGTTCATCCAGCAGTCCGGCGAACAGCAGCTGGCGCACCAGGGAGATGCTGCCCATGACGGCGATGTCGGCGCCGTCGCGCTCTTTCAGACCGGCCACGAACTCCTCGAGGGGACCAACGATCAGGTGCGAGTTCTGCCACTCGAGCGGCTCCTTCAGCGTCCGGGAGGCCACGAACTTTTCCACCGGGTTGATGAAGCCGGCGAAATCGTTATCCTTGGCCGCAGTGGGCCAGTAGCCTGCCCACTCCTGATAGCTCACACGTCCCAGCACCACGGTATCCACACGTTCCATCACGTCGGTGAGGCCCTTGCCCAGATCGTCATCGAAGCTGTCGAACTGCCAAAGATTCGGGTCTGACACCACGCCGTCAACGGAGTGGAACAGGCCGGACGTGACTTTACGCATAAGGACCTCCAAGGGTTCTGACTGCAGTGCGGCCGGCGGATGCGCCGGACAGGTCCACGGTATTCTGCGGCCCGCCAATGGGGAAGGGCGCCAAAGGGCGGTTGGTCAAGTTATGTTCATCACCACTGCCTGCGTGTTGCGCGAATCCACGGTCCGGCAGGCTCATACTTGTCTCTATGCGGCCTTGCGCTGCGCCCCGGCCAGGCAGGAGGAAGTGCGTGGAAACCCTGAAAAAAATCGTGAGCAACCAGTATTTTCCGGCGGCGGCTGTGCTGACGGTCGTGGTGCTGTTCTGGACCATCGCCATGTTCGGCGGGCTCTCCCTCCTGCACAACAATCAGCCGCCCATGGCCACCCTGACCTGGATGCTGTTTGTCTACGGTGCGGCAGTCCTGACTCCGCTGGCAGGCATCATCGCCGCCGCGGACCTGATCCGCCGCTGGCGCCGCAACCGCCAGTACTCGCAGATCGACATGGCGGAGTATGACTCGACTGAGTACGACTTGGCTGAGTACGAAGTGGCGCAGGGCGAGGTAGCCGAAACCGAGCCGGCGGACCAGGAAATGGCGCAGGACGAGGCTGCCGAAACCGCACTGGCGCAGGACGAGCAGGCTCCCGAGGCACCTGAACAGGCAGCCCCTGAGACACCGAGGCAGTCCGCCCCTGCCCAGCAGCGACCTGCCCAGCAGCGACCGGCTACGCAACAACCCGCCACACATCAGCCCGCCAAGAAGCAGCAGACCGAGCCTAAGCAGCGTAAAACAGCCGCTTAGCCGAGGCCGGAGCGGCTGGACAACGCGTCGAGCGCCCGTCCTGCATTATTCAGCGCCTGCTCGAAGTGGACGGCCGGCTCCGGGTGCGAGAACAAGTAGCCCTGCAGCGAATCGCACTCCAGCGCGATGAGGTAGTTCGCCTGTTCTTCGGTTTCGATGCCTTCAGCCGTGACGGTCAGCCCAAGGCTGTGCGCCATGTTAATCATGGAGCTGAGGATAGGCAGGCGTTCGTTGCCGGTGCGGACCATGGAGACAAAGGTCTTGTCGATTTTGATGATGTCCACCGGCAGCTCCTGCAACCGTCCCAACGACGAATATCCGGTGCCAAAATCGTCCAACGCCACCCGGGCCCCGTCTGCCCGGAGACGGCTGAGCTGTTTGATGACGTTGCAGTCGGCGTCGAAGAACACACTCTCGGTGACCTCAAGCACCAGCTGGTAGGCCCCCACGCCATATTTTTCGGCAAGTCCCAGGACACTTTCGGCGAAGTCGGATTCCTGCAGCTGAACCCCGGAAACGTTCATGGACAACGACCGCGACGGGTCCTCGCGCAGCCACGATGCCAAATGCTTCAGGCTTTGCGCCATCACTTCGCCGCCGAGTTCGTTGATAAGGCCGCTGCGTTCGGCCAACGGAATGAACAGTGCGGGCGGGACACGCTGGTTTCCCCGGTCCCAACGTGCGAGTGCCTCAAATTTGACCACGCGGCCCATCCGCGGGGACACGATGGGCTGGAATTCCACCGAAATTTCACCGCGGGCCAAAGCGAGCTGGAGACCGGCTTCCAGGTCTGTCCGCTTGACGAGGGCGGTCATCATATCCGGGTGGAACCGGAGGAACCGGTTCTTGCCTGCCGCCTTGGCCGCGTACATGGCGATATCCGCCTCACGAAGCAGCTCCGAAGCGCCGCGGGCATAGCTGCCGATGGAGGCGAGCCCCAGGCTCAGGCTGGGGCGTAGCATCGTGCCCTCGATGGAGAACGGCACGTGCAGGCAGCGGACGATGCACTCGGCGATGGCTTCCGGGTTGGGGCAGGCGGTCAGGAGGATCACAAACTCGTCGCCGCCCAGCCTCGCCACCACATCCGCGGTGGGGACGCAGCCCCGCAGCCGGCGGGCAACTTCGACCAGCATGACATCGCCGGCATGGTGGCCAAGAATATCGTTGACCTCCTTGAAATCGTCCAGGTCAATCAGGAAGACATCCACGGACTTGAGCCGCGGCTCCTTCAGGGCGGAGAAGAGTTCCTCATTGAAGACCGCCCTGTTCGCCAAGCCGGTCAGTGGGTCCGTGAACGCCATGGCCCGCAGCTGTTCCGCCTGGGATGCGAGTTCCCGCAGGGCCTGTTGCGCTTGCTCCTGAGCTTGCTGCGCCAGTTCCTGGGCCCGCCGGCGTGGTGTCACGTCGCGGAAGCTCCAGACCCGGCCTACTACCTTGCTGCCCACCCGCTGCGGACGCGAATACCGTTCGAAGGTGCGGCCGTCCAGGAAATCCACCACATCGTGGCTTTCCGCCGCAGGGTCCTGCGCCAGTTCAGACACCCGGGCCAGGAAGTCCTCCGGATCCTTGACCTGGGCCAGGATCAGCTGCATGGCCGGCTCGTCAGAATCGCCCTCCATGTATTCGGGCGGTATGCCCCACATGGTGAGGAATTGATCGTTGATCCCGGCAATCCTGCCTTCGGCGCTGATGACGAGGATCCCGTCCGCTGTGGACTGCAGCGTGGCCGTCAGCAGGGACATTGCGTCCCGCAGTTCAGCGTCCACCGGCTTCCGGTGGGACGTGCCTCGGAAGGACAGCAGCAGCAGTTGCGGCCCGTCGTCGTCGATCAGCGAGCCGGCCATTTCGGCGGCGAAGTCCGTGCCGTCACGGTGCAGCATGCGCACCTCGCGCGGCGGCGTCGGTTCGCTCGGCTCCGCCTTAAGATCTTCCAGCAGCTGGCGGGCTTCCATCCGAAACGGCTCGGAGAGAAGCAGCGAGTGGTCACTGCCGAGCAACTCATCGCGCGTGTATCCAAACAGTTTGGTGGATGCTGTGTTCGCGAGCCGGATGATGCTGTGTGTGTCCAGTGCCAGGAGGGCATCCGGACTGGCATCGAGGAGCGCACCAAAAGACGGTGCCGCCAAAACCTTGTTCTGCCGCCTGGATCCCCCCATGCGCAACCACCCCCACGCACATCATAAAGTGCCTGCGCGGATCTCAGGACGAAAATGCGTTATTTGCGCCCCTTTAGAAAAATCCAGCCCGGAAATCCGCGCTTTCGGCACCCTGCAGGACCCTGCCGGAGTTGGTGCCCAGCCCGCGGACCGTCCAGCCCTCGGCCTGCCAGGCTGCGGCGTCCAGGACGTTTCGCCCGTCCAGGACCACCCGGCGTCGGACGAGTCCGCCCGCAACGGCGGGGGACAGGCGCCGGTACTCGTCCCATTCGGTGAGCAGCAGGACCAGCTCGGCGCCTTCCAGCGCCCGGGCAGTGGAGGCCTCAAACCGCAGCTGGGGGTAGCGCAGCCAGGCGTGGTTTACGGCTTTCGGGTCCGTCACGGTCACGTGCGCGCCGGCAGCTGCCAGCCGGGCGGCGACGTCCAACGCCGGCGAGTCACGGATGTCGTCAGTCTCCGGTTTGAAGGCGGCGCCGAGGACAGTGATGGCGCGTCCGGACAGGGCCCCGCCGCACAGTTCCGCGGCGACGTCCACGGTCCGGGCCCGTTGGCGGACGTTGATGGCATCCACCACTGCCATCCACTCGTTGACCGGGTCCACGCCCAGCAGTGCGGCCTGGCTGCTGAGGCTGCGGATGTCCTTGGGTAGGCACCCGCCGCCGAAGCCCAGCCCCGCATGCAGGTAGCGGCTGCCGATCCGGGGGTCCATGCCCATGGCCTCGCTGAGTTCGGCCACATCCGCACCGGACGCGTCGCACAGTTCGGCGATGGCGTTGATGAAGCTGACCTTGGTGGCCAGGTAGGCGTTGGCCGCCGACTTGATCAGCTCGGCCGTGGCGAAGTTGCACACCAGGCGCGGAATGCCAGCGTTCAGCAGGGGCTCGTAGACGGCGTCCAGGGCAGCTGTCACCCCGCGCGGCGCACCGGTTCCGGGGTTGAAAGCCACGGCCCGGCCGCCGTCCACGCCGTACACCAGCCGGTCCGGCACCAGCGTGTCCTTCACCGCCGTGCCCTGGCGCAGGAACTCCGGGTTCCAGCCCAACTGCACGTCCGGCCGCCCCGCCAGGACTTCGCCGAGCATGTCCACCGTGCCCACGGGCACCGTTGATTTACCGACGACGACGGCGCCCCTCGCCAGGTGCGGGAGCAGCGCCGCGGTGGCGTCCACCAGGAAGGTGAGGTCGGCGCCGTCGGACGTTTTGGACTGCGGTGTCCCAACGCACAAAAAGTGGACCTGGACGCCCGCGGCGGCGGCGAAGTCCGTGGAAAACTTCAGGCGTCCGGTGGTCCGCCCGTCCCGGAGGAGTTCATCCAGGCCAGGCTCGAAGAATGGCGCCACGCCGCGGCTCAGCTGCTCCACCTTGGCGGCATCCACATCGATGCCCACCACGGTGTGGCCCATGGATGCCAGCGTGGCGGCGTGCACGGCGCCAAGGTAGCCGCAGCCGATCACGGAAATTTTCACAGGGACACTCCTCGTTTATACTCGGCCGGCCGGATGACCGGGTGGCTTGCAACAACTTCGCCGTACTGCTCCACAAGCTGGGCGCACAGCGCGGGCCAGGTCCGGTCCTGAACCGTCGCATGGGCAGCGGTGGCGAACGCGCGGCGTTTGGCGTCATCGCCCATCAGGTCCATCACGTGGGCGCGGAAGCCGGCGAGGTCCCCGGGCTGGTACAGCCAGCCGGTGCGGGAGTTTTCCACCAGGTCCAAGGGCCCGCCGCGGCCAGTGGCCACCACCGGGACGCCCGATGCCATGGCCTCCTGGATGGTCTGGCAGAACGTCTCAAACTCGCCGGGATGGACAAAAAGATCGAAGGACGCCACCGCCTTTGCAAGCTCCTCCCCGCCGAGGAACCCCGTGAAATGAGCGTCAGGCAGCGCTTCCTGCAAGGCCGTCCGCTGCGGGCCGTCGCCCACAATCACCAGTTTGGAGTTCGGAACATCGGCTAGCGCGGCGAGGTCCTCCACCTGCTTTTCGATGGCCAGCCGGCCGACGTAGCCGATGATCCGTTCACCGCCTGGCGCAACGGCGGCCCGCCACCCGGCGTCGCGCTTTTCCGGCGAAAACCGCGCGGTATCCACCCCGCGCCGCCACATTTCCACCCGTGGGATTCCGCGGCCGCGCAACTGGTTCAGCGCGAACGTGGACGGCACCAGCGTCCGGGTGGCCAGCAGGTGGATGTTCTCGACGCGGTTCCATGCCCAGTTTTCCAAAAACGGCACCCCATACCGGGCGGCGTAGCTGGGCACCTCGGTCTGGTAAATGGCCACGGTGGGGATCCGCAACTGATGGGCCGCCTGCACTGCCCGCCAGCCGAGGACAAACGGCGAGGCCAGGTGGACGATGTCCGGTGCGTAGTCGGCAAGGATTCGCTTGACCCGATACACACCGCCCATCGCCACTCTGACGTTCGTATAGCCGGCCAACGGAACCGCGGGAACCCGGTGCACCTTCGCGCCGTGGACCACCTCGGCCGGTCCCACAAATTCGGCCATCGCATCGGCAACCGCGTGGGTTGACGGGGCGATGACCAGGACGTCGTGACCCTGGCCCTCCAGGTGCTCAAGCACCCGCAGTATGGAGTGCGTCACCCCGTTCATCAGTGGCAGGAATGATTCGGCAACAATTGCGATCCTCACCCCTCCAAGGTGCGCCCGCCGCTTGACGATGCGGGGTCACGCGGGTTGAGCCGAGGGAAAGGTTGGGTGAACAGGACCTAATGAGGGCCCAGGATTTCCAGGGCCACCCGCTGTGCCTCAAGTTCTGCGGGGGTGACGACTGATCCCGTCAGGAATCCGGCGTCGGCAATGGCGCGCCGGAGTTCCACCTCGGTCCTCGGGGTGGTCACTGCGTGGTGGGCCATGGCGTGACAGTTGGCGCACAGGGGGACCAGGTCCGTGAGCGGGTCCAGCTGATAGTCGCCGCCCAGGCGCCCGGGCGGCACCACGTGGTGGACGTCAATGAAGTCCTTGCCGATCTCCCCGTAGGCGACTTCGAACGAAAAGCCACACACCGCGCAGCTGCTGCCGCGGTGGGCGATGCACGCCCGCCGGGCTTCGGGATCACGTTCGTACCGGTTGAGTGGCACACGGGTGACGGCCTCGTCCGGGTAGGTGCCGGGGCGCAGCTCGGTGGGGTGCGGCCCCGGCAGCGGCCCGAATTCGGCCCAGAGACTGCGGATGGCCGCAGCGTCGCCGGGGCCGACCGCCAGGCCCTCGATTTCAGTGCTTTCCCACGCGACGCCGGGCATTGCCTTGTTGAGAATCTCTGCGGGTACTTGGTCGCCAAGGGGAAGAAGCGCATCGAACGCCACCTGCGGCTGAACAGTGTCCTCGCCGACCACGACGCCGTGGCCGATCAGGCCGCGGTGGTTCGCTCCCAACAGAAGCAACCACACGTCCGTGCCGGCGGCAACGCTCCGGCCCACGCCCCACGGTTCCAGGTGCAGCCCTGAAGTGCTGACCTGTTCAACAATGGCCGCGTAGTTCCAGCGTTTCCTGTTGGCCGGGTCCCAGCCCACGATGATGGCGTTCATAGGGCCATTGTCCCAGCGGGATGGCTCGTCCAACGGCAGCAAGGGCCGGACAGCAAAAGGCCGCTCCCTCAGTTGGGGGAACTGAGGGAGCGGCGGTCTTGGTGGCGGCTTACACGCCGGTGTAGACGGTTTTGCCCCATGTGAAGAAGTCCAGCGCGGACCGGCCCTGCTCGCGGAACGTGTTGGTGGAGGAGTCCTTCACACCGCCGAACGGCACGTTGAGGTCCAGTCCCGCAGTAGGCCGGTTGACCTTGATCACGCCMGCCTGSGCGCGKGCRGCGAAATCCGTGGCSMRKGCCAGSGARTCGGTGCARAYGCCKGCGGTSAGGCCRTAGCGGGARTCRTTGATGGCGGCGAGYCCGGCCTCRTAGTCGGGGACCTCGAGGACAGCCACCACCGGACCGAAGATCTCCTCGGTCACGGCGGCGTCGTCGAACGGCAGGCCGGTGAGCACCGCAGCAGGGAAGAACAGCGCGCCGGCGGGGTCGCCGTCGGACGTTCCGTGCAGGAGGGTGGCGCCGCGCTCGACGGCGGAACGCACCGCAGCCTGGTCCTGCTCGAACTGCTGGCGGCTCACCACAGCGCCCATCCGAACCGCGTTGGGGCCGTCGCTGTCGAGGCCGTCGCCGGTGCTGTAGGACGCGGCTTCCTCGGTGAGCGCCTCGAGGAACGCGGACCGGATGCCGGGGGTGACGTAGACGCGGGACGTGGCGGTGCATGCCTGGCCGGTGAGGCCGAACGCGCCGGCGGCCACCACCTGGGCAGCTCTGCGGGGATCGGCATCGTCGAGGACCAGGACGCCGTTCTTGCCGCCCATTTCCAGCTGCACGCGGGCCCGGCGGGCATTCAGGATTTCCTGCAGGCCCAGCCCCACGTTGGTAGACCCGGTGAAGGAGAGCCCGGCGACGCGCGGGTCCCGGGCCAGGGCATCGCCCACCACCCGGCCCTTGCCGTGCACCACGTTGAACACGCCGGCGGGGAGTCCGGCGTCCTGCAGCGCCCGGGCCAGGTGGGTGGCCGAGAGCGGGGTCAGTTCGGCGGGCTTGATGACCACGGCGTTGCCGCTGATCAGGGCGGGGGCAGCCTTCCAGGCCGGGATGGCGATGGGGAAGTTCCAAGGCGTGATGAGCCCCACCACGCCGAGCGCCTCGCGACGGGTGGTGATGGTGGTGTCCGGCAGGCCGCTGGGCAGCACTTCGCCGGTGGCGGCCCAGCCGAGCGAGCCGAAGAACCGGAGTACGTCCGAGGCGCGCTTGACCTCGCCCTTGGCTTCGGCGAGGGTCTTGCCTTCTTCCCGGACCAGGTCCTCGGCGATGGCGGTCTGCCGGTCGATCAGCAGGTTCCCGGCCGTGATGAGGATGGCGCCCCGCGAGGGTGCGGGCAGGGCGGCCCAGCCCGGCTGCGCGGCGGCGGCCGCGGTGATGGCGGCGTCCACGTCCTCGGCGGAGCCGCTGGGGGAGAGGGCCGCGAGCTCGCCCGGGCGGGCCGGGTTCATCCGCTCGGTGCTGGCCTCGCCGAGCCATTCGCCGTTGATGAGGTGCCGGGCGGTGAGGAGTTCGGTGGCGGTGGACGTGGTGGCTGTGGAAGTCATGGGGTTTCCTTCGGAAAGAGTGGGGGAGTCAGAGGCTGCGGATCAGGCCGCCGTCGCACCGGAGTGCAACACCGGTGATGTACGACGCCGGGGCGCTGCAGAGGAACGCGGCGGCGGCGCCGAACTCCTCGGGTTCGCCGTAGCGGCGGGCGGGAATGGTCTTGCGGGATTCGAGCTGGATGTCCTCCACCGTGGTGCCACGGCGTTTCGCGGCGGCGTGGTCGAGTTCGGCCACCCGTTCCGTGGCGATCCGGCCGGGCAGCACCATGTTCACGGTGACGGAGTCCAGCGCCACTTCCGCGGCCAGGGTCTTGAGGTAGCCGGCCAGGGCGGCCCGGCCGGTGTTTGAAACGGCGAGGTTGGGCAGCGGGGCCACCACTCCGCTGGAGCCGATTGCGAGGATCCGGCCCCAGCGCCGTTCCCGCATCCCTGGCAGGACGTGGGAGATGATGGCGTGGTGGGGCTTGACCAGCAGGTCGAAGGCGGCGGCGATGTCCTCGGGGCTGAGGGTGGCCGCGGCGCCCGGCTTGGGACCCGGGCCGTTGAGGACCAGGATGTCGATGGGCCCCAGGTCCGCCACGGTCTGCTCGACGGCGGACTCGATGCCTTCCTGCGTGGTCAGGTCCGCCTCGATGGCCACGGCATCAAAGCCTGGCACGGCAGAGCCCGCCGCGCCACTGCCGGCACCGGTGTGGCTGTAAGCGGCCTGCAGCTCGGCGACGATCTCCTTGGCTCGGTCCCGGCGGCGGCCGACGATGGCCACCCGGACTCCCTCGGCCGCAAGGGCCCGGGCCACGGCCAGGCCCAGTCCACCCGTGGACGCAGCCACCAGGGCTGTCTTGCCGGCGATTCCCAGATCCATCAGAAGCTCCTTGCCGTCGTGTGTGCGCCGCGGAGGGCGGGGATATGCAGTTCCAGGGCTGCGGCAGCTTCGGCCAGGTGGGTTCCCATGCTGGACCGCAGGTTTTCGGGGAAGCCGGCAGCTGGCGCCCGGACGCCCGAGTCCTTGATGAGGCCACGTTCGCGCAAGCATTCCTTCCGGATGGCCAGGGCGACTTTGGCCTGCTGCTCAAAGTTGATCAGCGGCAGGTACGGCAGCAGCTGGTCCTTCGCAGCCTGGTAGCCGTGTTCCTGCCAGGCCCGCACGCAGGCAATGAGCGCCTCCGGGTAAGAGAAACCGGTCATGGCACCGGCGGCACCGGCCAGGAGCTCGTCCAGCAGGCCCTGCCCGCCGAGGCCGCCGAAGACGGACACACTGCCAACCAGTGCGGCAGTCAGCTCCGCGATGGCCACGCTGGTGGGTGGGGCCTCGGCCTTGACCGCGATGACAAACGTGCACCAGGTCACCACCGAGATGAGCGCTGCGGTGCTGATGCTGACGCCGCTGGCCAGCGGATAATCCTGGAGCACCACCTTGACGCCGGTGGCCCGGTGGATGGCGTCCAGATGCGCAATCACCACCTCGGGACGTGCGGAGTTGGCCTGCACCATCACGGCGGCCAGGCGCTCGCCGGCCACCGCCTGGGCGGCGAGGATTTCGTCGATGGCGGGGCGCGTGGCAAGCGCCGTCACGCCCACCACCAGCGGGAGGTCCGTACATTCGACGGCGATCTCCAGCACCTGGCGGCGCTCCTCAGCCGTGAGGGCGGCGGCTTCGCCGAATACGCCCAGGACGGTCAGGCCCGTGGCGCCGATGGCTCCGTAGTGCTCCACCAGCCCGGACAGGCTGTCCAGGTCGACGTCGAGTGTGCTGCCCTGGAATGGTGTGGCCACCACGCCCCAGACGCCCGGGGCGAGTGATTCGCGGGTGTCTGTCCCGGTTCCGTTAGTCAGTGATTCTGTCATTGAATCCTCCTCGAAGTGGTTGGGCATCAGCGGCCCGGCCAGACCGGCGGGCGCTTTTCCTGGAAGGCGCGCACGCCCTCGGCCGAGTCCTCGCTGTCCAGCGCAGCCATCAGGGCCGGCAGCCGGAGACCGCGGGCTTCCTTGGCGGTCAGGTGGCCGGTCTGGGTGACCATCTGCTTGACGGCACGGACGGAGGTGGGGGCACACGCCAGGATCTGGTCCACCCAGCGCTGCACTGCAGCGTCGAGTTCCGCTGCCGGGACAACCTCGTTGACGAGCCCCATGGACTGCATTTCGAGCGCGTCGGCCTTCCGCCCGGTCAGGAGCATGCCCATGGCCTGGGTGTGGGGGATGCGCCGCACCAGCTGGTGGATGCCGCCGTCGAGCGCCAAACGCCCCACGCGCGGTTCGGTCAGCCCGAACTTCGCGTTGCCCGACGCCACTACGATGTCCGCGCCGAGCACGATCTCCAGGCCGCCGCCCAGCGCGTAGCCGTTCACCCGGGCGATCACCGGGATGTCCAGGGTGGTGCGCAGGCTCAGTCCGCCGAACCCGTTCGGATCCAGGCCGGCCCAGTACTCCAGGCCGGTCTTGTCCACGGCGGAGGCGGACATGTCCGCTCCCACGCAGAAGGCGCGGGTGCCGGCGCCGGTAATGACAACGGCACGAACGTCCGGATCGGCCTCAAGCTGGTCCCAGATCTCGTTGAGTCGGGCCTGGGCGGTGCCGTCGACGGCGTTGAGTACGTGCTGCCGGTCGATCACCACAGTTGCGACGTGGTTTTCGATGGTCAGCGTGACCTGGTCCACGGGCGCGGAAGCCGCAGCCGCCGTCGTGCGTTCCTCTGCGACGGCGGTCACCGGAGCACCCCCAGCTGCTGCAGGCGTTCGATGGTCTCGGGATCGAAGCCGTTCTCCAGCAGGACCTCCACGTTGTGCTCGCCCAGCCGCGGCGCCACGCGGCGGACCGTGGGCGGGGTGGCGGAGAGCCGGATGGGCGCGTTGAGCATGCGTACGGTTCCGACACCGGGGTGTTCGGCTTCGACGATCATGCCGTTGGCTTCGGTCTGGGCGTCGGCGAGGGCCTGCTCGAGGGTGTGGACCGGGGCGTTGAGCAGCCCCTGGTCCTCCAGCTTGCCCGTCCAGTATTCGGTGGTGTTGGTGGCGATGCGCTCGCGGAAGATCGCCTGCAGTGCCGGCTTGTGCTTGAACTGCTGCTCGAGGTTGGCGAACTCGGGCCGCTGCGTGAGGTCTTCGTCCAGGCCGAGGGCTTCGGAAATGCGGGCCAGCGGGTCAGGGGTGAAGCCGCCCACCATGCACACGGCGCCGTCGGTGGTTTCGAACACGCCGCTCAGGGGCATGGCGCCCCAGTTGACCTCGTAGCCGCGGTTGAGCTGCATGCAGGCTTCCTGCATTTGCAGGTGCAGCATGGAATCGTACATGGTCACCTCCACCTTCTGGCCGACGCCGGAGGTTTCCCGGGTGCGCAGCGCCAGCAGGATGCCCTGCATCAGGTGCATGCCGGTGATGTAATCGCACAGCGTGGTGGGGTAGATGGACGGCTTCTGGTCGTCCGATTCGCGCCGCCACATCACCCCGGAATAGGCCTGCGCGATCGCGTCCTGGCCGCCCTTGTGCGAGTACGGTCCCAGCGGGCCGAAGCCGGTGCCGGAGGCCCAGATGATGCCCGGGTTCTCCGCCTGGCCGTCCTTGTCCGGGAAGGAGTTGCGGGAGATGTCCCCGGCGCCCGGGCGCTCCACCTTGATGATGTCCGCGCCGTAGTCGCCCAGCATCTGGGTGCAGGACGGGCCCATAAACACCTGGGTGAAGTCCACGATCTTGATGCCGTCCAGCGGCAGCGGGGTAACTGCCGGTTCAGCAGCGGTGCGGGGCGCAGCAGCGGCGGGTGCCGCCGTCGTGCGTTCTGTCTGTTCTGCCGCCTGGTCGATAGTCATGGTGCTCATGCGAGGACCGCCGCATCCGCGTCAACGGTAGCGTTCGACGACGGGACGTCGCCCGGGTCGGCGCCGTGCCGGCGCATGCCCTGCTGGATGTCTAGCGCCGATACCTCGCGCACCAGGGTGCCGTTTTCGACGGCGAGGGCTGCTGCGACGCCCACGGCCTGGCCCATGGCCATGCAGGGCGGGATCTCGCGGGACATTTTCTGCGCGTCCGGGGTGGCGGAGTAGTGGCGGCCGGCAACGAGCAGTTGGTCCACTTCGCGGGGGAGCAGCGAGCGGTACGGGTAGTAGTAGTCGCGGCCGCGGGCCACGGTGTCGGCGAAGTGCCTGCGCTGGGTGACGTCGTCCTTGGTCATGACGTATTCGCCCTGCAGCAGGCGGGTCTGGCGGACGCCCATCTGGGAGGCGACGTCCAGCATGTAGCAGTTTTCGAAGCCGGGGAGGTTGGCGCGGACGTAGTCCACGGCCTCGGAGATCCGGTCGCGGGCGGCGAACTCGGCGGCCGTCATGTCTGCCGGGTCGGTGCCGTCGAAGCCGGACATGTGCGGCGCGTTGCACCAGACCACACCGTCGATGGGGGTCTTGAGCCACCACAGCTCCCAGGCACCGCCGAGGAGGCGCTTGATCTTGCGGTTGATGGCGCGGGCTTCCTTCGGGTTGGCCTGCTCGAAGGCCTCGGCCGCCGTGGTGTCCACGTTGCCTAGGCGGAAGACGAGGGTGGTGATGTAGTTGTCCTTGGCGTAGCTGGCGCCGGCCCGGGACGCGACGTCGATGTCGCCGGTGGTGTCAATGACAACGTCGGCCATGAACGCCTGCGGTCCGGACTTGGTCTCGCAGATGACGCCCTTGATCACGCCGTTGTCCACGATGGGGCGGGAGAACCAGGAGTGCAGCCGCAGGTCCACGCCCGCCTCACGGACGAGGTCGTTGGAGACGCGCTTCCAGCCGTCCGGATCGAAGGCGGCCGCGTAGCAGATCGGCTTGGGGGTGGTGTGAGAGTGGAAGTCGAAGGTCCCGTAGCGGCCCCACTTGTTCCAGAGTTCCTCGGAGGTCTTGCGGTCATCGGCGGGCGGGACCACGGCGAGGCCCAGCTTCTGCAGGCGCTCCACGTATTCGGACACAATGCCGGTGACGGTGATTTCCTGGCCGTTGATCATGTCATCCAGCACCAGGACCATGCCGCCGGAGGCCAGGCCGCCGAGCGATGAGTAGCGTTCCAGGAGGGTGACTTTGGCGCCGGAACGGGCGGCTGTTACGGCGGCGGCAACACCCGCGGGGCCACCGCCAACCACCAGGACGTTCGAACGGGAGATGACCGGCGCGGTGAGTTCCGCCGTCGTAGTGGCGAGTTCCAGGGAGCCCGCAAAGGTGTTTTCGGGCGCGGCAAAGCTAGCTGTGGTGATCATGGGGGGAGATTCCTTTAGTTTCCGACGAAGATGCCGTTGCGGCGGCGGGCGGCGAGATAGAAGACGATGCTGAGGACGGACAGGACAGCCACGTAGACCGGGAAGACCCAGCTGAGGTTCATGGACTGGAGCCAGACCAGCAGGTAGGAGGCGGTGCCGCCGAAGAGGGCGACGCCGATGCCGTAGCCCAGTGCCACTCCGGCGCCTCGGCAGTTCTTGGGCATCAGGGACGAGCTGACCACGTTGTAGAGGGTCATGTTCAGGACCAGGACCAGCGAGCCGCCGAGGAGGACTGCGGCAAATCCGCCGATGCCGGGCTGGACGTACATCAGCATGAGGAACACCGACGGGATGGCAAGGATGCGCGTGATCAGGAACCAGCGGGACATGGACCGGCCGTCGGCGAACTTGCCGATGATCCAGCTGCCGGCAACCAGGATGACGCCGAGGACGGTGGTCAGGGCGAAGACGGCGGTGGGGTCTTCCTTGAACCCGCTGCGTGCTGCGCTGGGGAGGCCAATGTTCCAGGCGTAGTTGTAGGCCTGGGCTGCGCCCACTACAAAGATGATGGCGAGGACGGAGAGCCAGTGCTTGCGGACTCCGGTCCATACGGCACCGGTTGTGTTGCTGGCCATTTCCTCGGCCTTGAGGGTTTCCGGCAGGGCCCGCCGGAGGTAGAGCACCACAAAGCCGAAGAGCGCGCCGATGATGAACGGGACACGCCAGCCCCATTCGCCCATGGCCGCGGCGCCGAGGACCAGGCTGCAGAGGAAGCTGACCAGGGAGGCGAGCAGGATGCCGATGTTGACGTAGAAGGACATAATGCCGGCCACGTAGCCTTCGCGGCCTTCGGGGACCAGTTCCACGGCGTGCGAGGTGGAGAGAGGGGCTTCGATGCCCGTGGAGATGCCCTGCAGGACGCGGCAGGCCAGCAGGATGATGCCGGACCACGCGCCGATCTGGGTGTAGCTCGGGGTAATCGCGATGACAAGGGTGGTGCCGGCCATCAGCATGATGGACAGCAGCATCACGCGGCGGCGGCCCACGCGGTCTGCCAGCGTTCCGAGTAGGATGCCGCCCAGCGGGCGGAAGGCGAAGCCGACGGCGAAGACGGCCAGCGCGTCCAGGGTGGCGGAGAGCGGATCGGTGGCGGGGAAGAAGTTGGGGCCGATGAAGGCTGACAAGAGGCCGAAGACCATCCAGTCGTACCATTCCAGGGCATTGCCGAGGCCGAGGCCCAGCAGGCCTTTGCGGACTTCGGGGGTCAATTTCGCGGACCGGGGGGAGGCGGACGTGACAGCTTTGTCCGTCGCTTTGCGTCCTGTTGGTTGAGAGTCCGTCGCTTGTATATCGAGCATGGAGGTGTCCTTACGCTTACGCCGGGGAGGGCGTGGGAGGGTATGACGCAGCGGCGTCCCGGAAGCAGGACGGCAGATGCGCAGGATCCAAGGACTGTCGGGGCGCAGGTCAGGCCGGGACAGCGGAGATGGAAAAGTAACGGCCGGTTGGGGTCGGCGGGGTTACCACGCGTGAGGTGCGTTAACCCAGATCGCTACGCATACCTCTTCGTAGCTGTTTTTGTACCAGTGCGGGGTGTCCGAGGAGAAGGTGATGGAGTCGCCTGCCTCCAGGGTGTGGCACTCGCCGTCAAGGAAGATGTCCTTCTTGCCGGAAAGGATAATGCCGAACTCTTCGCCATTGTGGCGGAAAGGGGTTGCGCTGGTGTCGTGGCCGGGAGGGCTGACAATCCACTGCGCCTCCAATGCTCCGTTGAGGTCAGGAGTGAGCAGTTCATAGACTGCCTCTCCCACGGATTTCTTGGTGACGCCTTTGAGGTTGCGCCTCTCGGCTTTGCGGACCACGGGGGACCTGGTTTCTTCCTGGCCGAGGAAGAATTTCCCTACCGGAATGTCCAGGCCGTGGGCCAGTTGCGCCAGCGTCGTGAAGGACGGGTTCGCCATGCCGCGTTCGATCTGGCTGACGATCGCCTGGCTGAGGCCGGTGCTTTCCGAGAGCTTGGCGAGGGTCATGCCTTTTTCCTTGCGCATGGCACGCACCTTGTTGCCCACAGTTGCCAGCAGTGCGCTGGTAGCTGGCGGGGCGGGGGTGGCGCTCTCGGTGGTCATGGTGAATCTTTCACTAGGGTGATCTGACTCACATAACTATAGTGAAGATTTTTAGCGAGTCAATGGTTTTCCTTAACTAAAGTGAAGAAATTTACAGGAGTGCGTGTTTTGGCTGGTGGGCGCGCCGTGCGGGCCGCAGCTGGCGCAGCGCGACATCTCGCACGGCTGGTAGACGGCACAAAGAAGCCGGTGCAGCCGATCGCGGGACCGCGCCGACTGCACCGGCGAGTAGGACGAATATTCAGAATTTACGGATCATTCCTCATGCGCGGCTCCTATGTCCCGGTTTGTCTTTCCGGGCTACGCCCTGTCCCCGGCCCTGGTGCGGGTCAGGAGCCAGCCGCAAGCGATCATCGCTACGCCCAGCACCAGGTGGGTCCAGTTGTCCGTCATGTTCAGCGACAGGAAATTGGCCGCCGACCCGACACCGACGCTAAGCCCGAAAATGCTGAGGATGATGTACAGCGCACCGGCGCCCATGAGGAAATTGCGCGCACCGTGTTCGCTCCGGGACATCGCCCAGCCTGTGGCGCCGATGGCCAGCTGCACAATGTTCAGCAGCATGGACACCTGGAACGCACCGAGGAGCATGGCGTGGGAATTAGGCCCTAGGAACATCAATTCGCCGTACCGGGTGGTGATGCCGGGGATAAAGCCCAGGACACCCACTACCAACATGAGGATACCTACACCCATGCCCGCATTCTGGACGTCTGCGCGCCCGAAGTGAATGCCGTGTGCATGTGGGGATGCGGTAGTCATTTTTCTGCCTCCAACCACTGATTGCGGACACTCCAATTTTACGGCGGAGCCAGGGAAAAAGCGCCGGAAGCGCCCCGATGGCGACTTCTGTGCGCCCACGTGCGCACCCGGCACGGGTGCATGATCAGCGTCACGGGCTACGAACTCTGGTGAGGCGGGTCTCCTCGCCGAATGAGCCTGTCGCAGACGGGCTGCCGGGTCCGGCCGTGACACCATGGAACACGATGAAACTGCGCGCTGATCAGACCGGAGACCGTGGCCTTCCCATGCCCTTATGGCTGCAGGGCGCCCTCGAAACGGCGCAGGCAGCCATTATTTCGGCGCTGCTGGTGCTCGTTCCTGTCGTCGCCGTCTGGGCGACGGGCGGCTTCCAGAACACGGCGTTCGACACACTGGCCCGGCTCGCCGGCCAGGCGTGGCTCCTGATCCACGGCGTGCCGCTGGAACTGGCCGACGTCGGAACCGGTGCGGCCAGCAGTACGAGCTCGGGCATGCTGACCCTGATTCCGCTGGGGCTCACCCTGATCCCGTTCCTGCTCGCCTGGCGGGCCGGACGGCGCCTGGCCAGGGCCTCGTATACGGACCAGCTCTGGCAGGCTGTGCTCGGTTCCTGGCTGGTCTACTCTGCCTTCGGTGCGGCCACTGGGTTTGTGTGCCGCACTCCGGACGTCGTCATCAACATCTGGCACGCCATGCTGATCCCGCTGATCCCCTTCGCCCTGGGCATGGTCATTGGGGCCCGTCGCGAGGCCGGTTCGTGGAGCCGGCTGATCGGCGTCGACGCCGTGGACTGGATCTCGCGCACCAGCCAGCATTCGCGCTGGGCCGGGTCCTACCTTGGGTCCGCCGCGAAGGCCGGCTTCCTGGCCCTGGCGTCCGCGCTGACGCTCGCCTGTGTACTCCTGGCCGTTGACGTTTTCGTCCACTGGAACCTGGTGCTGGCGGTGTATGAAGCGGTCCACGCCGGCGCGGTAGGGGGTGCGGCGCTCACCATCGCGCAGCTTGGCTACTTGCCCAACCTCGCGGTCTTTGCGCTGGCTTGGATCTCCGGATCCGGTTTCGCCGTGGGCGTCGGCTCCCAGGTGGGGCCGCTGGGCACCGCAACCGGGCCGCTGCCCGCCATCCCTGTTTTCGCCGCGATCCCGTCGGGTCCCCTTGACTACGGGTTTGTGGCCCTGGTGGTCCCGGTCCTGGCGGGCGTGCTGGCCGGCTGGTGGTTCCTGCGTGAAGGCGAGAACCACTTCGATGAATGGTTGTCCATCAAAGTGCACGCCCGCTGGTTCACGGCCACCGCGTCCACCCTTGCACTCGGGGTCCTGATCGGTGCCGTGTCGGGCCTGCTGGCGGCCGGACTGGCCTGGCTGGCACGCGGCTCTGCGGGACTGGGACGCCTCAACGACATCGGACCGGACCCCTTGTGGCTGGGACTGTGGCTGGCCGCGGAAGTGGGAATCGGCGTCGTGATCGGTTACGCGGCCGGGCCGTGGCTGGAACGCCAGCAGCAGGTGGAAGAGGACTCGGAACTGGTCCGCTAGGTTTCGTTGGCGCGTGACCTTCAGGGTTGGCAGGTCCACGGTGACCGTGTGGAGAGACTTGCGTTTTGGCGGCGAAAATCATTCCGGGGCCAACCGGTTTTGCCGGATGTTTTGGGGCTAGTGTGGCAGAGGTCGGCACCTGCCGCGAAGACCCTCAGGGAGGGTGCATGAACTCCAACCAATCCAGCTCCTACCAATCCAGCTCCGAGCAGTTCGGCCAGCACTTAGTCAGCGTCGGGGGTTCAGAGGCTGACGTCAGTGGATCCGCCTACGAGGTCACCGGGGACGACACGGTCGAGACCGTAGTGTCGGCTCTGCGGATCAAACAGCAGCAGCAAGGCACCCCTGCCAGCAAGCCGTCGATTCTTCATGCTTCAGCGCAGGTCCTGATTAGCCGGCGCGATGAACATGACCCCGAGGGCCACGCCGGAACGTCCCAGTCGGGAGAATACCAGTTGGACATCCACCTCAGCGCGGACCACAGCACCCGGGAATCCATCCCGGAAAAGGATCTTGAGCAGGCTCAGATCTGGGCGCAAGGACGGATCGAGGCCGAGGGAGCCGATTTCGGTGCCATCTACTTCCCTGCCGGCGGCGGCGTCGAACCCGGCACTGGAGCGCTCGAGTGCCGTTACGACCGCGCGGTGGGCTGGTACCGGTAGCGGAGTACCTGCGCGGATTCGAGTCCCACGCGGGTTCGAGCCCCTAGCGCATGCCGGGAAGCGACCGCTCCAGCTGGACGCGGCAAGTGGAGAGCGCCTGGTCCGTCAGCGCTTGCCGCTGGCAGGCCTGGAATTCCTGGACCTGGCTGAAGAAGACCGCCGAAGCCAGGATGACCAGCAGCATGATGAGGGAAACCACCAGCCCCGCGATGGTGCCGAAAAGGACCAGCCTGGATTCCTTCAGCTTTGCCGACCGGACCAGCAGCAGGATTCCCAGGACGAAGCTTGCGGCGGTCAGGATGCCGGTGAGCCAGAGGTAGCTGACGTCCAGCTGGTAGACGAAAAAGGCACCGAGGACGGTGAGGATAAAGATCCGGAACAGGTTGCGGGTCTGGCTGAGCGAGATCTTGGCGGCCTCGCTGAGCTGCGGTTTTGTCCGCTGCTGGCCAGCTGGTTCCGGGGGAGTAGTCATGGATTCCAGCGTACGCGAGCCTGCCCATAAGCTAGACCCATGCGCATCGTAGTCCTCGTTTCCGGTACCGGCTCCAACCTCCAGGTCGTCATCGACGCCGTGAAGTCAGGGGAGCTGGACGTGGAAATTGCGGCGGTGGGTGCCGATCGCGAGGGGACCTACGGCGTCGAGCGTTCCTCCGAAGCCGGGCTGGAAACCTTCGTGGTCAACTTTAACTCGTTCCCCACGCGCGACGAGTGGGATGCCGCGCTAACCGCGAAAGTGGCTTCCTACGCGCCGGATGTGGTGGTCTCCTCCGGGTTCATGCGGATTGTGAGCGCGGACTTCATCGATGCCTTCAACGGCAGGTACCTCAACACCCACCCCGCCCTCCTGCCTGCCTTCCCCGGCGCGCACGGTGTCCGCGACGCCATGGCCTACGGCGTGAAAGTCACCGGTTGCACGGTGCACTGGGCCGACGCCGGGGTGGACACGGGCCCCATCATCGCGCAGGAAGCCGTCACCATTGAACCTGCCGACACTGAGGAAACCCTGCACGAAAGAATCAAGGTGGTGGAGCGCCGCCTCCTCGTCCAGACCCTCGCCGCCCTCGCCGCCACCCCCTCCGCCTGACCCCTCCCAACCCTTCCCCCCTGACCCCTCCGCCCCTCCCAACTAAGTAGCAGCACATGTCGGTTTGAGGCCCCAAACCGACATCTGCTGCTACCTACATGGGCGCACCGGGGCGCACCTGTGGATAACTTCCGCGGCGGTGCGCAAATTTTGTCACGATGGCCTCATGAAGACTCCGCAGCCAATGCCGGAACCGCTTGGTTCCGGGGCGTTCACTTTCCAGGAAGCGGCCGACGCCGGTGTAACAGTCGGGCGGTTGCGGCACCGTTCGCTGGTCTCACCGAGCCGAGGAATCAGGCAGCCCTGGACCAGACGCCGCCAGAGCTGTCGTCAGTGGTCCGGCCGCTGACCCTGATCACCGAATTCTCGGCGGCTTCCCACGCCACAGCGTTCATATTGTGGTCCTTTCCGGGATTTCTCCCCGGCAGTGACGATCCCATCACGCATATTTCCAGGCCGGACCACATGGCCATTCCGCGTCGCGCCGGAGTCAGAGGCCATCGTGGGCAGTTCTTCGCCGATGAAATTGTCACCCTCAACGGCCTTTTCATGACGTCACGCACGCGCACCTGGCTGGACTGCGCACGGAAGATGAGCGTCGAGGAGCTGACTGTGGTTGCGGATCACCTGTTGAGGATTCCGCGGCCGGACTTCGAGGCGAGGTCCGAGCCTTTCGCAACGATGGAAGACCTCGCAGACATGCTGGACCGCCACAAGGGAACGCCGGGAATTCGCAAGGCCCGCCTTGCGCTGGAGCAGGCCCGGGTTGGATCCGACTCCGCCCCGGAAACCAGACTCCGGCTGGCACTGGAGTACGCGGGGCTGCCGGAACCGCAACTGAACGTGCCTACGGAGTTGAGTGTCGGCGTCGTACGTCAACCGGATCTGGCCTATCCGGAACAAAAAGTTGCGGTGGAATATGACGGCGAGGGGCACTCCGAGGTGGCACAGATCGTGAAGGACATAGCCCGTGAGGAAGACTTTGCGCGGGCTGGCTGGTTGCCGGTCAGGATCTCAAAGCGCCACATGCAGAACGAAGCGCGGGCCGCCATCGCAAAAGTCCGTTCAGCGCTGTTGAACCGCGGCTGGCAGCCCAACTAAGTAGCAGCACATGTCGGTTTGAGGCCCCAAACCGACATCTGCTGCTACTTAGTTGGGAGGGACGGACAGGCCGGGGTGCGGCGCCTAGTCGAGGCGGCGCAGCTTGGTTTCGGGGGAGAAAAACGCCATCCAAAGCACTGCCACCAGGACCAGGGCGCCGGCCAGGGCGAAGGATGTGGCCAGGCCCAGCTCCGGCCAGAAGTAGTTGGCGAAAATGAGCGGCCCGAAGCCGGCACCCAGCCGGGAGAACGTGGATGCCCAGCCGAAGCCTGTGCCGCGCAGTTCCGTGGGGTACAGCTCGGACACGTAGGCGTAGAGCACCGGTATGGCCACCTGGACCACAAAGCCGAACACGAGCAGCCAGAAGATCGCCGCAGAGGGTATATCCACCACAAACGCCACGATCACCAGGGTCAGGGCGGCGAGCGGGCCCGTGATGGCGAGGATCCACTTGCGGCCCACGCGCTCCACCAGCAGGGCCGCCACCACTACGCCCAGCAGGCCCACAGCCGACATGGACGCCGTGGTTACAAAGGCCTTGTACTCGGCGAAACCGGCGCCGATCAGGATCCTCGGCATCCACGTCAGGGACAGGTAGTAGACCAGCAGGATGCTGAAGAACAGTGCCCAGGCGGTCGTCGTGATCTTCCAGTTGAACTGCCACACGAGGCGCAGCTGGTGCCATGCACTGCCGGCGGACAGTCGCGGAACGTCCTGCGCGTCGGGCAGGCTGTAGGCGCGGGGTTCGGCGCCGGTGGCCGCCACGAGGTCGTCAATGACCTTGGCGGCTTCCTCGCGGCGGCCCTTCCGGATCAGGAACAGCGGAGACTCCGGCACGCTGCGCCGGATCCAGAACACCAGGAGCGCGGGCAGCACCATCACTAGCATTGTCAGCCGCCAGTCCCCGAAAATGCCCACCAAACCGGCGGATATGAAGCCGGCCAGGGCGGCTCCCACAGGCCACCAGCCGTCCATCGCCGTGAGGACCTTGCCGCGTTGCTTCCGAGGCGTGAACTCGCCGACCAGCGCATAGTCCACTGGAATGCAGCCGCCCAAACCGAATCCGGCCATAAAGCGGAACACGCAGAACCAGATGAAATCGGGGGAGAAGGCGCCCAGCACGGTGAACAGCGAGAAGATCAGCAGCGTTGCCGTGAACGCCTTCTTCCGCCCGATGGTGTCCGCGATGGTTCCCCACACAAACGCGCCCAGCGCCATGCCGATCAGGTTGGCCGTTCCCACCCACGCGACCTCACCGGCCGCGAGGGCCCAATGGGTGGAGAGCAGAGGGATGAGGATGCCGTTGAGCGTCACGTCCCAGGCGTCAAACATAAAGCCGAGGCCGCCGATCACGAAGATCCGGCCCTGGACCTTCCACCGCCACGGCAGTTCCTGGACCACCTGTTCGCCGCTGGGCACAGTGGTGTAAATATTCATCGCAGCCTCCTGCCTAAATCTTAGAGGCATGCGAAGTTGCCGGGGGCCCGCTCTCCGTCGCCTCGCAACACGATAAACTGACCCTATCCCCACCACCCGCGGCACTGGTCCGCGACATAAGACGGAGACTTTTTGTGAGCTTCACGCAGCCTGAACGTGTATCCATCGACCGAGTTCCCATCCGCCGGGCCCTGATCTCGGTCTACGACAAGACCGGTCTGGAGGAGCTCGCCAAGGGACTGCACGCAGCAGGCGTGAAGATCGTCTCCACCGGCTCAACAGCCAAGAAGATCGCGGCGGCCGGGATCCCGGTCCAGGAAGTCGAGGAAGTCACCGGCTCCCCGGAGATGCTGGACGGCCGCGTCAAGACGCTGCACCCGCGCGTACACGGCGGAATCCTGGCCGACCGCCGCGTTCCCGCCCACATGCAAACCCTCGCCGAGATGGACATCGAAACCTTCGACCTGGTGGTGGTGAACCTTTACCCGTTCGTCGAGACGGTCAGATCCGGTGCAGAAATGGACGACGTTGTCGAGCAGATCGACATCGGCGGCCCCGCCATGGTGCGTTCGGCAGCGAAGAACCACGCCGCCGTCGCCATTGTGGTTGACCCCGGCTTCTACGGCCAGGTGGTCACCGCCGCGGCTGAAGGCGGCTTTGATTTGAAGACCCGACGCCGGCTGGCTGCCAAGGCGTTCGCCCACACCGCCGCGTACGACAACGCGGTTGCTACCTGGACGGCCAGCCAGTTCAAGGATGAGGACGGCGACGGCATCATCGACTGGCCCGCCTACGCCGGGCTGTCCCTGGAACGCTCCGAGGTCCTCCGTTACGGCGAAAACCCGCACCAGCAGGCCGCGCTCTACGTGGACAAGGCCGCTCCCGCCGGCATCGCCCAGGCCGACCAGCTGCACGGCAAGGCCATGAGCTACAACAACTTCGTCGACGCCGACGCCGCCCTTCGCGCCGCGTTCGACTTCACCGAGCCCGCCGTCGCCATCATCAAGCACGCCAACCCGTGCGGTGTGGCCGTGGGGTCAGCAGATGCTGAGGACCCGATCGCCGACGCCCACGCCAAGGCCCACGCCTGCGATCCGGTCTCCGCGTTCGGTGGCGTCATCGCGGCCAACAGCACCGTGACCGCCGGCATGGCCCGCACCGTCGCCGGCATCTTCACCGAAGTGGTCATCGCCCCGGACTTCGAACCCGAAGCCGTGGAAATCCTCTCCAAGAAGAAGAACATCCGCCTGTTGGCCCTGCCCGAGGGCTATGGCCGTTACCCCACGGAGTTCCGCCAGGTCTCCGGCGGCATGCTGGTCCAGGCCACCGACAAGGTGGACGCCGACGGCGACAATCCCGCCAACTGGACCCTCGCCGCCGGTGAGGCCGCGGACGAAAAGACCCTCGCGGACCTCTCCTTCGCCTGGACCGCCTGCCGCGCCGCAAAGTCCAACGCCATCCTGCTCGCCGACAACGGCGCCGCTGTGGGCATCGGCATGGGCCAGGTCAACCGCCTGGACTCCTGCCGACTCGCCGTGGAGCGGGCCAACACGCTCGGCGTAACGGTGGAGTCCGACGTCGAGGGTGCTGGCGGTGCGTCCAACGCCGACGCGAGCGACGCACCTGCCCGTGCCCGCGGCGCCGTGGCCGCGTCCGACGCGTTCTTCCCGTTCGCCGACGGCCTGCAGATCCTGATCGACGCCGGCGTGCGCGCCGTGGTCCAGCCGGGCGGGTCCGTCCGGGACGAGGAAGTCATCGCCGCGGCCAACGCGGCCGGCATCACCATGTACTTCACGGGTGCCAGGCACTTCTTCCACTGATCCCGGCGTGGGCGCCAATGGATGAAGTCTTGAAACGCCCGACGGCGCCTGTCCCCACTGAGGGGAGAGGCGCCGTCGGGCGTTAATGGAACTTCAGGAAGGATCCGGTGCTGGGCTTTCGTCGTCGTCCGGGGGACTTAGAGCGGGTTCCGGGATCCGAAGCTCCCGGGGCTTTGCCTCCGCCATCCGCTCCGGCGTCCAGTACGCGAGAATCTCCTCCTGCGTCTGGCGCGATTCGCTGTGGCTAACAGGACCTTTGCCTGGCTCCCGGCCAGGGCGGGGAGCGGGTACCGGAGTCTTTTTAGGCTGCCTGGGCAATGTCGTAAGCCTTGTGGATGTCAGCGCCCCAGTATGGTCCGTACATCACATTGGAGTCGTTGTAGCCGTAACTGTTGATGGAGTTCTGCAGGCCGTTGCCGAGAAGCCAGGGGCCACCGGAGGAGCCGCCGGTCATGGTGCACGGGATTCCCTGGGTATTGAACTCAGGGTGTTTGGTGTCGTTCGATGCCTTGCCCTTGCAGGTCCAGAGCTGTTCGCCGTCGTAGGGCGCGGCGGCAGGGTAGCCGTAGGAGGTGTACTGGACGCCGCGGTCGGCACTGAATTCAACGCCGGAGCCGCCCACCACGTCGGTCAGGGCTTTACCCTCCGCATTAAGGTTCATGACGGCAAAGCCGGTGTCAAAGGCGATGTCCCCCTGGTTCTTCCACTGGGGTGTGGTGTGCAGGTCCCTGGCCGTCCACCGGCCGTAGGGTTCGTCGCCGTTGTCATAGGCCGGGACAAAAATGAAGTTCGTCGCGAACGCGCCAGGACCCTGGTTCACGCAATGGCCGGCTGTGGCCACGGTGCTCTTGTTCGCAGACGCGACGGCATTGCCCGAACACACATAGTTGGCCCCGGCCATGGTGAAGAAGACCTTGCCGATGTGGTCCACCGTGTCCGCCTCCCGGGCGAACTTGGGGCTGCTGCTGTTGGCTTTGCTTGCGTTGCTGGGCTTCACCTTGGTGTTTTTGCCCTTAGCCACGGCGTCACTGGGAGTAGTAAGGCGTTGGGGCGTAGCGCCCGCCAGGGCATCGCCGGGAATCGCGGCGCGCATGCGGTCCGGCGTCCAGTACTCGGCGGCGCCGGTGCTGTCGACCTTGGCGCTGGCAACCACGGGGGCTGTGTTATCGGCCGGCGCCGCCGGAGCTGCACTCGCAGTGCCGGCGCCAACCAGCGCCAGCAGGGCAGCCGCCGAAAGGCTGAGGAGACTGGCCGCCAGGGACCTGGTACGCGTCATGATTGTCCTGTCTGAACGGGGAGTGGGCGGTATCAGAGAGCCCGCCCGTGACCAGTAGAACCTACCGATGCAGCACGACTTTTGTAAATAGTAGTACCGTCTCGAGTGGCGCGTCACTCTGGTAAAAGTTGAGGCCAAAGGGTACTTTTCTCTTATCAATGACTTGTCCGATCTGGGCTCCGGACTCCGAGCGAAGTTGGGGCCCCATCGTGATTGGTTTCTGGAAATCCGCCAAGAAAAGATCCGCAGCAAACGGCAGGCATTTTGCAGCTGACAGGCGACCGGAGGTAGCAGTCCCCGATATGGAGGCCTTCACCGAGGCTCTCCAGTTGCGGGACGTCGACCCGGTCCACACATTCACCGCGACGGAAGAACTCCGCCGCCAGGACCCTAAGTACGTGCAGCTCTGGCCTAGTGATATTCCCCACAGGCGGCGCTAACTGACGCTCCGCCTTCGCCGGTTGCTGCCGTAAGTAATGCCCGATGGCGACGGGCCCCACCGAGGTGCCTCCCGCCGTCGGGGGCTGTCCAGCGCTCCCCAAACCTGCGGTAATACGGGGCGTCGGGCCGTCCCGGGTGGGGCTCAAAGCCGTGTCCTCGGGTAAGTTGGGCGTGGTGAAATAGACCAAATTTCCAAACAGCCGACCTCTAGGGAGACGCCCGCGCATGTCCAAGATCATCTATACCCACACCGACGAAGCGCCGATGCTGGCTACTTATTCGTTTTTGCCGATCATCGAGGCGTTTGCTTCGACCGCAGGTGTGGAGGTGGAGACCCGTGACATTTCGCTCGCAGGCCGCATCATCTCCGTGTTCGGTGACTACCTCACCCCGGAGCAGCAGACCGGAGACGCCCTTGCCGAGCTCGGTGACCTGGCAAAGACGCCCGAAGCCAACATCATCAAGCTGCCGAACATCAGTGCGTCCATCCCGCAGCTGAAGGCCGCGATCGCCGAGCTGCAGGGCCAGGGCTTCAACCTGCCKGATTACCCCGACAACCCCTCCTCGGACGAGGAAACGGCCGTCCGCTCCCGCTACGACAAGATCAAGGGCTCCGCCGTGAACCCTGTCCTGCGTGAAGGCAACTCGGACCGCCGGGCGCCGCTGTCCGTGAAGAACTACGCACGCCAGAACCCGCACTCCATGGGCGCCTGGTCCGCGGACTCCAAAACCAACGTCGCCACCATGGCGGCCGACGACTTCCGCTCCAACGAGAAGTCCGTGGTCATCGAGTCTGACGGCACCATCGCGATCCAGCTGGTCCGCGAGGACGGCTCGGTCAAGGTCCTGAAGAAGGCCTTCCCCGTCCTGGCAGGCGAAGTCATCGACGGCACGCTGATGCGCGCAGCTGCGCTCGACGAGTTCCTGGCGGCCCAGGTTGCCCGCGCCAAGGAAGAAGGCGTCCTGTTCTCCGCTCACCTGAAGGCCACCATGATGAAGGTCTCGGACCCCATCATCTTCGGTCACGTGGTGAAGGCATACTTTTCCGAGCTCTTCGAGACCTACGGCAAGCAGCTCGCCGCAGCCGGCCTGAGCCCCAACAATGGGCTGGCCGCCATCTTGAATGGCCTCGAGGATCTGCCGCAAGACGTCCGCGAAGGCGTCAAGTCCCTCATCCAGAAGGGCCTCGAGGACGGGCCCGCGCTGGCCATGGTGGACTCGGACAAGGGCATCACCAGCCTGAACGTGCCGTCCGACATCATTGTTGATGCGTCGATGCCGGCCATGATCCGCTCCTCCGGCCACATGTGGGGCCCGGACGGCAAGGAAGCCGACACCCTGGCGGTACTCCCGGATAGCTCCTACGCCGGTATCTACCAGGTTGTGGTGGACGACTGCCGTGCCAACGGCGCCTTCGACCCGACCACCATGGGCACCGTTCCGAACGTCGGCCTCATGGCCCAGGCCGCCGAGGAATACGGCAGCCACGACAAGACATTCGAAATCCAGGAAGCCGGCACGGTGCAGATCGTTGACGGTTCCGGCAACGTGCTGATTGAACACGAAGCGGCTCCCGGTGACATCTGGCGCGCCTGCCAAACCAAGGACGCCCCCATCCGCGACTGGGTCAAGCTTGCCGTGACCCGCGCCCGCGCGTCTAAGACGCCTGCCGTGTTCTGGCTGGACGAGGGCCGCGCCCACGACACCAATCTCATCGCCAAGGTGAACGAATACCTCAAGGAGTACGACACCGAGGGCCTGGACATCCAGATCATGTCCCCGGAGAAGGCCACCGCGTTCACGCTGGAGCGCATCCGCAAGGGCGAGGACACCATTTCCGTCTCCGGCAACGTGCTCCGTGACTACCTGACGGACCTGTTCCCCATCCTGGAGCTGGGCACCAGCGCCAAGATGCTCTCCGTGGTTCCGCTGATGAACGGTGGTGGACTGTTCGAGACCGGTGCCGGCGGATCGGCCCCCAAGCACGTCCAGCAGCTGCTCAAGGAGAACCACCTGCGCTGGGACAGCCTGGGCGAATTCCTGGCCCTGGCCGTCAGCTTCGAGCACCTCGCCACCACCACGGACAACGCCCGGGCGCAGGTCCTGGCGGACACCCTGGACAAGGCCACCGGCACCTTCCTGCTGGAAAACAAGTCCCCGAGCCGCCGCGCCGGCGAACTGGACAACCGCGGGAGCCACTACTTCCTGGCCCGCTACTGGGCTGAGGAATTGGCCAAGCAGACCGAGGACGCCGAGCTCGCAGCAGCGTTCCAGGCTGTGGCGGGCGAGCTGACATCCAATGAGGAGACCATCGTCGGCGAACTCGCTGCCGTGCAGGGCTCACCGGTGGACATCGGCGGCTACTACCGTCCGGACGAGGCCAAGGCTTCGGCTGTGATGCGTCCCTCCGCCACGCTGAACAAGGTCATCGCGACCCTGAACTAAGAAACATCGCGCCTCGGAGGCGCAGCAACACAGGCGCGGSGCCCCGGGAAACCGGGACGCCGCGCTTTGTTGTTGCAGGTGCAGGATGCGAAGGGCTGCACTCCGCACGGGTGGGCTTCTTTTCCGTTAGCCGTCCTTGCCTTTACCCTTGCCGGCTTTGCCGTTGTTCTGGGCGGGCGCGGGGACAACAGGGGCCGGGGCGACCTTGCTGGCCTCTGCGGCAGCGGCTGCGGCCGCGGCATCCGCTTCGGCCTGGCGCTGCGCCGCGGCGGCATCTTCAGCAGCCTTCGCGGCGGCTGCGGCCGCGGCCACGGCTTCATTCAGGTCCGCGCGGACGGCCGCAACCGCGGTTACTATCGACCGACGGCGGTCGTCGGACACGGTCCCGTTACTGGTCGCTGCCGCCAGGTCCGTCTCGAGGGCCGCCAAAGCGGTCAGGCCGCCGGTCGGGTCATTGCCCGCGGCCGCCTCGCTGACGGCGAGGACACGGTGCTGGAGTTGCGCCGCGGTGTCCTGCTTCAGGCCCGAGTCCGCAGGACCGCATGCGGCCAGGGACCCTGCCAGCAGCAGTGCTGCCGCCGCCGTTGACACGCAGCGGAGAGCGCCGCGGCCACGGTGGCTGTTTCGCTCGGCCGTCATGGTTCCACGCTTTTCTGGAGTTCTTGGAGATGGTCACCCAAGCTGCCGGTGACGGTGGGGTAGGGGACGACGTCGGGCGTCTGCTGTGAGGCGAGGCTGACGGTCAGTGCCGTTGCGGCCGCCACGATGGCGAGAAGCCCCAAGGCAACGGCAAGCCAGAAGCGCCTTCCCCTGCGGTGCACGCGGGGCAGTTGAGATTCGGCGGTGATAGCGATGGAGGGCGGCCTGAAAGGCATGGCCGGGAGCACCCTGGTGGTCTCCGTCGCGAGTTCACCGGGGGTGGATGCCGGCGAGACGAGTGCCTGGCGGAGCACGGTTTCTACGTCGGCAGCGGCGGGGCGCTCCAGTGGCTCGATGGCTGTCATGGAGCGGATCAGGTCAGCCCATTCGGAAGGGAGATCGTCCGGAATTTCGGGCGCGCGGTGCAGCCTTGCCACGGCGGACTCCACAGCATTTCCCGGAAACTCCACTGCTTGCTTGATGCACTCCAAAAGGACCAGCCCGAACGAATATATGTCCGTCGCGGGAGAGAGCGGCGAGCCCAGGGCCTGCTCCGGGCTGAGGTACGCCGCGGTTCCCACCATGGTTCCGGTGGCGGTGAGCCGCGTTGAGTCCGCGATCCTGGCTATGCCGAAGTCCGTCAGCTTGGGCCGCAGGGGCTCGCCCGGACGGATCTGAACGAGGAGGATATTGCCTGGCTTGATGTCGCGGTGGATGACGCCCAATCCGTGGACATAGGCCAGTGCGTCGGCAATGCCCGCTCCGATCACGGCGAGCTCATCCAGGGGGACAGGGCTGTGCCTGATACGGCTGCGAAGGTCCTGCCCCTCCACCAGCTCCATGGTCAGGAACGGCCTTGGTTCGTCCGCGATTCGGGTGTCGATTCCGGCGTCAAACAGGGTGACCAGGCTGGGATGGTTGAGGGTAGCCAGCAGCTGGATTTCGGCTTCCTGGCGTTTGAGTTCGTCGGCGTCCGGTGCCTGCGGGATGAAGAGTTTCAGCGCCACGTCCCGGCCAAGATTTTCATCCCGGGCACAGTAGACAGTGGACATGCCGCCCCTGCCGACCACTTCGCCCAACCGATAGCGTCCACCGATCACGTCATTCCTGAGCGAGCTGGGCGATTCCGCCACCATAACCGTCCTCCCGGTGTGCCCCGGGGCACTGTTGTACGCCAAATTATACTTGCGAAACCGGGATGCTAAGGCTGCTTCGGTTCGGGGCGCCGCGCACACCGACGGCCCGGTTGGGAAGTTGATAGGGACTTCCCAGCCGGACCCTCGGTAACAAGGATGAGTGCTGGTGATGGGGATCTGCGGTGGCCCACCTCCTTTCAGGGCCGCTCACCGGAAGGCGAACGGCGGGATGGGTGGATTGATCGGTTCAGGGCGCCAGATTCCTCTGGAGAAAGGACCTTAGGAGGTCCGGCGGCGCCTGAGCAGCAGCACTCCGGCTACCAGGAGGATCAGCGCGAGCGGGATCAGCGAGGCGTCGAGGCCGGTCTTGGCCAGTGTTTCGCTGCCGCCCCGGGCTGGTGCGCTTGCTGCTGCGGCTCCTGCGATCCCCGTTGTGGCGAGGCCGGTGATGGTCCCGGCCGGAACTACGGCGATCCCGGGAGTCACAGACCCGGCGGTGTCAGCCGTGCCCGGTCCTGAGCTGTCCGTTCCGGTGTCGGGGGCGTCAGTTGCACCCGTTGTGCCGGTTCCCGGATCCGTGGTGCCCGGGTCTGTGGCGCCGGGATCCGTGGTGCCCGGAGTCTCGGCGCCATCCGTGGATCCGCCGATGATCACGGATCCGCCGACGCCCACGGCAGCATCATTCGACCCGGAGGCGTCCAGACCCAGACCGAGATCAACGGCTGCATTCAGGCCACCATCGGTATTGCCGGGGAGGCTGTTGGTGCCGCCGAGGTTGACGTCAGCCGCTACGTTGGCTGTGGTGCCGGCGTCAGTGGTGCCGAGGACACCGTTGCTGCCGCCGACGTTGATGTTAGCCGCTACGTTAGCGGCGCTGGCGCCGGTGGTGGTGCCGTTGGGGCTGCCGAGCAGGCCGTTCGCGCCGCCGAGGTTGACGTCGACTGCGGCTCCGGTGCCGGCGTCAGTGGTGCCGTTGGTGCCGCCGAGGTTGATGTCAGCCGCTACGTTAGCGGTGCTGTCGCCGTTGGTGGTGCCGAGGACACCGTTGGTGCCGCCGGGGAGGCCGTTCGCGCCGCCAAGGTTGACGTCGACTGCGGCTGCGACGTCAGCGGTGGTGCCACCGCCGTTGGTGCTGCCGAGCGGGCCGTTCGCGCCGCCGAGGTTGACGTTGACTGCGGCTGCGGTGCCAGGGTCAGTGGTGCCGTTGGTGCCGCCGAGGTTGATGTCAGTCGCTACGTTAGCGTTGGTGCCGCTGGTGCCGCCGAGGTTGACGTTGACTGCGGCTGCGGTGCCAGCGTCAGTGGTGCCGTTGGTGCCGCCGACGTTGACGTCGAGCCCAGCGGCGACATCCGTGCCGCCCGACTGCGTTGAGCCACCCAGCAGGCCCAACGTCGTCGTGTTTGGGGATGTCGCCGCTGAGACCAGAGCGGAGGCCGTAAGGTCCGGTCCGCTGGTTGTGTCTGCAGCCGTGGCTGCGGCTGCACCGAAGGCTAAGAGCCCGCCGGCAAAGAGGGTGCCAAGCAGCCCTCTGCGTAGATTGGAATGCATGATGGTTTCTCCTGAAAAGTTGATATATGGGCGGCGTGCAGCAGCCCGGTGGCCGTGTTCTGCCATGAAGAAGGCAGAAGGGGGCTCAACTAGTCAGGAGACGAACCGGGGTCGAATGACACCGGTGAGTGGGCATGCTCGGATGCACCGCTGATGGGGTAGTTACCCGCCAATGGCAGGTCAAGGTCAAAGTCATCGAGCCAGGCGGCAGCGCCTGAAGGGCCTGACGGCGATGCGCCGCCTCCTGCCCCCGAGCCAGGAGCTGCCGGTGCCGGTGCTGGAACCGGCCAGGGCCCCGGGTCTTCAGTGAAGGGTGCACGAGCAGCAGCCTGATGAAGCGATGCGCCGGGTGTTCCTGCGGCGGCGGAACCTGTAAGGACCAGTGATGGTCCCGAAGATCCTGTAGCTTCACCGGCGGTCGTCTCGGCAAGATCCGTCCCAGCAGGTGCTGAGACTTCGGAGGCCGTCATTGGCGCTGCCGCGTCCAAAGCCAGGGCCTCCGGGAGATCGCCCGAAGCATCCGGAACGCCAGGCAGAACGGCAGGCACCACGGCAGGCAAGGGAGTTGTGCCCGTTACTAGGCCGGCAACAGGCTGCACAACTGGTTCCAGAACGGGAACCGCTTCGACGAGCGGAGGCACGGCTACATCCACAAGGCCGGCAACGGCGCCATCGGCAGCGGCGGCAAGGGGAACGGCCACCGTGGAGACAGTTCCTGACGGAACAATGCTTCTCACAACCGGGACGGCCGCCACCAGCTGATCAGTGGTGTCTGCCAGGCCGCCAACCAGCGGCTGCAGGAGTCCGGTGGGTGTGGCCGCCGCCGCACGGGGAGTAGCGCCCGTCAGCGGAGCCGTCAGGGAGGAAACAGAGGACGTGACCCCGCCCAGCAGGGAGCCGGTATCCGTGGAAGTGTCCGCCGTTGCTGCGGACGAAGAAAGCGTCAGCCAGGTGGCAGTTACCGCTCCTGCAAGGAAAAGCGGGCGGAGCAGACGCCATGGCGAACGAACCTTTGCCACGCGTACCACCCCCAGTACGTACCGTTGAGACCGACGATGGCTACAGCCTAAGACCGCTCCGTGCAGCGAGTCTAGGAGAAATGGAAAATAAATACAGCAAACTTACTAATCCGTGGTGTTGCAGGCTCGATCAGTTAGTGGGCATCGTTGGGGTAGCTGACCCCCAGCTGCCCGCGAACCCCGTCGAAAAGTCGCATGGTTTTGAGGGAATCCTCCAACGGCATGACCGGGCTTTCGGTGAGACCTTGCTGGATGCAGCGCGTCACCTCGCGTAGCTCGTAGGTGTAGCCGAGGCCAACGACGTCGAACGGCTCGGTGCGCAGCTCGCCCAGGCCGATGCCGATCACGAGTTCCCGCGGATTGTTGATGGAGCCCAGGCTCTGCAGATAGCCCAGGCTACCCGCCACGGTGGCAGTCCGGGGCCCAAACGCCAGCAGGGACGACGTCAGCTGGGCCTGGGCACCGTGGTTGTAGCCGAGCGTCAACGCATTCTGGGCGTCCACGCCGTCGTCATTAATGAAGCCGGTGGCACTGACTGTCTGGGGGAACCCCAACGTCCCCAAGGCCCACAGCAGCGGGTACACCGAGATATCCAGGAGCGCCCCGCCGCCGTCCTGCCTGGCCCAGAGCCGGGATGTTGGGGAGTAGGGGGCGGGGAAGCCCAGATCGGCGGTCACCCAGTGCACATCCCCCAGCTCGCCGGACGCAGCGATCCCGAAGGCCCGCTGCATGCCCGGCAAGAACCGGCTCCAGATCGCCTCCATCAGGAAGAGCTTCCGTTCACGCGCCGCGGACACAAGCTCGCCGGCTTCCCGCGCATTGATGGTGAAGGCCTTTTCGCACAGGACATGCTTGCCGGCATTCAGCCCCGCGAGCACGATCTGGTGGTGCTGTGCGTGTGGCGTGGCGACGTAGACAACGTCCACCGCGTCGTCGGCGAGCATATGCTGGTAGCCGGAGACGCCGCCGTCGTCCCAGTAGCTACGGCTGAAACCGTAGGCGGTAGCGAAGCTCTCCGCCGTGTCCCGGCCGCGGGAACTGACGGCGTACAGCTCGGCGTCCGCCAGCAGGGCCAGGTCCCGCGACACCGAACGGGCAATCCCTCCGGTGGCGATGACGCCCCAGCGCAATGGCTTTCCGGTGGCGGACCGCGGGTCCTGGTCGGGCTGGCTGGACAACCACGGCGTGGCAATTGGCGCGCTCATGGTGCCCATCCTCTCACCCCGGGCTGCCCACGCGTCAGACCATGGCCCGCACAGTTTCTTCCGTCAGCCTGCCCTGCTGGAGCCTGAAGCGCCGGTCCGTCTTATTGGCCAGTGCCCTGTCGTGCGTGACCACGAGGATGGTGGTGTTGTGGTCACGGCTGAGCGCGCTCAGGAGCTCGATGATGTGGTCGCCGGTCTGCTCATCGAGGTTGCCGGTGGGCTCGTCCGCGAGGATCAGCTTGGGTTCGTTGGCCAGGGCGCGGGCAATTGCCACCCGCTGCTGCTCGCCGCCGGACTGCCTGTTGATGCGGCGCACCTGCTTCTCCGGATCCAGCTGCACCTGCTCCAGCAGGTCCTTCGCCCGCTGCAGGCGCTCGGCCTTCCGGACGCCGGCGAACTCCATGGGGAGCATCACGTTGTCCACCGCGGAGAGGTTCGGGATGAGGTTGAACTGCTGGAACACAAAACCGATGTCCCGGCGCCGGTACTCGGTCAGCTTGCCGTCCGGCATTCCGGCGAGTCTCACGCCGTTCACGACGACGTCTCCGCTGGTGGGTTTGTCCAGGGCACCGAGGAGGGACAACAGGGTGCTTTTGCCGCTGCCGCTCTTGCCCACGATGGACGCCAGGGTGCCCTGCTCGAGGACGAAACTCACGTCGTTCACGGGTTTGATGGTGCGGTCGCCGGAGTTGAACGTGCGGACCAGGTTCTTGACTTCAATCATGGTTATTCTCCTCGCAGGACTTCGATCGGACGGATGCGCGCAGTGAGCAGTGCCGGAACCAGCGCACCGATGATGGCCACGCCGAACACCGCGGCGATGCCGGCGGCGATGACACTGGGGGAGGCGCTGGCCGTGACCGAAGTCAGCAACTGGGATGCGCCTCCGGTGAATCCGCCGCCACCGGGGAACCCGGCCCCACCCGGACCGCCGCCGCGGCCGGTGGTGGTTGCCGCCGTCGCGGTGTTGCCGCTGATCAGCGCGGAGGCAATGCTGCCGCTGGCGAAGGACGCGATGGCCGCGCCCACCGCGCTGCCCATGGCCACCAGCACCAGGGCTTCGAGTACGAACTGAAGGCCGGTGGTGCGGTTGGGGGCGCCGATCGCCTTCAGGACGCCGATTTCCCTGCGCCGCTCCCGGACCAGCATGACCATGATCAGCAGAATGATGATGCCCGCCGTGCCCAGGGCCGCGATAAAGGCAATGAAGGAGATGTTCTTCACGCTGTCCAGTGAGCTGACGGCGGTTTTCAGGTTCTGGCCCTGGGTGACGTCAGCTTTATCGGTGCCGAGCGCTGACTGCAGGGCAACCTTGGTGGAATCAACGTTGTCGAGAGTATTCACGGTGACGATCATCGAGGACAGCTCACCCGGAAGCGCCGCCAACGTCTGGGCAGCCGGCAGAGTCAGGTAGAGGGCGTTGTTGCCGAACGCTGTGCCTGCATCAAAGAGTCCGGCCACCGTGAACGTCTGGTCATTGACAGTGAAGGTGGAACCGACGGTGAGGTTATTCTTTTCCGCCAGGGTGGTGCCGAGCAGGGCGTACGTGGAGGCTGCCGCATAATCGCCCAGACCGGTGCCGGCCGTGATGGTCAGGGCTTTGCCTGTGCTGTCCACCTCGGCGCCGACGCCCGTTGCGGTGATGGGCAGTGAACGTGCCGGCTGTGTTGTGGTGCTGCTGGAACCCGTGCCTRAACCGGTGGTGCCGTTCGCGGCCTGGTTCCGGCCGCCCAGCGTGCCGGCGTCGATTGCCGCGATGAGGCTGGTGGTCAAGGTGGGGGTCGTCTGGCCGCCCGGTGCGCCCTGGCCCCCGCCGGGGCCACCCTGGCCACCGCCGGCCGTGCCTGACGCAGCTTGGGCTGCCTGCGCAGCCGCCTGCGCCGCCGCTTCGGTGGCGTTCCGGAGCCGCAGGGAACTGGTTCCGACGACGGAGCTCACGTTGGGGACGGCGGCCGCGGTTGCGGCCTGCTCGGCAGTGAGCGGTTCGCCGCCGCCTTCGAAGCCCTGGCCGCCGGCAGGGTTGACGGTCAGGACGGTTCCCACGGAGGCATTCAACTCCTGGACTTTCGCGCCGACGGCCTGGTTCGCTACCAGCATGGCCAAGGCAAGTCCGATTGCGACGGCCAGGACTGCTACCACTGCAGCTGTTCGGACTTTGTTTCTGAAGGCGTTGCCAACACTCCGGGCAAGGATGCTCACTGTACTCCTCGGGACACGGCCCGCCTGGTGCGGGCCTCTGCCTCCACAGTGCTGAGTCCCGCTGTGCACTCGCGTTGGCATTCCTTTGTGCGGGCTGTGAATCCGCGAGTGCGAGAGGGTTGGGCGCCGGAAACCCGCAACAAATGAGAGCATGTGGGCGGAGGCAGCAAAAGGCCCCGGTCCGCCGTTGCCGGCGGGCCGGGGCCCGATGCTGCAGGTTTACCTGGTGATCAGCCTTACTTGGTGAGCGGGCCGAGGACCGGATCGTCCGCGTAGGCCGTCTTCACGTTGGCGGCAGTCACGATGACCGGCGGAAGCAGGTAGGCCGGGACGGTCTTGTTCCCGTTGTTGTAGGACTTGTCATCGTTGACCTCAGGTGTTTTGCCTGCCTGAAGATCCTTGACCATGACGATCGCGTGCTCAACGAGCTTGCGGGTGTCCTTGTTGATGGTCGAATACTGCTCGCCTGCAAGGATGGACTTAACCGATTCTTCCTCGGAGTCCTGGCCGGTGATGATCGGGATAGGCTTGCCGGCCGCCTTGACAGAGGTGATGACTGCGCGGGCGAGGGTGTCGTTGGGTGAGAGGACACCGTCCAATGAGGCCGTCCCGTAGGAACCGGTCAGGAGGGTATCCATGCGGCGCTGGGCGTTCTCAGCCTTCCAGTCCTGGGTGACTGCCTTTTCAAAGGTGGTCTGACCGGAGAGTACTTTCAGCGTGCCGTCGTCGATCTTCGGCTTGAGGACCGACATGGCGCCGTCGAAGAATACCTTCGCGTTGGCGTCATCCGGCGAACCCGCCAGAAGCTCAATGTTGTACGGACCATTCGGCTTCTTGGCCTTCATGCCGTCCAACAGGGCCTGGCCCTGAAGCACGCCGACCTTGAAGTTGTCGTAAGCCACGTAGTAGTCCACGTTGGCGGTGTTCAGCAGGAGGCGGTCGTAGGCAATGATCGTGGCGCCTGCGTCCTTGGCCTGCTGGAGCTGGGTCCCCAGCTGTGAGCCGTCGAGGGCGCCCACGATAATGACCTTGGCACCCTTGGCGATCATGGCGCTGATCTGGTTTTGCTGCTCTGCCACACCGTTGTTGGCGAACTGGACGGTCGGCTTGAAGCCGGCGCCGCTGAGGCCGTCATTGAACAGCTTTTCCGCCAGTACCCAGTTTTCGCTGGTCTTCTTGGGAAGTGCGACGCCGATCGCGGAGTCCTGCGGGAAGCCGGCGGTTCCGCTGCTGGCACCGCCGCCCGAGGTGCTTGGTTCGGATCGTCCGCAGCCCGTTAGCGCCAACGCGGCGATCGCAGCTACCGCTGCTGCCTTTCCTGCTTTGCCAAACATTCGCATTTTCTGTGTCCACTTTCTTTTGGGGGTGTTGGGTCAGGAAGCTGACGTGCTCAGGCTTCCCGGGAAATGGTTTCTCTGGTGGAGGTGACCTCGTCCGGCTGCAGCGGTGTGCCGGGACCGCCCGACGGGCGGTTGAAGTTCCTCATCATCAGCCCGATGATGGATGCGCGGCCCTGGGACTTGTTATAAACGTCGATGGCCACGGCCACCAGCAGCACCAGGCCCTTGATCATGGACTGCCAGTCGGCGCCTACGCTGAGCAGCTGCAGGCCATTGTTCAGTACGGCCATGACCAGGCCTCCGACGATGGATCCGATCACAGTGCCCACGCCGCCGGTGACTGCCGCGCCGCCGATGAAGACAGCGGCGATGGCGTCAAGTTCCCAGCCGGTGCCGTCCGAGGGGCCCGCAGAGGTGGAACGGGCCACGAAGATCATGCCGGCCAGTCCGGCGATGATGGACATGTTCATCATGACCAGGAAGTTGATCTTCTTCGACTTCACGCCGGAGAGTTCCGCCGCATGGCGGTTGCCGCCGACGGCGTAGACGTGGCGGCCAACCACGGTCTTGGACGAGATGAAGCCGTAGACCAAAACCATGACGGCGAGGATGAGGCCCGGAACCGGGAAGGACGTGCCGGGCCGGCCGGTGGCGAACAGGTACGTTGCGTAAAGGATGGCGCCGCAGACCAGGACGAGCCTCAGAACGGTGACCCAGGTTTCCTCGACCTCCGCCCCGAGCGCCTTGTTGGTGCGGCGGCGACGGACAACGCTGAAGATCACGAACGCAACGCCGGCAAGCCCCAGGAGCAGTGTGAGGTTGTTGAAGCCGGTGTCCGGACCGACTTCAGGGAGGTAGCCGGCACCGATGTACTGGAATTCCCTCGGGACGGGAATCGAGTTGGACTGGCCAACAAACTGCTGTGCGCCGCGGAAGATCAGCATGCCCGCCAGGGTCACAATGAACGCCGGTATGCCGACATACGCAGTCCACATGCCCTGCCACGCACCGATCAGGGCGCCAAGGCCCAGCCCCAGCAGGATGGCAACGAACCAGGGGAGATGCCAGTCCCGCATGCAGATTGCCACCACCATGCCTACGAACGCCGCCACAGAGCCCACCGAGAGGTCGATGTGCCCGGCGATGATGACCAGCACCATGCCGATGGCCAGGATAAGGATGTAGGAGTTTCCGTTGAAGAGGTTGATGACGTTGCCCGGGGTGAGGGTGATGCCGCCTGTAAGCCACTGGAAGAGAACTATCAGAGCCACTAGGGCAAAGATCATCCCGAACTGGCGGGTGTCGCCACCGAAGAGTTTCTTGAGCGCGTTCATTGTTTTCGGTCCTCGTATCTGGAAGGTTCTGGAAGGCTCCAGAGGTTTAGGCGGCTTTTCGGGCGGAGGTCATGAGCTTCATCAGGCTTTCCTGGCTCGCTTCCTCTTTGGTGAGTACGCCCGTGATGGCGCCCTCGAAAATGGTGTAGATGCGGTCCGAGAGGCCCAGCAGCTCAGGCAGTTCGGAGGAAATCACGATCACGCCTTTGCCCTGGTTGGCCAGTTGCTGGATGATGCCGTAGATCTCGTACTTGGCTCCAACATCGATGCCGCGGGTGGGTTCATCCAGGATCAGCAGTTCCGGGTCCGTGAACATCCACTTGGCCAGGACCACCTTCTGCTGGTTCCCGCCGGACAGCTTGGCCACCCCTTCCAGCACCGAGGGGGCCTTGGTCCGCAGGGACTTGCGGTACGCCTCGGCAACCGCGAACTCCTTGTTCGTGTCCACCACGCTGTGTTTGCTGATCTTTTCGAGGTTCGCTGACACCGTGGTCGTTTTGATGTCATCGAGCAGGTTCAGGCCGAGGGACTTCCGGTCCTCGGTGACATAACCGAGCCCGGCGTCGATGGCCTGGTGAACGCTCTTGAGGTTGACATCCTTGCCGTGCATGTAAATCTGTCCGGAGACGAAGTGGCCGTAGGACCGGCCAAAGACGGAACGGGCCAGTTCGGTGCGGCCGGCGCCCATGAGCCCCGCAAATCCGACGATCTCGCCGCGCCGCACAAAGAAGTTCGAGTTCTTGCAGACCATGCGGTCCTGGATCTGCGGGTGTGCCACGTTCCAGTTCTTGACCTCGAAGAACACCTCGCCGATGTTGGGTGTGTGGTCCGGGAAGCGGGATTCAAGGGCGCGGCCCACCATGCCCTTGATGATGCGGTCTTCGTCCACACCGTCGGCCTTGACGTCAAGGGTTTCGATCGATTTGCCGTCTCGGATGATGGTGATCGAATCGGCGATCTGCTCGATCTCATTGAGCTTGTGGGAAATGATGATCGAGGTGATGCCCTTGCCCTTCAGGCCGAGCATTAGGTCCAGCAGGTGCTGGGAGTCCGATTCGTTCAAAGCCGCGGTGGGTTCGTCCAGGATGAGGATTTTCACTGACTTGTTCAGGGCCTTGGCGATCTCCACCAGTTGCTGCTTGCCGACGCCGATTTCCTTGATGGGGGTGTCCGGGTTTTCCCGAAGGCCCACCCTGGCCAGCAGTTCGGTGGAGCGCAGCCGGGCTTCGGCCCAGTCGATGACCCCGCGTTTGGTGGGTTCGTTGCCCAGGAAGATGTTCTCCATGATGGACAGCTCGGGGATCAGGGCCAGCTCCTGGTGGATGATCACGATGCCGGCCTGCTCGCTGGCGCGGATGTCCCGGAACTGCTGGACTTCGTTCTGGTACACGATGTCGCCGTCGTAGCTGCCATACGGGTAGACACCCGAGAGCACCTTCATCAGGGTGGACTTGCCGGCGCCGTTTTCGCCGCAGATGGCGTGGATCTCGCCTGCCTTGACGCGGAGGCTAACTTCCGACAATGCCTTGACGCCGGGAAATTCCTTGGTGATGGAGCGCATCTCCAGGATGACGGGGTCTGTGTGCGTGGGATGGGACGTCATGTGCCCTTACGCCTCCAATACGTGACTTCTTTGTCCGGCCCCGCAAAACGCAGGGGTCGTCTGATGAAAAAGTAAACTGGATCACACCGGTTGTCGTCAAGTCTTTAACGCAATTGCGGGATAACGAAATGGTCTACGTGCTGCGGATCCCTGCGTGCTGGAATACCAGCGCCGCTGCCCCCAGGGCCTCTGCGCGGTCCCCGAGCGAGGACATCGTCAGGGTGGTGGTCTCGCCGACCACCGGTACTGCGTGGCGGATCAGGCCCCGCCTGATGGGGTCCAGAAGCAGGTTCCCCAGGCCGGCGAGTGGGCCGCCCACGACGATCACTTCGGGGTTGATCAGGTTGGCCACGTTGCCCAAGGCGCGCCCGACAGCCTGGCCGGCGTCGTCCACCACCCGCAGGGTGGCGGGGTCGCGGGCCAACGCCTTCCGCACGATGTCCGCGGGGCTGGCCGGCGGGTCCTCGCCGCGGCTGAGCAGTTCGATCATGGTGGTGGTGGAGGCAATGGTTTCCAGGCAGCCGCGGTTGCCGCAACGGCACACCAGGCCGTGCTCGTGGATGGTGGCGTGGCCGATTTCGCCGGTGATGCCAACGGTTCCGTAGTAGGGTGCGCCGTTGAGGATCAGGCCCGCGCCGATGCCCGATCCGATCTTGAGGAACATCAGGTTGCTGACCCCTGTGTGGGGCCCCCAGGTTACCTCCGACCACGCCCCCAGGTTGGCGTCGTTGTCAACGAACACGGGCATTTTGAGGGTGTCTTCCAGGTGCTGCAGGATGTTGATGCCCACCCATTCCGGAAGGATGGCGCCCTGCGCCACAGTTCCGGTCCGCCGGTCGATGGGTCCCGGTATTCCGACGCCGGCACCCACCACGGTGGCACGGTCCACACCGCTTTCCAGCAGGAGCTTGTCCAGGAGCAGGACAGCGGCGTCGATGCCTTCTTCGGACTGGTGGCCGAGCGGGAGCAGCACTGATTCTTCCGCGATCACGTGGTAGCTCAGGGACGCGAGGACGACGCGGAGGTGACGCCTGCCGAAGTCGATGCCGACGGCCACTGCGCCGTTGCTGTTGAGCCGGACGTTAAGCGCCCGGCGCCCGGAGCTGGTGATCGGCTCGGTGGACGCCAGGCCCGCGTCCTGCATTATTTTGACGATATTGGAGACGGTGGCAGTGGACAGCCCGGTCTGCCGTGCAAGCTCGGCCTGTGTGGACGGGCCGCTCATCAGGGTCTCGATGATCCGCTGCTGGTTCAGCTGCCTGAGGGCGGACTGGGACCCCGGATTTTTTGGCCTGCTCCTCGTCGAGCGCGATGTGGGGGACATAGAAAGAAGATTGCCCTACTCTGGCAGTTGCGGTCAAGAAGTTAACGCAAGTCGAGGTAACCTACCCGTGAAGGTCGCGGTGAGCGCGGGACAGTTCGACATAGCGTGCGGCGTTCTGTTTCACGCCCTCGAACTCCTCGTCGGTGAGTTCCCGCCGCACCTTGGCCGGGACGCCTGCCACCAGCGAGCGGGGTGGCACAACAGTCCCTTCCAGAACCACGGCGCCGGCCGCCACCAGCGAGCCGGCGCCGATGACCGCGCCGTTCAGCACCGTGGCGCCCATGCCGATCAGGCAGTCGTCCTCCACGGTGCAGCCGTGCACCACGGCAGCGTGCCCCACGCTGACCCCGGCGCCGACGGTGCAGGGGAAGCCCGGATCTGCATGCAGCACCACGTTGTCCTGCAGGTTGCTGCGAGGGCCCACCATGATGGCCGCTGTGTCGGCCCGGACGGACACGCCGTAGAAGGCGCTGGAATCCTGGGCCAGGGAGGCGTTGCCGATGATGGACGCGGTGGGGGCGATGAACGCGGTTTCGTGGACGGCCGGAGCATGGCCGGCGAAAGTGTGAAGAGGAGCCATACGGCCAAGCCTAAGACATCCGCCCCCGGCCCCAACTAAGTAGCAGTACATGTCGTTTTGAGCCGTCAAAACGACACTTGCTGCTACTTACTTGGGGGAGGAGGGGGTGCGCAGGAGCAGGAAGCGGTGGTGCTGCGTCCGGGCATGCTCTTCGTTCCGGCCCAAAGAGAGCACGACGGCGATGGGTGCCCCGGGTGCCGTCACGCGCACCAGTTCGCGCAGGACGGCATCAATGTCGGCATCCGGGCCGTGCAGCAGCGTGCTCGTGGTCCAGGCGGCTAAGAATGTTCCGTCCGCAAAGGGCAGGTGCCGGCCATCCGCCACGGTGACATCGAGCCCCTTGGCGCGGGCCAGGTGGACGTTCTCTTCCGACGGGTCCACCCCCGTGTAGTGGATGCCGGCACGGACAAACTGCACCCCGTCAACGCCTTGGCCGGCGTCGACCTCCAGGACGTTGTGCCGGCCCTCCGCCTTGAGGAGGCTGATGAACCGCCCGCGCTGCGGGTCCCGTCCGGTTGCTGCTGGATACTCCATGCCTTTGCCCGCGACCTGTCAGGCGGAGGTTGCTAGTTGAAGACCACAGTCCGGTTGCCATCCAGCAGCACCCGGTGCTCGGCATGCCACTGGACCGCCTGCGTTAATGTCCGACCCTCCACGTCCCGGCCCATTTGCACAAACTGTTCCGGGGTGCGGGCGTGGTCCACCCGGATGACTTCCTGCTCAATGATGGGGCCCTCGTCCAGGGCGGCCGTGACGTAATGTGCGGTGGCCCCTATCAGCTTCACCCCGCGCGCATGGGCCTGGTGGTATGGCTTGGCGCCCTTGAAGGAGGGCAGGAACGAGTGGTGGATGTTGATGGCCTTGCCGGTCAGCTCCGCACAGAGGTCATCGGAAATGACCTGCATGTAGCGGGCCAGCACCGTGAGTTCGACATCGTGCTCTGCCATGAGCGCCCGAAGCTTGTCCTCGGCCTCCGCCTTGGTCTGCGGCGTGACAGGGATGTAGTGGAACGGGATTCCGTAGAACTCGGCCAGGCCGGCAAGGTCCCGGTGGTTGGAGACGATGGCGGGAATCTCGATGGGCAGGGTGCCGGAACGCTGCTGGAAGAGAATGTCGTTGAGGCAGTGCGCTGACGTGCTGGCCATGAGCACGGTCCGCACCTTTTGGCCGACGGCGTTGAGGCTCCACTGCATGCCGAAGGCGGCGGCCACCGGCTCGAGGGCCGCCTGCAGCTCGGCCCGGGAGGCCGTCGTCGTGGCTTCCACGCGCATAAAGAAGTTCCCCGTCGCAGGGCTGCCGTACTGCTGCGAATCCAAGATATTGCAGCCGGCCACCAGCAGGGCGCCGGCCACGGCGTGCACGATTCCGGGGCGGTCCGGGCAGGACAGTGTTAATACATACGCTTTGTTTAGCTGCTCATCACTCACGACAATTAGCCTACCCGCGCACCACCGAGGGTTTTGGTAGTCTTGGCAGGTCGCAACTGGCGTTGGGTGGCTTAACCACCAGGGAGCGGCAACCACGAAGACCACGGATCGTACGCCTGGGCCGAGGGTCATGTCTTGCCGGACAAGTGCTGCAACCCGAGGGGAGCGGCACCATCCTGTGCGCTTTTCCGCCCTGTCATCAAGGGGCGGTGCCGAACGCCAGCCGGTAGCCTGACCTTAGCAGTGCCCGTATCCCTAGCCAGGAGTTTTTCGTGACTACTACCGCCACCACAACAGTCGCCGTCAGCAACCAGTCGCTGGCCGAGCTTGATCCCGAAATCGCTGCAGTCCTCGACCAGGAACTTGGCCGCCAGCGCGGCACCCTGGAAATGATCGCCTCCGAAAACTTCGCGCCGCGCGCAGTGATGGAAGCCCAGGGCTCTGTCCTGACCAACAAGTACGCCGAGGGCTACCCGGGCCGCCGCTACTACGGTGGCTGCGAATATGTGGACATCGCCGAGCAGTTGGCCATCGACCGCGTCAAGGCACTGTTCGGTGCCGAGTACGCCAACGTCCAGCCGCACTCCGGCGCCCAGGCCAATGCCGCCGCATTGTCCGCCATGATCACCCCCGGTGACAAGATCCTGGGCCTGTCCCTGGCCCACGGCGGCCACCTGACCCACGGCATGAAGCTGAACTTCTCCGGCAAGCTGTACAACGTGGCTGCCTACCAGGTGGAGGAGGATAACTTCCGCGTGGACATGGACAAGCTGCGCGAGCAGGCCATCGCCGAGAAGCCCCAGGTCATCATCGCCGGCTGGTCCGCCTACCCGCGCCACCTCGACTTCGCAGCCTTCCGTTCGATCGCCGATGAAGTGGGTGCGCTCCTCTGGACCGACATGGCGCACTTCGCCGGCCTGGTTGCAGCAGGACTGCACCCGAGCCCGGTGCCGTACTCCGACGTCGTCACCTCGACCGTGCACAAGACCCTCGCCGGTCCGCGCTCCGGTGTGATCCTGGCGAAGCAGGAGTGGGCCAAGAAGATCAACTCCAACGTCTTCCCGGGCCAGCAGGGCGGCCCGCTGATGCACGTCATCGCTGCCAAGGCTGTGGCGTTCAAGATTGCCGGCACCGAGGAATTCAAGGAACGCCAGGAGCGTGTCCTCGAAGGTGCAAAGATCATCGCCGACCGCCTCAACCAGGCCGACGTCGCCGAAGCCGGTGTCTCTGTCCTCACCGGCGGCACCGATGTGCACCTGGTCCTGGTGGACCTGCGCAACTCGCAGCTGGACGGCCAGCAGGCCGAAGACCTCCTGCACTCCGTAGGCATCACCGTGAACCGCAACGCGGTTCCCTTCGACCCCCGTCCGCCGATGGTCACCTCCGGCCTGCGCATCGGTACTCCCGCCCTCGCCACCCGAGGCTTCGGCGCAGCGGAATTCACCGAGGTCGCCGAGATCATCGCCACCGCACTGAAAGCCGGCTCCGCCACCGACGTTGAGGCTCTGCAGTCCCGCGTGGACAAGCTCGCCGCCGACTTCCCGCTGTACCCGCAGCACGAGCAGTGGTGATCCATGACTTCTGCAAAAGTGACTGAGACCGCCAAGATCCTCGACGGCAAGGCAGCCGCAGCCGACATCAAGTCCGAGCTCGTGGAGCGTGTCGCGGCCTTGAAGGCCAACGGCGTAATCCCCGGCATTGCCACCGTCCTTGTGGGCGCCGACCCGGCCTCGCAGCTCTACGTGTCCATGAAACACAAACAGTCAGCGGCGATCGGGATGAACTCGATCCAGCGTGAGCTGCCCGCGGATGCCACCCAGGCGCAGGTCGAGGCCCTCATTGACGAACTCAATGCGGATCCTGCCTGCCACGGCTACATYGTGCAGCTGCCGCTGCCCAAGCATCTGGATACCGACGCCATCCTSGAGCGGATYGACCCCGCCAAGGATGCCGACGGCCTGCACCCGACCAACCTTGGCCGGCTGGTGCTCAACGTCAGCGGCAAGATCACCTCGCCGCTGCCGTGCACGCCCCGCGGCGTCATCGAGCTCCTGGAGCGGAACGGCTACAGCCTCGCCGGCAAGCACGTCGTGGTGGTCGGGCGCGGTGTCACGGTCGGCCGTACTATCGGCCTGCTGCTCACCCGCCGGTCCGTGAACGCCACCGTCACGCTGACGCACACGGGCACCAAGAACCTCTCGGAGCTGTTGCGGCAGGCGGACGTTATTGTGGGCGCCGCGGGTGTCAAACACATCGTCAAGGCCGCGGACGTCAAGCCGGGTGCAGCGCTGCTCGACGTCGGAGTCACCCGTGAAACCGATCCTGTGACAGGCAAGAGCAAGGTCTACGGCGACATCGATCCTGCCGCTGCGGAGGTGGCCGGCTGGATTTCGCCGAACCCCGGCGGCGTKGGTCCCATGACCGTTGCGCTGCTCATGACCAACGTGGTCGAAGCAGCGGAACGGCAATTGGCAGAGAAGAGCGGCACCGGAATCGCCTAGTTCCGCCGCACTGAGTAACGCCCGACGGCGGCCCGCACCTTTTTCACTGGAGGTGCGGGCCGCCGTCGGCCGTTAAGCCCAAGTGTTCGCCGGGGGTGGAAGGTGCGCAACGGGTGCCCCGGCGTTTGAGACAATGGACCCATGCAATCTCTGGGTAACCCTCACTCTCCGTCCGGCCGGTCCAAGGGCGGCTTCTCCATGCTCCGGATCAGCGGCCCGGGGATGATGGTTTTTATCATCGCCTTCCTGGTTGCCGTGATCTTTGCCGCGAACCAGAACGACGTTGTGGGCTGGGTAGTGGCGGTCATCGCCGGCTTCTGGCTCGCACTGGCGGCCTTTGTTGTCTTCAGCATCCAGAAGGCGGCCAAAAAGGCCGGTGCCAAGCTGACGGAAGCCCAGAATGCCTTCAACAGCGCTGCCGGCCGCGCGCCGTCGCCGGCCTCCGCGGACCACGGTGGCACCCGGGTGGTGTCCGAGCGGCCCGGGGCGGACGAGGTCCGGGACCTCAAGCTGGACCACTCCTTCAAGATCGTGCAGGTGCAGATCCGGGTGGTGGAGGAGGAACGGGCCAAGGGCGAGGCCGCGGACCAGGACACTATCCGCCGGGCGCTGGAGACCATCGAGATCACCGCAACGAACGCCCGGGACATGATCCGCTCCGCCGGCGGCACCGGGGAACCGGTCAGTGGAACCATCATCGACTAGAGTGGTGCGGGTGAGTTCGGCATTGAAGAAGGATCACCTTCGCATCGCATCAGTCAACGTCAACGGCCTCCGGGCTGCCTATAAGAACGGCATGGCGGCCTGGCTGGAGCCACGCGACGTGGACATTCTCTGCCTCCAGGAAGTCAGGGCACCTGACGCGATCGTCCGCCAGTTGCTTGGCGAGGGCTGGCACATCCTGCACGCCGAGGCGGAAGCCAAGGGCCGCGCCGGCGTCGCCATCGCGTCCCGCGAAGAACCCCTGTACACCCGCAACGACATCGGCGATGACTATTTCGCCACCGCCGGCCGCTGGGTGGAAGCCGATTTCAGGCTGACCGACGCCAGCGGAGAACCCGTCCAGCTGACCGTTGCCAGCGCCTACGTGCACTCCGGCGAAGTCGGAACCCCGAAACAGGTGGACAAGTACCGGTTCCTGGACGTCATGAGCACCCGACTGCCGGAGCTCACCAAGCACAGCGACCACGCCCTTGTGGTGGGCGACCTCAACGTCGGCCACACCGAACGGGACATCCGGAACTGGAAGGGCAACGTCAAGAAGGCCGGCTTCCTGCCCGACGAACGCGCCTACTTTGACCGCTTCTTCGGCGATGAGATCGGCTGGAAGGACGTTCACCGCGCCCTGGCGGGCGATGTGGACGGCCCCTACACCTGGTGGTCACAGCGCGGCCAGGCGTTCGATAACGACACCGGTTGGCGCATCGACTACCACCTGGCCACCCCGGACCTCGCCGCTGCCGCCTTCTCGGCCGTTGTGGACCGGGCGCCCTCGTGGGACACGCGCTTCTCTGACCATGCCCCGCTGGTAGTGGACTACCGGCTCTAAATCTTAAGGTTCGAACGAATGACCAGCTCACCCTCACACGGCCGCAAGCGCATCCTTTCCGGCGCGAAGCCGACGGCCGACTCCCTGCACCTGGGCAACTACATCGGCGCGGTCCGCAACTGGGTGGACATGCAGTCCGCCTACGACGCAGTCTTCTTCATCCCTGACCTCCACGCCATCACGGTGGATTTCGACCCGGCGGAACTGAGCAACCGCACCCGCGTGGTGGCGGCCCAGTACATAGCGGCCGGCATCGACCCGGACAAGAGCATTTTCTTTGTCCAGTCCCACGTCCCGGAACATGCGCAGCTCGCGTGGGCCCTGAACTGCATCACCGGGTTCGGCGAAGCCTCCCGCATGACCCAGTTCAAGGACAAGACCCAGAAAGCCGGCGCCGACGCCGCCACGCTGGGACTGTTCGCGTATCCCACCCTGATGGCCGCCGATATCCTGCTGTACCAGACCGACCTGGTGCCGGTGGGTGAGGACCAGCGCCAGCACCTGGAGCTGACCCGGAACCTGGCCCAGCGGTTCAACACCCGCTTTGGCGAGACCTTCACCGTGCCCGAGGCCACCATCCTCAAGGAAAGCGCGAAGATCTACGACCTGCAGAACCCCACCGCCAAAATGTCGAAAACGGGGGAGTCGCCCAACGGCTCCATCCAGCTCCTGGAAGACCCCAAGCTCGCCGCCAAGCGCATCAAGTCGGCGGTGACGGATACCGGCACGGAGATCCGCTTTGATCTCGAAGAAAAGCCGGGCGTCTCCAACTTGCTGACCATTTATTCCTCCCTGACAGGCAAGTCGGTGGCGGAGCTCGAGGCCGAATACCAGGGCAAAATGTACGGCCACCTGAAGGTGGACCTCGCCGAGGTGATGGTGGACTTCATCACGCCGTTGCGGAACCGCACCAACGAGCTGATGGCGGACCCGGCCGAGCTGGACAGGCTGCTTGCCCAAGGCGCAGAACGGGCCCGCGAGATCGCCTCGGTGACGCTCAGCAAGGTCTACGAGCGGATGGGGTTCCTGCCCTCGCTGCGCCTGGCCGGAGTCCGCTAGAGCAATGCCGGCCGCAAGGACTGTCAGCGAAGGAATGAGCGTCGGCGTCATTCTCGGGTTCCCGCCTGCCATCGCGGCGGAACTGCAGCGGTGGCGGGCTTCGTTCGGTGATCCCATGGCCGGGGTGGTCCCAGCCCACATCACGCTGGTCACCACCACTCCCACCCATGACTGGGAAGCCACCCGCGCCCACGTCCACGAGGTGGCGCGCAACCAGGCCCCGTTCATGGTGACCATCTCCGGCACGGGTACCTTCCGGCCAGTCTCCCCGGTGGTCTACATCAAGGTTGAAGAGGGCTTCGAGGCGTGCGTGGACCTGCACGCGAAGCTCCAGACCGGTCCGCTTCAGCGGGAGCTGCCGTTTTCTTACCATCCCCATGTCACCATCGCCCACGATGTTGCCCCGGAGAGCCTCGATGAGGCCGAAACGGTGCTCGAAAGCTACAAGGCCACCTTCCCTGTGGTTAGCATGGGACTCTACGAGCACGATGCTGACGGCATCTGGCAGCTACGGGAAGAGTTGGACTTTGGGACCGAAACTGACGACGACGGCGGGACCGGTGGCAGCAAAACGGACGCCGACGCAAACGGAGCCACCGCTTCCCACTGAGCAGGCCCGCCTGAAGCTGGCCGTCATCCAAAAAAGGATGGACTGGGGCAAGGCCAGAAGGTCCGACGGCGGCCCGCTGGCCAGCCTCATGGCCATGGTCCAATGGCTGCTCGCCCGGCTGAATGCCTTCCGGCCGATGCGCGCGTGGCAGCATTACAACCTCCAGCATGGCCCGCTCATGAGCGCCGGCATCGGGTTCAACATGTTCTTCTCCATCACGGGCCTGCTGGCAACGGGATTCTCCATTGCCGGCCTGGTGCTCCGGGGCCAGCCTGCCCTGCTGGACAACATCATCAGCAGCGTGGCCCAAAGCGCGCCCGGCCTGCTGAAGGTTAATGGCGGGGCCGGCCTGGTTGATCCCAAGGACCTGCTGAACCCGGACGGCCTCGGCTGGACAGCCGTGATAGCGGCCGTGGTTACGGTCGTTACGTCCCTGGGGTGGATCGCTGGCCTCCGCGACGGCCTCCGCGGCGTGGTGCAACTGCCGCCGCTGAAAATGAACATCATCCTGATGAAGCTGCGGGACACCGGCACCCTGCTCCTCCTGGGCGTCGCCCTGGTCATCAGTGCCGGAGCTTCCCTGGTGTTCGGCACGGCGGCCGGCTGGGTCAGTGACTTCCTGCGGCTGGACCCTGCCGTCGCAGGTCCCCTGACCACGCTGATCAAAATCGGTGTGCCGCTGGTTCTGAGCTGGGTGACGGCCATGGTGATGTTCCGGCTGGCGGGCGGCCTCAAGCTGTCCCGGCGTGCACTGCTTGAGGGAACCATCCTGGCCGCCGTGGGCACCACCGTCCTGCAGGTATTCAGCACGGAACTGCTCGCCGGCGCCGGCCGGAACCCCATCCTGGCACCGTTCGCCATCATCATTGGGCTGCTGATCTGGTTCAACCTGGTCAGCCAGGTCTACCTGGTGTCGGCAGGCTGGTCAGCCATCCGCGACGAGGACCTCAAGGGCGCGTCTGCGGGTCACGAGAAGGCGCTGTGGGGCTCCCGCCACATCCAGCCGGGCAAGACTCCCGTGGAGCACGAGAGCAGTGCCGTTACTAGTGCGCGGCGTCGAGGTATTGGTCGGCCCAGGCAGAAATAATCCGGGCGGCGCGGGCGGCCTGGCCCTTCCCGGTCAGGAGGTGGTCRCTGCCTTCGAGYGARATGAARYTCCGMGGGTGCCGYGCRGTYTGGAAGATSKYGCTGGCGTTSTCGATGCCCACGGTGTTGTCSGTGGGGGAGTGCAGCACCATCAGCGGCTTGTGCAGCTGCCGGATGCAGTCGGTGAGGTCCGCGTTCTCCAGGTCCTCCACAAAGTGCCTGCGGATTTCCACCCGCTTCCCGCCGAGGTCCACCTCCGCGCTGCCTTCGCTGAGGATCTTGTCCAGGGCGGCGTCGAACACGTGCGCCACGTGCTTGGGCGAGAACGGGGCACCCACGGTAGCGACGGCGTCGAGCTCGGGAATCTGCCGGGCGGCGGACAGTACGGCCGCACCGCCGAAGGAATGGCCCACCAGCAGGGAGATGGCCCTTTCCTGGGCGCGCATGAACTCGGCTGCCTTCACAGTGTCCGCAACTTTATGGCTGAACGAGCCCTCGGACCAGTGGCCTGCGGACTCGCCCAGCCCCAGGTTGTCGAAGCGCAGCATGCCGATCCCGGTGTCAGCCAGGGCTTTGCACATCCGCGACGCCGATGGGCTGTCCTTGCCCAGCGTGAAGCCGTGGGAGAACAAACCCCAGCCCCGCACCGGTCCCTCCGGTAAGTCGATGATGCCGGACAGGATTTCACCGGTGGAGCCTTCGAAGCTGACTTTTTCGGAACGGGACATCGTGTGCTGCTTTCGTGGGTGCTGTCAGGGGTTAAACCACGACGGCGCCGCATCCCCTGGGTGGGGAAGGGCGCCGTCGTCGGCTTGATCTTAAATTTAGACCTTGCGGGCGAGGATTGCCTGCTTGACCTCGGCAATTGCCTGTGTCACCTGGATGCCGCGAGGGCAAGCTTCGGTGCAGTTGAAGGTGGTGCGGCAGCGCCACACGCCTTCCTTGTCGTTGAGGATCTCCAGGCGCATGTCGCCGGCGTCATCACGGGAGTCGAAGATGAAGCGGTGTGCGTTGACGATCGCGGCCGGGCCGAAGTACTGGCCGTCCGTCCAGAACACCGGGCACGAGGACGTGCACGCGGCGCACAGGATGCACTTGGTGGTGTCGTCGAAGCGCTCACGGTCCTCGGCGGACTGCAGGCGCTCCTTGGTGGGCTCGTGACCCTTGTTGATCAGGAAGGGCATGACTTCGCGGAATGACTGGAAGAACGGTTCCATGTCCACGATCAGGTCCTTCTCCACCGGCAGGCCCTTGATGGGCTCAACGGTGATGGGCTTGGACGTGTCCAGGTCCTTCAGGAGGGTCTTGCAGGCAAGGCGGTTACGGCCGTTGATGCGCATGGCATCGGAACCGCAGACGCCGTGGGCGCAGGAACGGCGGAACGAGACGCTGCCGTCGATTTCCCATTTGACCTTGTGCAGGGCGTCCAGCACGCGGTCGGTGCCGTACATGGTCACCTTGAAGTCATCCCATGTGGCGTCCTCGGACACCTCGGGGTTGTAGCGGCGTACGCGCAGCGTGACGTCGAAGGAAGGGATGTCCCCGCCCCCGCCGGCGCCGGCGGGCAGTTCGATCTTGGAGGCTGGCTCAGCGAGTTCAGCGGTCATCTTAGTACTTCCTCACCATCGGCTCGTAACGCGTAAAGACCACCGGTTTGGTGGCAAGTCGGATGCCCGCGATCGACTCAGCGGAACCGTCCGCCGGTGCGTGGTCGTCCTTGTACGCCATGGAGTGTTTCATGAATTTTTCGTCGTTCCGGTCCGGGAAGTCCTCGCGGAAGTGTCCGCCGCGGGATTCCTCACGGTGCAGGGCCGCTACGGTCATGACCTTGGCCAGTTCCAGCAGGAAGCCGAGTTCAACGGCCTCGAGCAGGTCCAGGTTGAAGCGTTTGCCCTTGTCCTGGACGCTGATGTTCTTGTAGCGCGCTTCGAAGGACTCGATGTCGCGCAGAACCTGGTTCAGCGTATCTGCAGTGCGGAACACCTGCATGTTGGCGTCCATGGTGTCCTGCAGGTCCTTGCGGATCAGGGCCACCTTTTCGTCGCCGGAGCCGTTGCGGGCAATGTTCAGCAGATCGATGGTGTAGGCCTCCGGGTCTTCGGGGAGTTCCACGAAGTCGGCGGTCTTGGAGTACTCAGCCGCTGCAATGCCGGCGCGCTTGCCGAACACGTTGATGTCCAGCAGCGAGTTGGTGCCCAGGCGGTTGGAGCCGTGGACGGACACGCAGGCCACTTCACCGGCGGCGTAAAGGCCCGGAATCACGGTGTCGTTGTCCTGCAGGACCTCGGCGCTGATGTTGGTGGGAATGCCGCCCATGGCGTAGTGCGCCGTCGGGAACACGGGAACCGGCTCCGTGTACGGCTCCACACCAAGGTAGGTGCGGGCGAACTCGGTGATGTCCGGCAGCTTGGCGTCGATGTGCGCCGGCTCCAGGTGGGTCAGGTCCAGGAGGACGTAATCCTTGTTCGGGCCGCAGCCGCGGCCTTCGCGGACTTCGTTGGCCATGGAGCGGGCCACGATGTCACGCGGCGCGAGGTCCTTGATGGTGGGGGCGTAGCGCTCCATGAAGCGCTCACCCTCGGAGTTACGCAGGATTGCGCCCTCACCGCGGGCTGCTTCGGACAGCAGGATGCCGAGGCCGGCAAGGCCTGTCGGGTGGAACTGGAAGAACTCCATGTCCTCCAAGGGGATGCCTCGGCGGAAGGCGATTCCCATGCCGTCACCGGTGAGGGTGTGGGCGTTGGAGGTGGTCTTGAAGACCTTGCCCGCGCCGCCGGAGGCGAACACCACGGACTTGGCCTGGAAGACGTGCAGTTCACCGGAGGCGAGGTCGTAGGACACGACGCCGGCAACGCGCTTCTGCTTGTACGGCGTGCCGTCTTCGCGGACGGCGTCTTCCTCGACCGTCAACAGATCCAGGACGTAGTACTCGTTGTAGAACTCCACATTGTGCTTGACGCAGTTTTGGTACAGCGTCTGCAGGATCATGTGGCCGGTACGGTCGGCGGCGTAGCAGGCGCGGCGGACCGGAGCCTTGCCGTGATCGCGGGTGTGGCCGCCGAAGCGGCGCTGGTCAATCCGGCCTTCAGGCGTGCGGTTGAACGGCAGGCCCATTTTCTCAAGGTCCAGCACGGCGTCGATGGCTTCCTTCGCCATGACCTCCGCAGCGTCCTGGTCAACCAGGTAGTCGCCGCCCTTGACGGTGTCGAAGGTGTGCCATTCCCAGTTGTCTTCCTCGACGTTGGCAAGGGCCGCACACATGCCACCCTGCGCCGCACCGGTGTGCGAGCGGGTGGGGTAGAGCTTGGTCAGTACTGCTGTGCGCGCGCGCTGACCGGACTCGATCGCGGCGCGCATGCCAGCGCCACCGGCACCGACGATGACGACGTCGTACTTATGGACCTGCATACTTTGGCGCTCTTTCTCTCAAAATTCGCAATAAAACAACGGGCAGGAGTTACCTGATCCGCAAAACGCAGGCCGCGGCCCGTGGGCGACGGCCAGGATGTGGCTACGCGGGGCAGAAACCGCCGGGCAGGGGAACACCGTCGATGACGGGGCACGGGTTGAAGGTGAAGATCACCAGGGTGCCCAGGACGATGATCACGGTTGTGGCCGCGTACAGGACGATCTTGAGCGCGAGACGGGTGGAATCCTTTTCGGCGTAATCGTTGATGATGGTGCGGACGCCGTTGGTGCCGTGCAGCATGGCCAGCCACAGCATGGCGAGGTCCCAGACCTGCCAGAACGGGTCAGCCCACTTGCCGGCGACGAAACCGAAGTCGATGGCGTGGATGCCGTCGCCCACCAGGAGGTTCACGAAGAGGTGGCCGAAGATCAGCACCACCAGCACGATGCCGGAGAGGCGCATGAAAAGCCATGCCAGCATTTCGAAGTTGCCCTTGGATCCGCCGGTGCGGCGGTACTGCGGGGAGATTTTCCCACTGCGTGGGCTGTCGATAGTTGCAGTCATGGCTTAGTGACCTCCAAGAGCGAGGGAAAGGTGGCGAATGGAGAAGCCGACCATCACAACTACCCACAGGGCCAGGACGGTCCACAGCATCTGCCGCTGGTACTTGGCGCCCTTCTTCCAGAAGTCGACCGCGATGATCCGCAGGCCGTTGAAGGCGTGGAAGACAATGGCGGCAACCAGGCCCGTTTCACCCAGGGCCATGAGGGGGTTCTTGTATGCACCTATGACTGCGGTGTAGGCCTCAGGGGACACGCGCACCAATGAGGTGTCCAGCACATGGACCAACAAGAAGAAAAAAATCACTACACCGGTAATACGGTGTCCTACCCAGGACCACATGCCTTCACGGCCGCGGTACAAGGTGCCAGCTGGTTTCGTCGGCACTGATAAACCTCCCTGCAACACAGCGGCGCTGGCATGAGATCCACGCGGGGGGAACGCCTGCTGCGAGAGCACTCGTAGCTCAGAGCCTAAATGTAGGCTTCGCTAACAGCTTATTCAATTTAGGAACTCCTTGGTGACCCCGCAATGCCGCGGTTTGGGTTTTAATTGAGACAAAGGCCACACGGCACCGCCCGGAGGAGGCCTTCTGACACCTCCACAGCGGGGATCCGGGGGTCCGTCGGCTAAAGTAGGCCCTGATGAGTACAGACAAAGTGACAAGCCCGGCTTCACCCCTTGACCGTTTTATCGCGGTGATTCCGGCAGGCGGAGTGGGGACCCGCCTCTGGCCCCTGTCACGTGCAGCAGCTCCCAAATTCCTTCACGATCTCACCGGTTCCGGCAGTACTTTGCTGCGGGCCACCTACGACCGCCTGGAGCCCCTCGCGGGCCGGCGCGTCCTGGTGGTCACGGGCACTGCGCACCGGGCGGCCGTGTGCCGCCAGTTGCCTGAAGTGCAGGACTCGGACCTGGTCCTCGAAAGCGAGCCGAAGGATTCCGGTGCCGCGATCGGCCTGGCCGCCGCCATCCTGCACGAGCGCGATCCGGACACCATCATGGGCTCGTTCGCGGCGGACCAGGTGATCAGCCCGGACCACCTCTTCCAGGCAGCGGTCCGCGAAGCCATTTACACGGCAGCCGCCGGCAAGATCGTGACCATTGGGATCAAGCCCACCCACCCGTCCACGGGCTTTGGTTACATCCGGGCCGGGCAGGCGCTCCACATTGATGGTGCGCCCAGCGCCCAGGCTGTGGTGGAGTTCGTCGAGAAGCCGGACGAGGAAGTTGCCCAGCAGTACGTGGCGAGCGGCGAGTACGTCTGGAACGCCGGCATGTTCGTGGCTCCGGTGGCCCTGATGCTCAAGCACCTTGAAGCCAACCAGCCTGAGCTGTTCAAGGGCCTGCTGGAGATCGCCCAGGCCTGGGACACTCCTGAACGTGATGCCGTGACGGCCCGCATCTGGCCCACGCTGCCCAAGATTGCCATCGACTACGCAGTGGCAGAACCAGCCGCGGCCGCCGGCGACGTCGCCGTGGTGCCGGGCACTTTCGGCTGGGACGACGTCGGGGATTTCGCTTCGGTGGGCCGGCTCAACAGTGCGCGGGAAGTGGACGACGTCACGGTCATCGGTGAGGGTGCACGCGTCTTCACTGAGAACGCGAGCGGCGTGGTGGTTTCCGACACGAAGCGTGTCATCGCGCTGATCGGTATCAAGGACGTGGTCATTGTGGACACGGGAGACGCCCTGTTGGTAACCACCAAGGAACACGCCCAGCGGGTCAAGGGAGCGGTTGACGCGCTCAAGGCCAGTGGTGACACGGACGTCCTGTAACTCTCCAACCTTGATGACGCTATTCCCCGGACGCTCGCTAGAGTAAATGAGTGCGTAATTACACTACTGAAGCCGAGCCCACCACATTAGTGCGGCCGTGGCTGGAGCCCCTCCTGCCGGAACTGATCGATTTCCGCAGGGATCTTCACGCGCACCCGGAGCTTTCCTTCAAGGAATTCCGCACCACTGACAAGCTGGTGGAGCGACTCGAAGCCGCCGGCCTCGCGCCGCGGCGGCTTGAGGGCACCGGCCTGACCGTGGACATCGGCGAGGGGCCGATAGCCGCGGCACTCCGCGGCGACATCGATGCCCTGCCGATCATCGAGGAAACCGGGCTGCCGTTCGCCTCGAAGAACCACGGCGTGACGCACGCCTGCGGCCACGACGTCCATACCGCCACCATGCTCGGCGTCGCCCTGATCCTGCAGAACATGCACGAAGAGTCGCCGCTGGGCGGCACCGTCCGCATCATCTTCCAGCCTGCCGAGGAGACCATGCCAGGCGGCGCGCTGTCCTGCATCGAGCAGGGCGTCCTGGAAGGGGTGCCGCGCATCTTTGCGCTGCACTGCGACCCGAGGATCGACGTCGGACGCATCGGTACGCGCATCGGTGCGATAACTTCCGCGTCGGACACCATTAAGATCGAGCTGAGCGGCCGCGGCGGCCACACTTCCCGGCCGCACCTCACCGAGGACCTGGTGTTCGCCCTGGCGCAAATCGCTGTCAACGTTCCCGCCGTGCTGTCCCGCCGGGTGGATGTCCGCAGCGGTGTGTCGGTGGTGTGGGGCCAGATCAGCGCCGGATCCGCGCCTAACGCCATTCCGGGAACGGGGTACATGGCCGGCACCATGCGCTGCCTCGACCGTGATGCCTGGCACGACGCCGGCGAGCTCCTGGACGAAGTGGTTCAGCAGGTGGCCGCGCCCTATGGCGTGGACGTGCACCTGGAACACACCCGCGGAGTGCCGCCCGTGGTGAACTCCGAGCACGAAACGGCCCTGATTGAGGCTGCTGCCCGCGCCGAACTCGGGGAAAGCGCAGTGACGCTGACGCCGCAGTCCATGGGCGGCGAGGATTTCGCCTGGTTCCTTGCCGAACTGCCGGGTGCCATGATGCGTCTGGGCACCAAGACTCCCGACGGTGAGGAATACGACCTGCACCGGGGGGACTACATCCTGGACGAACGCGCCTTGGGTCTGGGCATCCAGGTCCTGACAGCCGCAGCTCTCCGGACCATCCGCGACCTTTAGCACGCCGCTGCGAACGGACACTTGAGGCCCCGGCAAGGGGCGTCAGGTGTCCGTTTTGCAGTTAAAGGTAGTTGACGGCCGGTGAAAGAAGGGCAGCAACATTCCGATAAGTTGTGCACAATCGAATTGTGCCCTATCGTTGTTAGTGTGAATGATGCACCCCGCCTCGACCGCCAGGTCTGCTTCGCCCTTTACTCCGCCTCCCGCGCGGCCACGGCGGTCTACCGCCCCGTGCTAGAAGACCTCGGCCTGACCTATCCGCAGTATCTGGTCATGCTCGTCCTCTGGGAATCGGAACCGAAGGGAGTCAAGGAGCTCGGCGGCGAACTGGGCCTTGACTCCGGCACGTTGTCGCCGCTGCTCAAACGCCTCGAAGCGATGGGCCTCGTAGAGCGGCGCCGGTCCGGGGAGGACGAACGCCGCGTGGCGGTACACCTGACGCCCACCGGCCGTGAACTCAGCAGCAAGGCCAACGCGATTCCGCAGCGCCTGGCAGAGGCTGCCGGTCTGTCGAATGAGGAGTTGGAACACCTCCGGAGCACCCTCGAACGGCTTACCGAAGCACTTCACAGCTCCCGCTGAGTAGCGGATCCCCATGAGCACCCACAGATTTCCGTACACCACATCCAGCAGAACGGATCCTATGAAAACCCTCTACATTGCCGAGGCCCTGGCTTCAGGCGAAGGCCGCGACGGCAACGCACGCACGAATGACGGGAAACTCGACGTCAGCCTGGCCAGCCCCGTCGAGTTGGGTGGCAACGGCCAGGGAACGAACCCGGAACAGCTCTTCGCTGCCGGCTATGCGGCCTGCTTCCACTCGGCACTGCGACTGGTGGGGCGGAAGGAGAATGCCGACCTGACGGACTCAGCCGTGGCGGCCAAGATCCACTTTGGCGCTTTGGACGACGGTGCCGGCTACGGCCTCGCAGCCGAGCTGGAGATCGCCGTTCCCGCCTTGGACCTGGCGACAGCGGAGGCCCTCGTGGCCAAGGCACACCAAATCTGTCCCTACTCCAACGCCACCCGCGGAAACATCACCGTAGACATCAAGATCCTGGAGTTCGCCTCATGAACACAACCGCAGCACTGCCCACGTCCACCCGCGAAATCCGCCTTGCCTCACGTCCGGTAGGCCGCCCGGTTCCGGAGAACTTCCGCCTCGCCGAATCGCCCTTGCCTGAACTGCAGGACGGCCAGATCCTGGTCCGCAACCTCTACATCTCCGTGGATCCCTACATGCGCGGCCGCATGAATGACACAAAATCGTACTCCGCGCCGTTCGCACTGGACGCCGCGCTCGACGGCGGTGCCGTCGGCGAGGTGATCGCGTCCCGGTCGTCCGAGCGCAAGGTGGGGGACGCCGTCGTGCACAGCCTCGGCTGGCGCGAATATGCCGTTCTGGACGCCGACGCAACGTCGGTTGCCCGCACGGACCTCGCTCCGGCGTCGGCCTTCCTTGGCGCGCTGGGAATGACCGGCCTGACGGCTTACGCCGGACTGCTCAAGGTTGCCGAGTTCAAGCCCGGCGACGTTGTCTTCGTCTCTGGCGCCGCCGGAGCCGTGGGCTCCCTGGTCGGGCAGATCGCCAAGGCCAAGGGCGCCTCACGCGTTATTGGCAGCGCCGGCACACCGGAAAAGGTCGCCCGGCTGCTGGAACTGGGCTTCGACGCCGCGTTCAACTACCACGACGGGCCGGTCCGCGAACTGCTGCAGCAGGCGGCGGGGGAGCGCGGCATCGACGTCTACTTCGACAACGTCGGCGGCGAGCACCTGGAGGCCGCCCTGTCGGAGCTCACCGTGGGCGGCCGCGTGGCCATGTGCGGCGCCATCGCGCAGTACAACGCCACCGAGGCGCCGGCCGGGCCGCGTAACCTCGCCGTAGCCATCGGCAAGCAGTTGACCCTCCGGGGCTTCCTGGTCAGCGGCCAGCAGCAGCACGCGGCCGAGTTCGCCGGGCAGATGGCGGACTGGCTGGCCGACGGCACTGTCCGCTACGACGAGACGGTGGTGGACGGGCTGGAGAACGCGCCGCAGGCCTTCATTGACCTGCTGGACGGGGCCAACACCGGAAAAATGCTGGTCCGCCTCTGACCGCACTGCGGCAGCAACCTTTGAGGCCCCGATGTCTGCGATTTCGGGGCCTCAGGCGTGCCCGGACGGGATGGCGTACCGCTTGGTAACAAGTTCTCAACAATCTGGGAAATGGCTGTGAAGTGTGTTACTCGACGTGTTCCGGGCCACTAAAGTGGCTTCCATCCGTGCGCCTCGGCGCAGTGCTGCGGATCCGTCAGTGACAACAGTGTTTCGGGGGAAAACCGGAAGCAGGCTCATTGGACTCGTCGCGGCGCTTATCTCTTTCTTCCTGGAGGAACTTTGAAGAACTCACTGCGCGCAACCCTCAAGCGCGGTTCATTGGCCGGCGTCGCCACCGCGGGTGCGGCTGCCCTGATGCTCACCGGTTGCGGCGCCGCCCCGACCTCGCCGAGCGCTTCCGGCTCGGCGACGAAATCGGACTACATCGCGTGCATGGTCTCCGACTCCGGCGGATTCGACGACAAGTCGTTCAACCAGTCCGGCTACGAAGGTTTGCAGCAGTCCGTCAAGGACCTCGGCATCCAGGAGAAGCACGTCCAGTCCAAGGCTGACACGGACTACGACCCCAACCTGCGCTCCATGGTGCAGCAGGGCTGCAAGCTCACCGTCACAGTCGGGTTCCTGCTCGGCGACGCCACGAAGTCCGTCGCCACGGCCAACCCGGACAGCCACTTCGCGATCATCGACTACAACGACCCCACGTTCCCCAAGAACGTCAAGCCGATCGTCTACGACACGGCCCAGGCTGCGTTCCTGGCCGGCTACCTGGCCGCCGGCACCACCAAGACCGGCAAGGTCGCCACCTTCGGCGGCATCAACATCCCCACCGTCACCATCTTTATGGACGGCTTCGCCGACGGCGTTAAGTACTACAACCAAAAGAAGAGCAAGAACGTCCAGCTCCTCGGCTGGGACAAGGACAAGCAGGACGGCACCTTCGTCGGTGACTTCAAGCAGGTTGACAAGGGCAAGGTCCTGACCCAGGGCTTCCTGGACCAGGGCGCCGACATTGTCCTTCCGGTGGCCGGACCGGTCGGGTCGGGCGCAGGCAGCGCCATTCTCGAGGCCAAGTCCAAGGGCAAGGATGCCAAGCTGATCTGGGTTGACTCGGACGGCTACCTGACTGCTGCGGATTACAAGTCCGTGATCCTCTCCTCCGTCCAGAAGACTATGTCCACTGCCGTGGAGACGGTCATCAAGGACGACAAGGATGGCAAGTTCGACGCCACACCGTACATCGGAACCCTCGAAAACGGCGGCGTGGCACTGGCTCCGTTCCACGATCTGGATTCCGCTGTGCCGGCAGACCTGAAGAGCGAACTGGACCAGCTCAAGAAAGACATCATCTCCGGCAACGTCAAGGTCGAGTCGAAGTCCAGCCCGACCAAGTAATCCCTAAACCATGGGGCGCGCTGCCCTTCCGCCGTTAGCTCGGCCGAAGGGCAGCGCGTTCTGTTTTGCTGGCAGCGTCCGCCAGCAGCGACTTGCCGGCACTTTTTGCCGGCAGTCTGCCCTGCCCAGGAAGCACCCGTGACACTAGGCTGGGTTTACCCGCTGCCCTGCCGCCACCAGCGAGCCGGTGCAGATCCATACACACACAGATTGGTTGGGGTTTTGAAACTCGAACTGAAAGGGATCACGAAACGATTCGGGTCCCTGGTAGCCAATGACCACATCGATTTGGTCGTCGAACCGGGGCAGGTGCACTGCCTGCTGGGAGAAAACGGCGCAGGGAAATCCACCCTGATGAACGTGCTCTACGGCCTGTACGACCCGACCGAGGGTGAAATCCTGGTCGACGACAAGCCCGTCTTCTTCAAGGACCCCGGCGAGGCGATGGCTGCCGGAATCGGCATGGTCCACCAGCACTTCATGCTCATTCCGGTTTTCACCGTGGCCGAGAACGTGGCGCTGGGGAACGAGACCACCAAAGCCGGCGGCCTGCTCAACCTGGAAGCCACGCGTGAGAAGATCCGCCGGATCTCGGACCAGTACGGGTTCGACGTCGATCCCGACGCCATGGTGGAGGACCTGCCCGTCGGCGTCCAGCAGCGCGTGGAGATCATCAAGGCCCTGGTTCGTGATGCTGAGGTGCTCATCCTGGACGAACCCACCGCGGTGCTGACGCCGCAGGAGACCGATGAACTCCTCGACATCATCCGGCAGTTGAAGCGGGACGGTAAGTCGATCGTCTTCATCTCCCACAAACTGCGTGAAGTCAAAGCCATTTCCGACACCATCACGGTCATCCGCCGCGGCAAGGTCGTCGGCCAGGCCGACCCCACGGCTTCTCCCACCGAGCTGGCCTCCGCCATGGTGGGTCGCGCGGTGAGCCTGACGCTGGACAAGGCGGCGGCCAAAACCGGCGAGGTGACGTTCAAGGTCCGCAACCTGACCGTGACGGACCACAATGGCCAGCACGTCGTCGACGACCTGTCATTCGACATCGCCAAGGGTGAAGTGCTCGCCATCGCCGGTGTGCAGGGCAACGGCCAGACGGAACTGACCGAGGCGATCCTGGGTGTGCAGCCGCACGTTGCCGGATCCATCACTCTCGACGGGGAGGAACTGCTGGGCAAGAGCGTCAAGCACGTGCTCGGCGCCGGCGTGGGCTTCGTCCCCGAGGACCGTACCCTCGACGGGCTTGTCGGGACGTTCACCATTTCCGAAAACATGATCCTGGACCTCTACGACAAGGCGCCCTTCGCGCGCGGCGTGGGCATGAAGCCCGGCTTGATTGCGGAGAATGCCGCCAAAAAGGTCGAGGAATTCGACGTCCGCACCCCGTCGGTTTCGGCTGCGGTGGGCACCCTCTCCGGCGGCAACCAGCAGAAGGTCGTCCTGGCCCGCGAGCTCTCGCGTCCCCTGCGCCTGTTCATCGCTTCGCAGCCCACCCGCGGGCTCGACGTCGGCTCGATCGAGTTTGTGCACAAGCGCGTCATAGCCGAACGTGACCATGGAACGCCCGTCATGATCGTCTCGACCGAACTGGACGAAGTGATGCAGTTGGCCGACCGGATCGCGGTGCTCTACCGCGGACGGCTGGTGGGCATCGTTCCCGCCACCACGTCCCGCGACGTGCTGGGCCTGATGATGGCCGGCGTCCCGGCCGCAGAAGCCGAAGCCAGCGCCTCCGCCCACGCCCACAGCGGCACGACGACGGCGGCGGTATCGGAGCCTGCCGGCCACGAAGGAGAAGCCCATGTCTGAGAAGGCAACCCCGGAGCCGCAGGCCCCGGGCCACAACGACGCGGCGGACCCCGCGGACATCCAGGTACCCGGCGGCACCACGCCGGAGGCTGTGGCCTCCGACGTCGCTCTTGACACGGCAGGTGGCCAGATGCCGCCGTCTGCCGTCCCGGCAGCGACCCAGCGGCGTAGCCCGGATCGGGACCAGGACCGGGACAGCAGCGGTTCAGTGCTCCACCAGATCTTCACCGGCAACGCCATGGTGTCCCTGCTCTCAGTGCTGCTCGCCATCGTGCTAGGCGGCATCCTGATGGCCGTGACCAACCCCAAGGTCGCTGCCGCATCCGGCTACTTCTTCGCGCAGCCCGGGGACCTGCTGACCGAAGTCATCCGTCCCTACACTGCGCTGGTGCAGGGTTCCATCTTCAACTGGGCCGGCGCCGGCCTGGCCGCACAGCTGTACCCGATCACCGAGACCCTCACCGTCGCCACCCCGCTGATCTGCGCCGGGCTCGGCGTTGCCCTGGCGTTCCGCGCCGGCCTGTTCAACATTGGTGCGCAGGGGCAGATCATCTTCGGCGCGCTCTTCGGCGCCTACGCCGGCTTTGCCTGGCACCTGCCGATCGGCCTGCACCTGCTGGTCGTCATCGTGGCCGGCCTTGTCGGCGGCGCGGTCTGGGGCGGCGTCGTCGGGCTGCTGAAGGCACGAACCGGAGCGCATGAGGTGATCGTGACGATCATGCTCAACTACATTGCCAACTTCCTTCTGCTTTTCCTGCTCACCACCCCGGCTTTCCAGCGCAAGGGTTCCACCAACCCGATCTCCCCGTTCCTGGACTCCACCGCGTTGTTCCCCGAACTGCTCGGACCGCAGTTCCGCCTGCATGCAGGTTTCCTCGCCGCGATCGTGGCCACCGCCTTCGTCTGGTGGCTGTTGAACCGCTCCACAATCGGCTTCGAGTTCCGGGCCGTCGGCGCCAACCCTCACGCGGCCCGCACTGCCGGCATCAACGTCGCCCGCAGCACCATCCTGGTGATGGCGGTCGCCGGTGCGCTGGCAGGGCTGGCCGGTGTGGCCCAGGTGTCCGGTACGGAGAAGTACCTTTCCGGCGGCGTCGCCGCCTCCATCGGCTTCGATGCCATCACCGTCGCACTGCTGGGACGCTCGACGCCGTGGGGAACCTTCTTCGCGGGCCTGCTGTTCGGCGCCTTCCGCGCCGGCGGCGTGGCCATGCAGGCCCAGACACAGACGCCGATCGACATTGTGCTGGTCATCCAGTCCCTGATCGTGCTGTTCATCGCGGCACCGCCGCTGGTCCGTGCGATATTCGGACTCAACCCCCGTAAGAAGAAAACCACCACCAGTGGGACCGCCGGTTCGCGTACTGGCGGCGTCAAGAGCGGAGCGGCAGTATGAGCGCCACCACACAATCTCCCGCTACCAAGCAGCCCGGCGCGCCGGCGCGCACAACGGAACTGGTGAGTTGGAAGGCCGGAATCGGACTGGGCCTGCTGGCAATCCTCGGCACCGTCCTGTTCGGGTTCCTGGCCAACACCAAATCGGCCGGGTTCCGGATCGCCGAGGCACGGGACCCTAACGCCTCCTCCGCGGCGGCCTGGATCACCCTTGCCGTCGCGCTGGCTGCCGCCGCCTACGTGGGGTACCGGTGGATCAGCCAGCGGCGCGAGGGTGCGGCAGTGGAGCGTTGGATTCCCGCCACCACCATCGCCGCCGTCGTGGTGCTGGGCCTGGCCGCCCTGGGCGTAGCCCGGGTGGAGAAGATCACTGTGCCTTCGACAGCGCTGGGCTGGATCTGCTCCATCGTGCTGCTCGCCCTGGCCGGGTACGCCTGCTTCCTCACCCTGCAGCGGCGGCGCACACCGGGATGGCTGGGCGGCAGCTTCGCCGTGGTCTTCCTGATCGGGTTCATGATCTGGATCGTCGCGGGCGGCCGGGACCCCGAGCCGTCCATTTCCCTCGGCGGGCTCATGGCCGGTGCCGTGACGCTCGCCGTTCCGTTGGTATTCGGCTCGCTCTCCGGCGTGCTCTGCGAACGGGCCGGCGTGGTCAACATCGCCATCGAGGGCCAGCTCCTGCTCGGCGCATTCTCCGCCGCCGTCGTCGCCACCGTGACGGGCAACGTCTACGTGGGGCTCATCTCCGCGGCCGTCGCCGGGGCCCTCGTGTCCCTGGTCCTGGCCGTGGTGAGCATCAAATACCTCGTCAACCAGATCATCGTCGGCGTGGTGCTCAACGTCCTGATCAGCGGCCTCACCAGCTTCCTGTTCTCCACCCTCCTCACGGCCGATCCCGAGCACCTGAACAAGCCCGGCCGGCTTCAGGCGGTGGACATCCCGTTCCTGGCCGATATTCCGATCATCGGACCCATCCTGTTCCACCAGTCCCTGGTCGGCTACCTCATGTATGTGGCCGTGATCGTGGTCTACGTCGGGCTGTTCCACACGAAGTGGGGCCTGCGGGTGCGTGCCGTCGGCGAACACCCGCAGGCGGCGGACACGGTGGGCATCAACGTCAACCGGACTCGCTTCACAAATGTCCTCATGGGCGGGGCGATCGCCGGCATCGGCGGCTCATTCTTCACCCTGGTGTCCGTGGACGCGTTCAGCAAGGACATGTCCGGCGGCCGCGGCTATATCGCCCTCGCGGCCATGATCTTCGGCCGCTGGAACCCCATTGGGGCGTTCCTGGCCGCGCTGCTGTTCGGCTTTGCCGACAACCTGCAGAGCATCATCACCATCATCGGCTCGCCCGTACCCAGCCAGTTCATGGCGATGCTGCCCTACGCCCTGACCGTCATCGCGGTGGCAGGGCTGGTGGGACGGTCCAGGCCGCCCGCGGCCGACGGCATACCGTATGTCAAGGGGTGACGAAGGTGACCGAAACCAGTGTTCCCGGCGCTTCCGGGCCTTCCGGTGCTGCCGCGGACGGTAGCTCCGGCGTCGATTGGGCGGCCTTGGAGGCCGCCGCCATCGCGGCGATGAAAAAAGCCTATGCCCCGTATTCGAGGTTCCCGGTGGGGGCAGCTGCCCTCACTGCCGACGGCCGGCTGGTCAGCGGCTGCAACGTGGAGAACGCCAGTTACGGGCTGACCCTCTGCGCCGAATGCGCGCTGGTCGGCAACCTGCAGATGACCGGCGGCGGGCAATTGCGGGCCTTCTACTGCGTGGATGCTGCCGGCAATGTGCTGATGCCGTGCGGCCGCTGCCGGCAACTGCTGTATGAATTCCGGGCTCCGGCGATGGAGCTTATGACAACCCAAGGCATCAAGACGATGAACCAGGTGCTGCCCGACGCATTTGGTCCCGAGAACCTGGAGGAGACACCGTGACACAGACCAGCAGCCACGCGGAAGCGTTCGACGCCGTCGACATCATCCGCGTCAAGCGGGACAAGGGCGTGCTCAGCGCCGCCCAGATCGACTGGACCATCGACGCCTACACGCGCGGCGCCATCGCCGAGGAACAGATGGCGGCCCTCAACATGGCCATCCTGCTCAACGGCATGGACCGCGCGGAGATTTCCCGCTGGACTGCCGCCATGATCGCCTCCGGGGAGCGGATGGACTTCAGCGGCCTCCGTCGGCCCGACGGCGGCACGAAGGTTACCAGCGACAAGCATTCCACCGGGGGAGTCGGGGACAAGATCACCCTCCCGCTGGCCCCGCTGGTAGCCGTGTTCGGCGTCGCCGTGCCGCAGCTATCCGGCCGCGGGCTCGGCCACACCGGCGGCACCCTGGACAAACTGGAATCGATCCCCGGCTGGCGGGCCGATCTGAGTAACGACGAAATGATGGCACAGCTCCAGGACGTCGGTGCCGTGATCTGCGCAGCCGGGGCCGGGTTGGCGCCGGCGGACAAAAAGCTTTACGCCCTGCGGGACGTCACGGGCACGGTGGAGGCCATCCCGCTCATTGCCTCCTCGATCATGAGCAAGAAGATTGCCGAAGGGACGGGCTCACTGGTCCTCGACGTCAAAGTGGGCAGCGGGGCGTTCATGAAAGACGAGGCCCGGGCGCGGGAACTGGCGGAAACCATGGTGGCGCTGGGGAAGGACGCAGGCGTTAACACCGTGGCCTTGCTGACCAACATGAGCACGCCACTCGGCCTGACGGCGGGCAACGCGATCGAGGTGGAGGAATCGGTGGAAGTCCTGGCCGGCGGCGGCCCGGAGGACGTGGTGGAGCTGACGGTTCGCCTGGCCGAAGAGATGTTGGCATGCGCAGGCGTCCACGGCGCCGATCCCGGCGCCGCGTTGAAGGACGGCCGGGCCATGGACGTTTGGAACAGGATGATCGAGGCGCAGGGAGGCGATCCGCGGGCCAAGCTGCCGGTGGCCAAGGAGTCGGAAGTCATCTACGCGCCCGCCGACGGAGTGCTCGTGGAACTTGATGCCCTGGCCGTCGGGGTCGCCGCGTGGCGCCTCGGGGCCGGCCGTGCCCGCAAGGAGGACGCAGTGCAGGCAGGGGCCGGGATCCGCATGCACGCGAAGCCCGGGGCGGTGGTCCGGGCCGGTGAACCGCTCATGACATTGCTCACTGATACGCCGGAAAAGTTTTCGCGCGCCAAGGAATCCCTGGAACACGCGGTCACGATCGCACCGGAAGGGTCACGCCCGGCACAACGGCTCATCATCGACCGAATAGCATAGGGAGAATGCAAGCCATCAATGACTTCATCCTCACTGCCGCCGGGCAGCCGTGGGTGTTGTGGCTTGTTTTCGCCTGTTGCCTTATTGACGGCTTTTTCCCGCCGATCCCCAGTGAATCCGTGGTGGTGGGCCTGGCCGCCGTGGCAGCCACCGCGGACGTCCCCAATCCGTGGCTGCTGATGGCCGTCGCGGGGCTCGGGGCGTTCGCCGGCGACAACATTGCCTACCTGATCGGACGCAGGGTGGGCACCAACCGCTGGCAATTTATGCGGGGACCGCGGATGCAAAGCGCGTTCCGGTGGGCCGGCAAGGAGCTGAGGAAGCGCCCGGCGTCGTTGATCCTCGTGGCGCGGTTTATCCCGATCGGCCGTGTTGCAGTGAATCTCACGGCAGGGGTGACGCACTATCCGCACCTCCGTTTTGCGGGCCTGACCGTCCTCTCCGCCACCCTCTGGGCGGCGTATTCGGTAGGGATCGGACTGTTTTTTGGCCAGTGGTTTGAGAACAACCATTTCCTCGGTGCAGTCATAGCCATCGTCTGCGCCGTTGGCCTGGGGATCATCGTGGACCTGGTCATCAACCGCATTCGCGGCAAGGTTCCGGTGGTGGGGCGGCTGAAGGACCCCGAAGCGCAGGAATGAAGGTCTGCGGGCGTAGCGGTGGATGTCCCGGACATGGGACACTGAGGAGCGATTTATCTCACTTCCAGCTGCAGTATTTTCGTCTAGGAGTAACACCCGCGTGGAGTTTATTAATGAGGCCGTGCTCCATGCGGCGGGCCAATGGTGGATCTATCCCGTTCTGCTGGTGTTTTTCTTCGTCGACGGCTTCGCCATGGTGCTTCCCAGCGAGACCCTGATCGTTGCGCTGGCAGCGTTCTCCCGGCACAGCGGCGAACCCAACCTCTGGATCCTTGGCGCGACGGCTCTGGTCGGTGCCATCGCCGGCGACAACATGGCATTCATGCTGGGCCGGAGGATCGGCCTTGAACGTTGGAAATGGATGCGCCGGCCCAAGGTCCAGAAGGTTTTCGGCTGGGCACGGTATGAGTTGGACAAGCGTGGCGCCGTCCTGATTTTCACGGCCCGCTACATCCCGTGGGGGCGCGTGGCGGTCAACTACGTGGCTGGCAGTACAGGTTTTGGGCACCGCCGGTTCTTCCTGCTGGACGCCTTTGCCTGCCTCACCTGGGTGGGGTACTCCATCGGCATCGGCCTGCTGGCCAGTTCCTTCCCCTGGCTCCATCACAACCCGCTGCTGAGCGCCGGCATCGCGGTCGTGTTCGCCATCGTTCTCGGCATCCTCATTGACCACCTGCTGCGGTGGTGGCATAACCGCCTGGCCAGCAAGGATGCTGACAGTGTGGACCAATGGCTCGACGGCGGCCCGGAAGGGTCCCTGCCCCCGCACAACGGAGCGTCCCCCCTGCTGGCACCCGCACCGGCGGAGGCCGAGCCCGGAAAGTAGCGGCTGGCATATGCTGCCTGCCGACCCTAAGGTTGGAAGGTGACTGAGCCCATTGTTGACACCGCCCCTGCCATCGATTTCGACCTAAAGAGCCTGCCCAAGGTTTCGCTTCACGACCACCTGGACGGTGGTCTCCGGCCCGCCACCATTATTGAACTGGCCCAGGCCGTTGGCCACACGCTGCCCTCCACCGATCCTGTGGCACTCGGCCAATGGTTCCGGGAATCCGCCGACTCCGGCTCGCTGGTCCGCTATCTGGAGACCTTCGACCACACTGTTGCCGTGATGCAGACCAAGGAAGGCCTGTTCCGCGTCGCCAAGGAATTTGTCGAGGACCTCGCGGACGACGGCGTGGTGTACGGCGAGGTGCGCTGGGCACCGGAGCAGCACCTCCAGCAAGGGCTCTCCCTTGACGAGGCCGTGGAAGCAGTGCAGGAAGGCCTCGAGGCCGGCGTCGACGCCGTCGCAGAAGGCGGCCGTGAAATCCAGGTGGGCCAGCTGATCACCGCCATGCGCCACGCCGACCGCGGCCAGGAGATCGCCGAACTGGCCGTCCGCCACCGCAACAAGGGCGCCGTAGGCTTCGACATCGCCGGTGCCGAGGACGGCTTCCTGCCGTCCCGGTTCAAGGATGCGTTCACCTACCTGGCCCAGCACAACTTTCCTGCCACCGTGCACGCCGGCGAGGCCGCCGGGCTTGAGAGCATCCAGTCCGCTTTGGTGGACGGCCGGGCCCTGCGCCTGGGCCACGGGGTCCGGATCGCCGAAGACATCCTGGTGGAGTTCGACGACGAAGACGACGCCGAGGGCGCCGAAGGCGGGGAGGACAGCATTGGCCTGGTCACCCTGGGTGACCTCTCCAGCTGGATCCGTGACCGCGGCATCGCCCTGGAGATCTGCCCCTCATCGAACCTCCAGACCGGGGCCATTGCCGGCTTCGGCGAGGGCATCGAGAGCCACCCGCTGGACATGCTCTACCAGCTGGGTTTCAACGTCACCATCAACACGGACAACCGGCTGATGAGCGGCGTGACGCTGACTGACGAATTTGAGCTCCTCGTCGAAACCTTCGACTACGACCTCGACGACCTGCTGGAGCTCACGCTGAATGCGGCCGAGGCCTCGTTCCTGCCGCTGGAGGAGAAGGAAGCGCTGGTGGAGTACATCAACAACACCTACGCCAACCTTGGCTGACCAGGTTCCCGTTGACCAGCCTCCCGTGGCGCGTCTTGTCACGGTCATAGCCGAACTGCGGGAGCACTGCCCGTGGATGGGTGCCCTCACCCATGCCTCGCTGGTGGAGTACCTCCTGGAGGAAGCCTACGAGGTGGCCGAGACCATCGAGACGGGGGCGGATGACACCGAGCTCCGCGGCGAGCTGGGTGACGTGCTGCTCCAGGTGGTGCTGCACGCCCGGCTCGCCGAGGAGCGCGGGTCGTTTACTTTCGACGACGTCGCGCGCGGACTGAGTGCCAAGATGGTCCGCCGCAATCCGCACGTGTTCCGGGCCGACGGCACCCTGCAGGACAGCTTCCCGGCCACGGTGGACGAGATCGTCCGGACCTGGGACGCGGTCAAAAGTTCGGAACGGCCCGAACGTCGCGACGCCTTCGAGGGGATCCCCGACGCCCTGCCTGCCCTGGCGAAGGCGCAGAAGTTCCTCGACCGGACCGAGCGGTCCCCAACCGCCCGCTCCCCTCGCAAGCTCGGCCAGGGAACCCTGCGGTCCTGGGCCCTGGCGCAATCACCTGAGGCCCTCGAATCACCGCAGGCCCTGGAAACAGCTGAGGCGTTCGAAACCGAGGAGGACCTCGGTGAGCTGCTGCTCGCCGTCGTCGGATCTGCGCGTGTCCAAGGATTCGACGCAGAGCGCGCCCTGCGGGGAGCCATCCGCAGGCGGTTCGGGCCGCCATCATGACGTCCGGGTGACGGATAGCGTTCCGTAACGTCCGCCACTCTCGACTACGCTAGTCCGTGACGACGACGTCCCAAAGACTCCACCAATTTTCAGCTGTTAGATCCACCAAAAATCGCCCCCAAGGAGCAAATCCATGGCGCTTATCGATGCCATCCACGCCCGCGAGATCCTCGATTCCCGTGGCAACCCGACCGTAGAAGTTGAAGTACTGCTCTCCGACGGCCAGATCGGCCGCGCAGCAGTTCCCTCCGGTGCCTCCACCGGCGAGCACGAGGCCGTTGAGCTTCGTGACGGCGACAAGGGCCGTTACCTCGGCAAGGGTGTCCAGAAGGCCGTTGACGCCGTCATCGACCAGATCGCTCCGGCCCTGATCGGCTTCGACGCCACGGACCAGCGCAGCATCGACCAGGCCATGCTGGACCTGGATGGCACTCCCAACAAGGGCAAGCTCGGCGCCAACGCCATCCTGGGTGTTTCCCTGGCCGTGGCCAACGCAGCCGCCGCGTCCGCCGATCTGCCGCTGTACAAGTACCTCGGCGGCCCGAACGCGCATGTCCTTCCCGTTCCGCTGATGAACATCCTCAACGGCGGCTCCCACGCGGATTCCGACGTCGACATCCAGGAATTCATGATCGTCCCGCTCGGTGCGGAGACCTTCTCCGAGGGCCTGCGCTGGGGCGTTGAGGTCTACCACAACCTCAAGTCCGTCCTGCAGGCCAAGGGCCTTTCCACCGGCCTGGGCGACGAGGGCGGCTTCGCGCCGAACCTGCCGTCCAACCGCGCCGCGCTGGACCTGATCCAGGAAGCCATCAGGAACGCGGGCTACACCCCGGGCAAGGACATCGCCCTGGCCCTGGACGTCGCCTCCTCCGAGTTCTTCAAGGACGGGGCATACCAGTTCGAAGGAAAGGCCCTGTCCGCCACCGAGATGAGCGCCTACTACGCCGAGCTCGTTGCCGACTACCCGCTGGTGTCCATCGAGGACCCGCTGGATGAAAACGACTGGGACGGCTGGAAGACCCTTACCGACAGCATCGGCGACAAGGTCCAGCTCGTGGGCGATGACCTCTTCGTCACCAACCCGGCCATCCTGCAGCGCGGCATCGACACCAAGACAGCCAACTCGCTGCTGGTGAAGGTCAACCAGATCGGTTCGCTGACCGAGACGCTGGATGCCGTTTCCCTGGCCCAGCGCGCCGGTTACACCACCATCACCTCGCACCGCTCCGGCGAAACAGAGGACACCACCATTGCTGACATCTCCGTTGCCACCAACGCGGGACAGATCAAGACCGGTGCCCCGGCCCGCTCCGAGCGCGTTGCCAAGTACAACCAGCTGCTGCGCATCGAAGAGGAACTCGACGACGCCGCACGCTACGCCGGCCGGAGCGCGTTCCCGCGTTTCAAGGGCTAGTAGCCGCGTAAACCACTGACCGGTGGCTATGGTTGAAAGACCATAGCCACCGGTTTTTGTTTCGGCCTGCTGCTGGCAGGGCACTTGTACCAGCGCAGGCTTTTGTACGAGCGCAGAGTTGCGGGCCGAGGCAGCCCGCACGTTTCAGGAGTGTCATGGCTACCCGCCGTCCCAAAGTTCCCAAGGCCGCTTCGACTCATCGTGGCGCAACGGATCGGCCCCAGGAAGCTGCCGATACCGCCGATGTCATCCGCGCCCATTTTGGCGGGTCAAAGGACGGCAGCGCCCAAGGTAAAGCCGGTCGGTCCGAGGGCCCCGCCGCGAAAGCGCCGGCCTCTACCCAGGCCCCGGCCTCCTCCAAGCGCACTCCTATCAAGGGTTCCCAAGCCACGAAAGTGCGGGGGAGCGGCGGATCCGCCGCAGGCGGAACGCCGAAGGGCGACGCCCCGAACGATTCCCAGCCCGTACCGGCCAAAGCGTTCTCCGGGCGCATGCTGGCACTCGCCGTCGTGATGATTGCCATCACCATCATGCTTGCGCCTACTGTCAAGATTTTCTTCGACAAACGTGCCGAACTTACCGCCCTGAGCGACGATATCTCCGCCCGCCAGGCCGAGGGCGACAGGCTGCGCCAGCAGATCTCGCGCTGGCAGGATCCCAACTACGTGAAACAGCAGGCCCGCGACCGCATTAACATGGTTATGCCGGGCGAAACCGGCTACTGGGTCTTTGGCAGTGATTTGCCGGCCGGAACCAGCAGTAGCCGGAACGCCACAGCAGCGCAAGACCCCGCCGATCTGCCGTGGGTGGATTCCCTGTGGGAGTCCGTCCGGCGCGCGGCCACAGACTGAACCACCAGAGGAAGGATGGCCGCGCCAGTGGAAGCACGCACGGCACCTGAGCCGGAGAAATCCCGCCAGCCATCAGCACATGATCTTGAAGTACTCAGCAGGCAACTGGGACGGCCGGTGCGCGACGTCGTCGAAATCCCGGCCCGTTGCGTGTGCGGCAACCCCTTGGTGGCTGCCACGGCGCCGCGCCTGGGGAACGGCACACCGTTCCCCACCACCTTTTACCTGACGCACCCTGTCATCACCTCGGCCGTCTCCCGGCTCGAAGCTGCCGGCCTGATGAACGAAATGAACGAGCGACTCACCGCGGACGAGCCCCTTGCCGCCGCGTACCGCGCCGCCCACGAGGACTACCTCGCGGCCCGGGCCGGGATCGGCGAACGGGCGGGCATCGGCGCCGTCCCTGAAATTGACGGCATCTCCGCCGGCGGCATGCCCACCCGCGTGAAATGCCTCCACGTGCTGGTGGGCCATTCCCTGGCGGCCGGGCCCGGCGTGAACCCCCTGGGCGACGAGGCCATCGCCGGCATCCGCGAGTGGTGGACCGCAGACCGCTGCTACTGCGACGGCGCCTGGGACACCGATGGGGAAGCTCCGTCCCGGGACCTGAGCCGCCACGGACCCCAGGGCCTGCCGGAGATCGTTGGCCGGCCCGCCCCGGTCCGCAAAACCGCAGGTAGCGCGGAAGCCGTGCCGTGACCCGCGTCGCCGCCATCGACTGCGGAACCAACTCCATTCGCCTGCTGATCGCGGACGTGGACCGCAGCAACGGCACTGCCAGGCTCACGGACGTGGTCCGCGAAATGCGCGTGGTCCGCCTCGGCGAGGGCGTGGACGCCACCGGTGAACTTTCACCGGAGGCACTCGAGCGGACCTTTGCCGCCACCGCGGATTACGCCGCCCTGATCCGTGAACACGGCGCGGAGTCGGTTCGGTTTGTGGCCACGTCAGCCAGCAGGGATGCCCGGAACCGCCACGTTTTTGTCGACGGCGTCCGGGACTTGCTTGGTATTGAGCCCGAAGTCATCTCGGGGGACGAAGAGGCGGCCCTGTCCTTCGCAGGTGCCAGCAGTGTCCTGCCCATCCACGACGGGGACCAGGTCCTGGTGGTTGACCTCGGCGGTGGCAGCACGGAGTTTGTCCTCGGCACGGCCAACGGTGTCACCGCTGCCAAATCAGTGGACATCGGCTGCGTGCGCCTGACCGAACGGCACCTTCGCGACGACCCGCCCACGGCGGAACAGATCGCCGCCGCGGAAGCCGACGTCGACGCCGCCATCACCCGCGCGGGCCTCGACGTTCCGCTGGAACGCGCCACCGCCGTCGTCGGGGTTGCCGGTTCGATCACCACCATCACGGCGCACGCCCTGCGCCTGCCGGGATATTCGCCGGCGGCCATCCACGGAGCTGAACTGCCCCTCAGCACCATCACCGGGGCCGCCGCCGACCTCCTGGCGATGACCAGGGCCGCACGTGCGGCCCTGCCGTACATGCACCCGGGCAGGGTGGACGTGATGGGCGCCGGCGGACTGGTGTGGCGCCGGATCCTGGAGCGGCTCCATGACGTCAGCGCCGGCCGGATCGTCACAGCCACTGCCAGCGAACACGATATTCTTGATGGAATTGCCCTGAGCCTCAACTGACGCCGGGCATCATCGCACCAAGCAGGGGAATCCACATGACCAGAGCAACAGCCCGGCTCCGCCGGACCGCCTCAGCGCTCCTGGCGATGACTCTCGCAGGCGTCAGCCTTGCCGCAGGCCTGGTGCTGGCGCCCGCCGCGCAGGCGGATGAGGTGCGGGACAAACAGTATTGGCTGGGCGAGACCGGGATCACCAAGGCCTGGGACGTCTCCAAGGGTGCCGGCGTGAAGGTCGCGGTGATCGACAGCGGCGTGGACGCTGGCCACCCTGACCTGAAAGGTGCAGTCACCGGCGGCTATGACGCCTCGGGGGCAGGCACCGCCAACGGCCAGAAAACCCTCGGCATCAAACCCGAACACGGCACCCTGGTAGCCACGATGCTGGCCGGCCGCGGCCACCAGGCTGCCACGGCCTCACCCTCACCGAGTGCCTCCCCATCATCAGTCGGCCCGGACGGCATCGTGGGCGTGGCACCGGAAGCAGAGATCCTGTCCGTCTCCACGTGGCTGGGCTCGGCGAACCCAGCGGGCAAGAGCGACCAGGACCAGATTCCCGAAGCTGTCCGCTGGGCCGTGGACAACGGCGCTCGGGTCATCAATATTTCGCTCGGCAGTACCACTCCGCAGTGGCCCCAGAGCTGGGACGCCGCCTTCCTCTATGCGGAGCAAAAAGACGTCGTGATCGTCGCGGCGGCCGGAAACCGGGTGGGGGGCAACCTCCAGGTGGGTGCCCCGGCCACCATTCCCGGCGTCCTGACGGTCGCCGGACTGGACCGTAAGGGCGTTGCGAGCGTCGACTCGTCATCGCAGGGGATCAGCATCGGTGTGGCAGCCCCGGCGGAGAACCTCTTCGGCGGACTGCCCGGCGGCGGCTACGCCGAATGGGCGGGTACTTCCGGAGCTACCCCCATTGTGGCCGGCGTCGCCGCGCTCATCCGTTCCAAGTGGCCGGACATGAGCGCGAAGCAGGTCATCAACCGGATCGTCAGCACAGCCAAAGACGCAGGACCGGCGGGAAAGGATCCGCTCTATGGATTTGGCGTCCTGAATGCAGAGGCTGCGCTGAAGGATTCGGTGCCTGAAGCCACGGCCAACCCGCTGGGCTCCATTTCTGACTGGATCCGGGTGCACCGCCGCGGGAACCTTGCTACGCCGGCCCCGGTCCCCAGCGCTGATGTGGCCAGTGCCGTTCCCACCTTGTCCGACCCGACAGTGCCCGCCGCGGTGGCTCCCTCCCAGCGGGACAGTGCCATCGGCGCCGCCGTCGTCATCGGTTCAGCTTTGCTGTTTGTGGTGATCATCGCCGTGGCCGGTTTCCAGTTGCGCAGGGCCGCGCGGGACCCGGGCCTGGCGCGCGACGATCCGGATACGGGGGTCTTCGATACCGCGGATTCCGGCGGCAGCCACAGTTAGTGAAGATTTTCACAAACTACGGTATCCTTGAGCCATGGCAACCACCCCAGAGCTCCAGGACCGTCCCAGGGTACTCGTCGTCGGCGGCGGGTACGTCGGCCTGTACGTAGCACTCAAACTGCAGAAGAAGATCGCGAATGCCGGTGGCATCGTCACCCTCGTGGATCCACTGCCTTACATGACCTACCAGCCTTTCCTGCCCGAAGTTGCCGGCGGCAACATCGAGGCCCGCCACGCAGTGGTGTCCCACCGCCAGCACCTGAAGCAGACTGAACTTATCCAGGGCAGCGTCACCTCGATCGACCACGCCAACCGCACCGCCGTCGTGGCGCCCGCGGATGGCGGCGGACACATTGAGGTTCCCTACTTTGACATCGTGGTGGCCGCAGGCGCCATCACCCGCACGTTCCCCATCAAGGGCCTTGCGGACAAGGGCATCGGCCTGAAGACCATCGAAGAGGCCGTGGCCCTGCGGAACAAGGTGCTGGAGCGGATCGAAGCCGCCTCCACCATCACGGACCCCGCGGCCCGCGCCAAGGCCCTGACCTTCGTTGTAGTGGGTGGCGGCTTTGCCGGCATCGAGTGCATCACCGAAATGGAAGACCTGGCCCGCGCCGCAGTCAAGAACAACCCGCGCATCAAGCAGGAGGAAGTCCGCTTCGTCCTGGTTGAGGCCATGGGCCGCATCATGCCCGAGGTCACCGCACCCCAGGCTGAATGGGTTGTGGAGCACCTGCGCAGCCGCGGCATCGAGGTCCTGCTGAACACCTCGCTGGACAGCGCCGAAGGCACCCTGAAGCTGATCAACCTCCCGGACAAGAGCCTGGCCCAGGAATTCGAAGCCGACACGCTTGTCTGGACCGCCGGCGTGCAGGCCAACCCGATGATCCGCTCCACCGACTTCCCGCTGGAGCCCCGAGGCCGCGTCCGGGTTCTTCCGGACCTCCGCATCGCCGGTGACGAAGGCATCATCGAGAACGCCTGGGCCGCCGGCGACATCGCTGCCGTGCCTGACCTGACGGGCAGCGGCCTGCCGGACGGCACCTGCGTCCCGAACGCCCAGCACGCACTGCGCCAGGCCAAGCGCCTCGCCAAGAACCTGTGGGCTTCCCGCTGGGACAAGCCGATGAAGGACTACAAGCACAAGAACCTTGGTGCCGTGGCCGGCTTCGGCGAGTGGAAGGGTGTCGCGAACATCAACCTCATCGGCCGCATCGGACTCAAGGGTCCGCTGGCCTGGCTGGCACACCGCGGCTACCACGGCATGGCCATGCCCACGGTTGAGCGCAAGATCCGCGTGATCATGGGCTGGATCCTGGCGTTCTTTATGGGCCGCGATACCACGCAGCTGATCGACCTGGACAACCCGCGCGGCGCGTTCGTTGCGGCTGCCACTCCTGCGCCCAAGCCGGCCGCAGCCCCCGCGGCTGCGCCTGCGGCGCCCGAGGCCTCAGCCGCCGCAAAGCCCGGCTCGGCGGCCGCCACCAGCGTGGACCCCAAGCAGTCAGTCACGGCAGACGCCAAGTAGCGCCTTCCGCACCGCACCGCAGTAATGCCCGACGGCGGCTGTCCCTTCAGGGGGCGGCCGCCGTCGGCGTATCCCGGCCCGCCCTCCTTCCGGGCCCGTCTTCCTTTTAGACTGGCAGGATGACTGGCGAAACGAACCTCCAGGCCCTGCTCGCAACACTGCATCCCGTGCTCCGGGACGGCGAATACGTCTACGTGCTGTGGCCTCACGGCAGGGCACTGGAGCCAGGGATCCAAGCTGCGGTGCGTGAAGCCGAGGGCCTCACGGTAGTCCTGCCGCGCGAGACCGCGGACAGCTTGGGGCTGACCTACGACTTTGTGGGTGCCTGGATCACCCTGCAGGTGCATTCGGAACTGGAGGCTGTTGGGTTGACTGCCGCCGTCGGGAAGGCCCTTACCGATGCCAGGATCAGCTGCAACGTGCTGGCGGGCTTCCACCATGATCACCTGCTGGTGCCGGCTGCGGACGCGCCGCGCGCCCTCGAGGTCCTCCATGAACTCTCAGCTGCCAACCTGGACCAGCCGAGGCCGGAGCTGGTGCTCCGGAACGAGACGCCCGCAGACAGGGACAAGATCCTCGCGCTAGCGGCCGAAGCGTTCGCCATCTCTCCCGTCACGGGCCTGGCTGTGGAGGGCGAGCCGATTGAGGTTGAGGTGCTTCGCCAGCTCTTTGCGTGCGAGGAGTACCTGCCCGAATTCAGCGTGGTGGCTGAGTTGGCGGGTGAAGTGGTGGGCCACGTGATCAGCACCCGCAGCTGGGTGGGCGATTACGGGCTGCTGGGGCTGGGACCTATCGGCGTCACGCCCAGGCTGCAACGCCACGGGATCGGCACCGCGTTGATGAAGGACACCATCGCCCGGGCCAACATCGCGGGGGAGGGCGGCATTGCCCTGCTGGGCAGCAATGAGTACTACCCCCGGTTCGGCTTCGTGCCGGCGGCATCTTTCGGCGTGCTGCCGCCTGACGAGGCCTGGGGCGACCATTTCCAACTGCTTCCGCTGGCTCTATGGCCCGGCGGGGTCCACGGCACGTTCCGGTATGCCGCACCACTGGCAGGCTGATCACGGGATACCATTGACCGGGCGCCCCAGTAGCCCAATTGGCAGAGGCAGCGGACTTAAAATCCGCGTGTTGTGGGTTCGAGTCCCACCTGGGGTACACATTCCCTCTTTTGACGCGCCTTCGGGTGCCCTTCACTGTGCCCTTTCCCCGCACCGCTGAGCGCCCGGGGTACACGCAAACCAGACATCTCCTTGCGCGCTTGATTTCGCATATGCAACGACTGTTATAAGGATGTGACCTCAGTCACTTATATCCGCAGCATATATGCATTATTTTGAAGCTAAATCAGGAGCCCCTGATTCACTGTCATCCAGTTTTGGCCACGCCCTAACTCAAATGTGTTTCAGGACACACTTTAGGGAGTAGTCTCAGGAAACAATTTCGGAAGTACGCGTAAGCTGCCTCGGTCATCCGCAGCAGTCGAGATAATCCGGCTCGGAAGGTAAATAAATGTACCGAAAGAAAGTCATCACGGCGTGGGCGGCAGCGGCCACCCTTACCCTGGCACTCTCGGGTTGTGCCAATCAGGCCGGCCCCACCACCAGTGACACCTCTGGAGCCTCCGGCAAGGTGAATATCCCGTCAATTTCCAAGGTCGATGTGCCCTCCGGTGCTGTCCTGCCGAAGGGCGATGGCAAGGCTACCTGCGCCGCAACGACGACGTTGGCGTATGCAGGTGCCCAGACGGGAGCGAACGCACAGCTCGGTGTCAACATCTTCAATGGCATCCAGCTGGCCATCAACCAGCACAACGCCGCAAATCCCGGCTGTCAGGTCCAGTTCAAGAAGTTTGACACGGAAGGCGACCCCAACAAGGCCACAGGACCCGTCACCCAGCTGGTCAGTGAAGCGGACATTGTCGGCGTCGTCGGACTCCCGTTCTCGGGTGAATCCAAGGCTACCGGCAACATTTTCGAACAAAAGGGCCTGGTTCACATCACGCCTTCGGCTACCAACCCCGGCCTGACGGAGAATGGCTGGACCACCTTCTTCCGCGGCCTGGGTAACGATGCCGTGCAGGGTCCGGCTGCAGCCAAGTTCCTGACCGGCAAGCTGGGCGCGAAAAAGGTTTACCTCGTCCAGGACGATTCCGATTACGGTATCGGACTTGGCACGTCCACCTCCGCCGGGCTCGGCAGCGCACTGGTCGGGACGGAGAAGGTCACCACCGGCCAGAAGGACTTCTCGGCAGTGATCTCCAAGATCATGAACGCCAAGGCCGATGCTGTGTTCTACTCCGGCTACTACGCCGAGGGCGCACCCTTCGACCAGCAGCTCTCGGGCAAGGGATTCACCGGCACCTTCGTGGCACCTGACGGCGTCAAGGATGATCAGTTCATCAAGCAGGCGGGCGACGCGTCCAACAACGCATACTTCACCTGCCCGTGCATCCCTGGCGAACTGATTCCTGATTTTGCGACGGCATACAAGGACGTCTCGAAGGGCGCTGAGCCGGGAACCTATTCCATCGAGGGCTACGACGCAGCCACGGTGCTCCTGTCCGGTATCGATGCGGGAAAGCAGTCGCGCGCAGATCTGCTGTCCTGGGTCAAGGCCTACGACAAGGACGGCCTGAGCAAGCATTACAAGTGGGACGCCAAGGGCGAACTGCAGGCACCGACTGTTTACGGTTACAAAGTTGAGAACGGCAAGATCGTTCCGATTGGACCAATCGGCGAGTAATCGTCGCCTTAGAGTAACCGGCTGTGGGGGCCAGCAATCGCCGGCCCCCACAGCCTTTTCCTTACCTAACGCCTGACAGGAAGTCCCGATGCTCCCCTTGCTCGTCCACCTGCCGCTGGAAAATGATTGGATTTCCTTCGACGTCCCGTCCCTCATGGAAAATTTCTGGAGCGCAACGTTTGACGGCCTGACCTTCGGTGCCATCTACGCGCTGGTTGCGCTCGGCTATACCCTCGTCTACGGCGTCCTGAACCTCATCAACTTCGCGCACTCCGAAGTGTTCATTGTGGGCTGCTACGCAGTCTTCTTTACCCTCAGCGGCCTGGGTTTCGGCCCCTCAGCCCCGCGGCTGGACATCTGGGCAATCATCCTTAACCTGGTGCTGGCGCTGGTAGTCGCCATGGTTGCTTCCGCACTAACAGCCTTCGTCCTGGAACGTGTGGCCTACAAACCGCTCCGGAAGAAAAATGCTCCCCGCCTCGTCTTCCTGATCACCGCCATCGGGGCCTCGTTTACCATTCAGTACCTGATCTACCTGTGGCGCGGTCCCAGCCCGGAGCTGGCATTGACCATGTTCCGGCCGACCCCGATCTTCGATGTTTTTGGAACCATCGTGGATTCCCAGCAGCTGGTCATCATCATCGCCGCCGTGATCATGATGGTTGCAACTGAGCGGTTCATCCGGAAATCGCGGACCGGCCGCGGCATCCGCGCGGTGGCCCAGGACCCGGACACGGCGACGTTGATGGGCGTCAATAAGGAACGCATCATCATCACCACCTTTGTCATCGGGGGTCTGCTGGCCGGAGCGGCGGCCCTCTTCTACGTCATGAAGATACCGTCCGGGGTTCAGTACAGCGGCGGTTTCGTGCTCGGAATCAAGGCCTTCGCCGCCGCTGTCCTGGGCGGCATCGGCAACGTCCGTGGTGCGCTCCTGGGCGGTCTGCTCCTGGGCCTCATTGGCAACTATGGCCAGATCCTGCTCGGAAATTCGCAGTGGACCGACGTTGTTGCCTTCGTGGTCCTGGTGCTGGTCCTTCTGCTGCGACCGCAGGGAATTCTCGGCACTGCCCTGGGAAGGAGCAAAGCATGAGCATGACAGATGGACCCACACCGCTTCCGGAGGCGGCATCTGCACAGGCTGCGGCGGACCGCGAGGCAGAAACCACCGGTCCGGGAAGCAGCGTAACCCCGGAAAAGCGGGGCGGGCGCGGGATCTTTGGATCATGGAGTGAGCGGTGGAACGCACTCTCCCGCCAGCAACAGTGGGCCTTCCTGATTGTCGTGGTGGTCCTGGCCTACCTGCTGCCGCTGATCAACCCGCCCATCATCACCACCGAGCCCGGCAACAATTTCGCCCTCGCCTGCTTCGACATGGCACGTTTCGCGCTGATCGCCGTTGGACTGAACGTAGTGGTGGGCTACGCGGGCCTGCTGGACCTCGGGTATGTGGCCTTCTTCGCCGTCGGCTCCTACTGCGCGGCGATGCTGACGAGTCCGGACTCGCCGTTCCTGCACATCCCTTACTTGTGGACCATCCCGGTCGCCATGGCTGTGACCATGTTCTTTGGCGTAGTGCTGGGCGTTCCAACCCTCCGGCTCCGCGGAGACTATCTGGCCATCGTCACCCTCGGGTTCGGGGAAATTGTCCGGATTCTTGCCACGATTATTCCGGCCATGAAGGGTCAGGTGGGATTTCAGAACGTAGGCCACCCGCCCGGCACCGAGGCGGACGGAACTCCCATCTTCTCCAATTCCAACGGTGTGCCGTGGTACTGGCTGACCCTGACCATCATCATCATCATTACGCTGCTGGTGGGGAACCTCGAGCGAAGCCGAGTGGGGCGGGCCTGGGTTGCCATCCGGGAGGATGAAGACGCGGCGGAAATTATGGGCGTGCCCACATTCAAGTACAAAGTCTGGGCGTTTGCCATCGGGGCGGCGATTGGTGGCCTCTCGGGGGCCCTGTTTGCCGGTCAGGTGGGCTTCGTGAACAACCAGAAGTTCGACGTCACCACGTCCATCCTCTTCCTCGCCGCGGTGGTGCTCGGAGGCGCTGGAAACAAGGTCGGAGCCATTCTGGGCGGCGCCCTGGTGAGTTACATTCCGCTGCGTTTTACCGCGATCGCGGAGTACAAATACCTTATCTTTGGTATCGCACTGGTGCTGATCATGATCTTCCGGTCCCAGGGCCTGCTGCCTGCGCGCCAGCGCCTGCTCGCCTACGGCCGGACAGCGTACGCCAGGGTGGCCAAGAAGGGCGCCACCGGCCGGTCATCGGCCGGGGCGCCACCGGCAGCCGGTCCGCGGACGGGTCCCAACAGTGAGACAGGAGCGCAGGCATGAGCGAGGAAAACGCGACGGCCGGGCCGGCGCAGGCAGGGGAAGCGGAGGCGCCCGCGCAGGCCGGTCCTGACACGGCTGCGCTGGCCGAAGCCGGGGTGGAGCCGGCGCTGTCCGAAATGGTGGCACCGGACCGCGAAATCGCCGTCGAGGTTGGCGAGAACATTGTTGAGGTGAAGAACCTCACCATCAAATTCGGCGGTCTCATCGCGTTGGACAACATCAGCTTCAATATTAAGCGTGGCGAGATCCTCGGGCTGATCGGGCCCAACGGAGCCGGGAAGACCACCTGCTTCAATGCCATGACGGGGGTATACAAACCCACCAGCGGCGAGGTGGTCCTCGAAGGCCAGGTCATCAACGGGCTGAAGCAGCACAAGATCACCAGGCTGGGGCTTTCGCGCACCTTCCAGAACATCCGACTCTTCGGCGAGATGACGGCACTCGAAAATGTCGTGGTTGGTTTGGATGCGCGCCACCGGACAAGCGTCGGCGGAGCGTTGCTGAGGCTGCCCACCCACATCCGGGAGGAAAAGTCCGCTATTGAGCGCGGCATGGCGCTGCTGGAATTTGTGGGAATCGCCGACCACGCGCATTTTCTGTCCCGCCACCTTCCCTACGGCTATCAGCGGCGACTGGAGATTGCACGCGCCTTAGCCACGGACCCGAAGGTACTGTGCCTGGATGAGCCTGCCGCCGGCTTCAACCCGGCGGAGAAGGAGGAGCTGATGGCCCTGATCCGCACCATCCGCGATGAGGGCTACACGGTGCTGCTCATTGAGCACGACATGAAGCTGGTCATGGGCGTAACGGACCGGATTGTTGTCCTGGAATTCGGCAAGAAGATCGCCGACGGCCTGCCACGGGCCATTCGTGAAGATCCGCGGGTTGTTGCGGCCTACCTGGGGGAGCCCGAAGATGACGTTGCTTGAGGTTGAAGGGATTTCTGTCCACTACGGGCGCATCCGTGCCATCCGGGACATGTCCTTTACGGTCAACGAGGGGGAGGTTGTTTCCCTGATTGGAGCCAACGGGGCCGGCAAGACAACCACCATGAAGACGATCTCCGGGATCCTTAATCCCTCGGCCGGCAAGATCACTTTTGCCGGTGAGGACATCACCAGGATGAAGGCCCATATCCGGGTTGTCCGCGGGATCTCCCAGGCGCCGGAAGGCCGGGGAATTTTCCCCGGCATGACTGTTATGGAAAACCTGGACATGGGGACCTTCGGAAGGAAGGACAGAAGCGGCGTGCCGCAGGACCTGGAACGGGTGTTTGACCTGTTCCCGCGGTTGAAGGAACGGATCAAGCAATACGGCGGGACCATGTCCGGCGGCGAGCAACAGATGCTGGCGATCGGACGGGCACTGATGTCCGGCCCCAAGCTGTTGCTCCTTGACGAGCCGTCGATGGGACTGGCTCCGCAATTCATTCGCCAGATCTTCAAGATCATCAGGGAGATCAATAACCAGGGGACCACCGTGCTCATGGTGGAACAAAACGCCAACCAGGCGCTTGCCGGAGCACACCGCGCCTTCGTCCTCGAGACCGGGGAGATCACCCACAGCGGTACCGGCAAAGAGCTGTTGGCGAATCCGGCGATCAAGGAGGCTTACCTGGGAGTGGGCTGAGAACGCCGGCCAGCATCACAGTTGGGTTTCAGCGCCTTGGATAGGGGAACTTATTGGCGCGTGCGCGCGTAGATATTGGTAGCGTGGCTTGTAGTTCACGACTCTCAACCCTTTACTTGGAGGACACCAGCAATGGCACTTGGCGGAAACCCGATCTTCAACGGAAAGAATTTCCGTGGAGCAACGCAGGCCCCGCGTGTCCCGCAGGCGCCCTATGGACAGGCCCAGTACGGCCAGCAGCCTTACGGACAGCAGTCCTATGGCCGCGCACCCGGCCAGGTCATGGACGGGCAGGGCGGTTGGGGCCAGCAGCAGCCGATGACCACTGAGCAGCTGCAGCAGATGTACAACCAGCCGGCCGCGGGTCCTGCGGACACCGGCCGGATGACGTACGACGACGTCATCGTCAAGACCGCTGCCTGCCTCGGAGTCCTGTTGGTTGGTGCCGCGGTGACCCTGTTCGTCAGCATGGGCCTTGCCAGCATGCTGATGATCGTCGGAGCCCTGGGCGGCTTCGTCCTGGCCATGGTCAACACGTTCAAGAAGCAGCCCTCACCGGCGCTGATTCTCGCCTACGCCGGACTGGAAGGCCTGTTCCTCGGTGGACTCACCCGCATCCTGGACCAGATGTACCCCGGCGTCGGGCTGCAGGCTGTCATCGGCACACTGTCTGTCTTTGCCGTGACGCTGGTCCTGTTCAAGAGCGGCAAGGTCAGGGCGACACCCAAGGCCATGCGTTTCTTCATGATTGCGATCATCGGCTATGCCGTGTTCTCGCTGATCAACCTCGTGATGATGTGGACCGGTGCGGTGCAGGAACCCTTCGGCCTGCGGACCAGCATTGAAATCTTCGGCATCCCGCTGGGTGTCTTTATCGGCCTGCTTGCCATCGGCCTGGCCGCATTCTCCCTGATCATGGACTTCACCAGCATCGAAGCCGGCGTGCAGAGCGGCGCTCCGCAGCGCTTCTCCTGGACCGCAGCCTTCGGCCTGACCGTCACCCTGGTGTGGCTGTACGTGGAGATCATCCGCCTGCTCGCCATCCTCCGGGGCGACGACTAGCACCCAGTCGGCATCCGCCGTCGTTCGAATCCAAACACCAGGAGGGCTCCCGCCCGTGCAGTGCGCACGGGCGGGAGCCCTCCTTTGTTGTCGCTGTCAGCCATGCCCCTGAGCTACGATATGCGCTTCGCCCCGGCGGCCGGGGTCACGGTGAAGATCTCGGGAGCCGTGTAGCCGGCCCCGGAGAACGCGCGTTCGACGGCGGTGCGCACGTGCTGCTCAGCCGCCACCGGGGTGAGGGCAATGGCCGCCCCGCCGAAACCGCCGCCGGTCATCCGCGCGCCGATAGCCCCATTGGCGCGCGCGGTGTCCACGGCCAGATCCAGTTCCGGGCAGGAGATCTCGAAGTCGTCCCGCATGGAAACGTGGCTGGCGTCCAGCAGTGCCCCGATGGCGGCGGGACCATCGCTGCTGAGCAGTGCCACGGTCTGCAGGACGCGCTCGTCCTCGGTCACCACGTGCCGGACGCGCCGGTAGGTGACGTCGTCCAGGAGGCTGGCCGCCTTCGGCAGGTCGCCGGACTGGACATCCCGGAGCGCCTTGACCCCGAGGAGCCCGGCGCCGAGCTCACAGGAGGCGCGGCGGGACGCGTAACCGCCGTCGGCATGGGAGTGGGACACCTTGGTGTCAATCACCAGCATGACAAGCCCGGCGGACTCGGCGTCGAAGGGAACGAGCTGGACGCTCTGGTCCCGGCAATCCAGAAACACTGCCTGCCCCTTCGAGCCACGCAGTGAGGCCGACTGGTCCATGATGCCCGTGGGGGCACCAACGAAGTCGTTTTCGGCGCGCTGCGTGGCAAGGACCATGTCCTCCGGTCCCAGCCCGGCTCCAGTTAGTTCGTTGAGGGCCGTGATGACGGCGCACTCGATGGCGTGTGAAGAGGACAGGCCGGCACCCAGCGGCACGTCGGAATCAAGGAGCAGGTCGAGGCCAGGGACCGCAATGCCGCGCTGCTGCAGGGCCCAGATGACGCCGAGCGGATACTTCGTCCAGCCTTTCGCTGAGCCTGGCGCCAAGGCGGCCAGATCGGCGGTCACCAGGCCCTGGTCGCCGTAAGTGGACAGGAGCCTGACCGTGGAGTCCGGCCGGACCGCGACGGCGACGCGGGCAGTTTTGTCGATGGCGAACGGGAGCACATAGCCCTCGTTGTAGTCGGTGTGTTCGCCGATCAGGTTAACGCGTCCCGGTGCCTGCCAGACGCCGTCGGGAAGCGCTCCGAACTCCTGCTCGAACCGCGCGGCGAGGTCCGCGGCGCCGGCTGTGGCCTGTGTGGTCAGCGGATCGGGGGCTGCGCTCACGTGTGTACTCCTTCGGGTTGGGCGGCCAGCGGGGCAGCGGGGTCGGCAGATTCCGGAACAGTGACGGCACGGAGCCGTTCCGCCACGCTTTCCGGTGTGGTGTCGTTGATGAACGCGCCCATGGCGGCCTCGGAGCCGGCAAGGTACTTGAGCTTGTCCGCTGCCCGGCGGGGGGAGGTCAGTTGGAGGTGCAGGTAGCCTGCCGGGCGCAGCATGTCGTCCAAGGGGGCTTGGTGCCAGGCCGAAATGTAGGGCGTCGGCGTCGGGTAGAAGGCGTCAAGCCGTTTGAGGAGGTCCAGGTAAACGTGAGCCAGTTCGTCCTTTTCCTCGCCGCTCAGGGCGGCAAGATCAGGTACCTGGCGGTGCGGGACAAGGTGGATTTCCAGCGGCCAGCGGGCAGCGAAGGGCACGTAGGCGCTGAAGTTCTCGCCTTCCATCACCATCCGGCTCCCGTCGTCGCGTTCCGCCCGCAGCAGCGACCCTGTGAGGGTCTGCCGCCCGTCGGATCCATCATAGAATTTCCGCGCTGCAACTCCGAGAGTCCCCGCCCGGGGGGTGATGTACGGGTAGGCGTAGATCTGGCCGTGCGGGTGGTGCAGGGTGACGCCGATATCCGCTCCCCGGTTCTCGAACGGAAACACCTGGCGGACCCCCGGGAGCTTGCTGAGGGCCTCGGTTCGGTGTGCCCAGGCCTCGACCACGGTGCGGGCGCGGGCCTCGCTCAGTCCGCTGAATGACCCCGTGTGCTCTGGCGTAAACGACACCACCTCGCAGCGCCCGTAGGCGGGGCCTGTGGTTCCCCAGGCCGGAGCCCGCGGGATCTGCCCAACCGCAGGACCCAGCGAGGGGAAGCGGTTTTCGAACACCACAACGTCGTAGTCGGGCGAGGGAATTTCCGAGGCATTGTTCGCGGTGGTGGGGCAGAGGGGGCACTGGTCGGCGGGCGGCAGGTGTGTACGGGTCTGCCGATGGGCGGCAACGGCCACCCATTCATTGGTCAGCGCATCGAAGCGGATTTCTCCCGGCTCCGCGCGTCCGGGAAGCTCCCGTCGATCGGGGTTCGTCACGTGGGCGCGGGACGCGGCGAGGCGGGACCCGGCGTCGTCGAAATAGATGAGCTCCCGGCCATCGGCGAGCCGGCTGCTGGTGATTCCTGTCATGGCTGAAGTCCTTAGAGAGTGCGGCGTGAGGTTAATCATGCCAAGAATCTGCCCAAAAAGGAAGATTTTCAAACAAAACATAACAAAGGGGTGATGGCAGGAGACGTCAGCCCCCTGTACGGTGGTGCTCATGACTTCGAGTACAACCCCGGACGCCAGCGCCCCCTCCGGCTTTCAGCCTTACGCCACGGGACGTCAATACGAAATCCGCAGGGCTGATGCCCTGGCCGTGGTCACCGAACTGGCGGCCGGCCTTCGGCTCTACAGCCGGGCCGGTGTGCAGCTCACAGAGACGTACGGTGACGATGAAATTTCGCCCGGGGCCACCGGAATCACGCTCGCCCCCTGGGCAAACAGGGTGGAGGACGGGGTCTGGTACCTCGATGGAAAGAAGCAGCAACTCGACATCACGGAGGTTTCCCGGAACAACGCCAGCCACGGGCTGCTCCGCAACGCCGCCTACAACCTCGTCGACGAGTCACAGTATTCGGTGACCCTTGAGGCGACGGTGTTTCCGCAGCACGGCTATCCCTTCCTGGTACGGCACCGGGTGCAGTACCTTCTGGCGGAGGATCTGGGCCTGGAAGTGCGTCAGACCCTGATCAACGACTCCAATGCCCCGGCACCGTTCGTGCTGGGGGCCCACCCGTACCTGCGGCTCGGCGACGCGGACGTGGACACCCTGGTCCTGACTGTGGGTGCTGACACCCGGCTCGTGGCGGACGAGCGGCTGATTCCGCGCAGCTCGGAACCTGTCGGCGGCGACAGCGACCTTCGCGGCAGCCGGCGCGTAGGGGACCTTGACATCGACGTGGCACTGACAGGGCTCACGTTCGACGGCGGCAGGGCCCGCCACACGCTCGCCGCGCCGGATGGACGCAGCGTGACGTTGTGGCAGGACGAATCCTGCGGTTACGTCCACGTCTTCGTGACGACCCAACTGCCGGGCCGGCCCAAGGCGGTTGCCATCGAACCCATGACCGGTCCCGCCAACGCCTTCAACTCCGGTGACGGGCTGCGGTGGCTCCCGCCGGGAGACTCCTTCACCATGGCGTGGGGCATCGACGCCGTGTTGGGTGACGCCGGGTAGCCGTTTCGCATAAGGCTCGCGGCTGAGGAAGTATTAGGCTATGACGCCACCCGAGGACGCCACCCCATCCACTTCACCTACCGGCCGGCCGGAACCGGATCCGGTCCCGCCTGCAGTCAGTCCGCGTCCGCCCCGGATCCGGGCGGACCGCGAACTCGAGCAGGACATCCCGTACGGGGTACGCATCGCAGCATCGTGGGCATGGCGGATCGGGCTCATCCTGGTGGTCGGGGGCGCCCTGGTCTGGCTGCTTGGCCGGATCAGCTTCCTGATCATTCCCGTGATGGTCGCAGCGCTCCTTGCCGGGCTGCTGAGCCCCGTGGTGCGGTGGTTGCGCAGCAAGCGGCTGCCAAACGGCGCCGCGGTAGCCGTCACCGTGATTGGATTCATCGGCCTGATCGTGGGCGCCCTTGCCCTCGTTGGACGCCAACTGGCCTCGGGTTTCGGTGAACTCTGGGCCCAGGCGCTGGCCGGCGTGAAGCAGGTCCAGGACTGGCTGGCCGACGGGCCGCTGCACCTGACCGCGGACCAGATCGACCAGTACCTGCAGGATGCCACCAATGCCCTGCAGAACAACAGCAGCAGCATCCTCAGCGGCGCACTGTCCTTCGGGAGCACTGCAGGCCACTTCGCGGCCGGCCTGGTGCTGGCCCTCTTCATCCTGATTTTCTTCCTGCTGGAGGGTGACAGGATCTGGGCCTTCATGGTCAGGCTGCTGCCGAAGAAGGCACGCGCTGCCACGTTCGGTGCCGGGCGCAAGGGCTGGGCATCCATGGTCAGCTACGCACGGATCCAGATGTTCGTGGCGTTCGTGGACGCGGTGGGTATTGGCGTCGGAGCGGCGATCATCGGTGTTCCGCTGGCCCTGCCGCTGGGCGTGCTCGTATTTATCGGCTCCTTCATTCCGGTGGTCGGCGCCTTGGTGACAGGCGCCATCGCCGTCCTCCTGGCGCTCGTGGCAAACGGTCCGATCAACGCCCTCATCATGCTGGCCATCGTGCTCCTGGTCCAGCAGTTGGAGAGCCACATCCTGCAACCCCTCGTGATGGGCAAGGCCGTGTCCCTGCATCCGGTGGCGGTCATCCTGAGCGTGGCAGCAGGATCCTACCTGGCAGGTATTCCCGGGGCGCTGTTCTCGGTGCCGATTCTCGCCGTAGCAAACTCCGCAATTCGCTACATCGCGGCCAGAACGTGGGAACATGAACAAGTGCTGGTAACCCCCGAAGGGGCAGTGACGCTTGGCCCGGACGCTGATGACACCATCAGGGACGTCCGGTCGCCGGGCGGCAGCTCCCTCCGTGGCAACGACGCCGCAGCCAGCACAGACGCATCCAACCCGGAGGGCCAGGCCTGACCCGTCGGCCGGCCACCGGGGCCGAATCCACCCAAGGAGAACAGTCCGTGAACACCCTCGATACCCTTCCCGTCACGCTGGACGATGTCCTGGAGGCGCAGAAGTTGCTCGAGGGGATTATTACCCGGACACCGGTGGAATCGTCGCGGGCCCTTGGCAGCATGGTGGGCGGCGAGGTCTTTTTCAAGTGCGAAAACCTGCAGCGCGCCGGTTCCTTCAAGGTCCGTGGTGCCTACGTGCGGATGGCCAAGCTGTCCGCTGAAGAGAAAAAGCGCGGTGTTGTGGCGGCGTCGGCGGGCAACCACGCCCAGGGCGTTGCGGTGGCAGCCAAAGCGCTCGGCATCAAGGCCCGTATCTACATGCCCCTGGGCGTAGCGCTTCCCAAACTGGCCGCCACCCGCAGCCACGGAGCCGAGGTGGTCCTCCACGGGCACAACGTGGACGAGGCCCTCGCCGAGGCCCAGCGATATGCCGACGAGTCCGGCATGGTATTTGTGCACCCCTTCGACAATGTGGATGTAGTGTCCGGCCAGGGCACCGTGGGCCTGGAGATCCTGGAACAGATCCCCAACGTGGACACCATCCTGATGGGAGTCGGCGGCGGCGGGCTGCTGGCCGGCGTTGCCGTCGCCGTAAAGGCAAGGGCCCGTGAGCTTGGCCGTGAGATCCGCATCATCGGCGTCCAGGCCGAAAACGCAGCCGCTTATCCGCCGTCGCTGGCAGCCGACGCCTTGGTTCCGCTGAAGAAAGTTTCCACCATGGCTGATGGCATCGCCGTGGGCCGCCCCGGCCAACTGCCGTTCAGCATCATCCGTGAGTTGGTGGATGACGTGGTCACCGTCAGCGAGGACTCCTTGGCGCGGGCGCTGATTTTCCTGCTGGAACGGGCCAAGCTGGTGGTGGAACCCGCAGGAGCTGTGGGGGTTGCAGCACTGATGGACGGGAAGATCGAAAACCCCGGCACCACCGCTGTGATCCTGTCCGGCGGCAATATCGACCCCATGCTGATGCTCAAAGTCATCCAGCGCGGCCTGTCCGCCGCCGGCCGCTACATGACGGTGCGCATGATGCTTGACGACCGGCCGGGCTCCCTGGCAACCATCGCCCGGATCATTGCCGAAAACGACGCCAACGTGACCGGGCTGGACCACACGCGCGTTGGCGGGTCAATCAGCATGGGTGACGTCTCCATCACCGTCAACCTCGAAACCAAAGGCCACGAACATTGTGAACAGGTCCTGGGCGCCCTCCGCGCTGAGGGTTTTCAGCCGATAGTGGTGCACTAGGAGCAGCCATGCTGGATGCAATGGGGGACGGAAGGCCGAAGAACAGGGAAACCACGGCTTCGCGCGCCAAAGGCGGGCTGCTGGTTTCGGGCGGTTTTGTGCTCCTGCTCTTTGTTATTGAAGTGGTTAATACGCTGACCCTTCACGCCCTGAACCGGACGTTCGGACTGAGGCCAAGGTCCCTGGACGGGCTCCTGGACATCTTCACCTTCCCGCTTCTCCACGCCAACATGAACCATTTGCTGTCCAATGCCCTTCCGCTGGTCATTTTCGGGTTCCTGGTCTTCCTTTCGGGCCTGCGGGTGTTCCTGACGGCGCTGGCGTTCAGCTGGCTGGGCTCCGGACTGACTGTCTGGCTGATTGGCGACGGCGGCATCACCGTGGGAGCCTCCGGACTGGTCTTCGGATTGTTCGCCTTCCTCCTGGTCCGTGGTTTCTTCAACCACAGTTGGCGGCAAATCCTCCTGGCCGTGGTGCTTTTTATGGTCTACGGAAGCATCCTGCTGGGTATGCTGCCGATTATGGGCGGTTTCATCTCCTGGCAGGCACACCTTGGCGGGGCGGCAGGCGGAGTAGCGGCAGCCCTTTTGCTCCGCCCCAGGCACGCCAAAACGCCGGCCCCCTGAAGCGGGGGCCGGCGTTGAGGTTGAGGCTATTGGATGTCAGCCGGTGTATGGCTTGGCCGAGATGATCTCAACCGTGATGTCCTTACCGTTCGGAGCGGAGTAGCTAAGCGTCTCGCCCTCTTTGTGGCCGACGATTGCGGCGCCGAGCGGAGACTTCTCGCTGAAGACGTCCAGGTCCGAGTCGCCGGCGATTTCGCGGGAGCCGAGCAGGAACTTCTCTTCGTCACCAGCGATCCTGGCGACAACAAGCATGCCGGCCTCGACGATGCCGTCATCCGCCGGGGCTTCCCCAACGTGCGCATCGCGCAGAAGTGCCGTCAGCTGGCGGATCCGGGCTTCGATCTTTCCCTGCTCTTCTTTGGCTGCGTGGTAGCCGCCGTTTTCCTTAAGGTCGCCCTCCTGCCGGGCAGATTCAATCTTCTGGACAATCTCCGCACGGCCAGCGCCGGAAAGGTGGTCCAGCTCTGCCTTCAGGCGGTCAAAAGCTTCCTGGGTGAGCCAGGCTGCAGGCGCGCTGTTGGTGGTAGACACGGACTTCTCCTAATGGTCATACATGCAAAAGACCCCGCCACGGTGGCCACTTGTGGAACTCAGTAACCAGCTCAGCGGGGTAAAGGGTATTGGTACATTGTAGTCAAAACTGTGGAGATATCCCAACGGGGAAGCGGCGCAGATCACATGGTGTTACTTTCCGCCAGCCGGAGCCCAGCAGTTGTCCACCACGCCGGAAACGGAAAGCGACTCCGTCCGTACTGCCACGCGCTGCGCAATCGTTCGGCCGCCGTCGGCCGTTTTGTCCGCTTCTCCCAGCGGGATGTCCACCACTTTCCAGCCCACCACAGCGAACTTGGAATCCAAGGCCTTTACAGCGCATTTAACGGCCGTGCCGGGCTCCCTGGTGACCTGGAAATCAATCTCGGCCTGCGTGGCGTCCACAGTGCTGAAGCCAACGTCCTTGAAGGTCACGGCAGTGACAGCTGAGGACGTGGAGACCCAGGCCATAAAACCCACGCCGACGGCGACGGCCGCCACAGCCATGCCGCGCTTGGCCGTCCGCGAAAGGGGGCGCTTTTGACCGCCATAACGATTGGCTAGGCTAGTGTCTGCAGGCGGGGACACGGCGGGCTGATCCTGGGTAGTCACCAGTCCAGTTTAGTTCGGATCCGGACCGTGCCCGTCCCAGCGGATCATGCAGCCGGTCCGTGCCTGGCCGTGAACCCGATTCAGTACCGTAGCCGTCAACGTTCCGCAGCCCGTTAAGCCAAGTGGCCGAAATGCCAGTCCCTGAAGATTCCAACCCTGAAGATTCCAGACCCAGAAGAATAAGGAGCCGTCCTCCGATGACAGCGTCCACCCAAAGCCCGGTCCCACTCCGTCTGCTCGCCGTTCATGCGCACCCGGATGACGAGTCCAGCAAGGGTGCGGCCACCATGGCCATGTACGCTGCCGACGGCGTGGACGTGATGGTGGCCACCTGCACGGATGGCTCCCGGGGCGATATCCAGAATCCCGCCGTCGAGGGTGCACCCCACCCAAAACGGGACATGGCGGGCGCGCGGCGGCTGGAGATGGACCAGGCGGCCCGGATCCTGGGCATCAGGCAGCGATGGCTGGGGTTTATGGATTCCGGGTTGCCCGAGGGCGATCCGTTGCCGCCGTTGCCGGCCGGATCGTTCGCCGTGCAGCCGTTGGAGCGCGCCGCTGCGCCCCTAGTGCGGCTGGTCCGGGACTTCAAGCCGCACGTCATCGTGAGCTATGACGAAAACGGGGGATACCCGCACCCCGACCACATCATGGCCCACCGGGTGGCCGTGGAAGCCTTTGCCGCTGCCGGTGACCCGGCCCGCTACCTCGGAACGGGCCCCGCCTGGGAGCCCAGCAAGCTCTATTACGACCGTGCCTTCAACCCTGCCAGGTTCCGTGCTTTGCACTTTGCCCTTGAGGAAGCAGGCCTGCGGTCCCCGTACGCCGAGCGCCTCGCCGCGTGGCTCGAAGCCGACGCCGAAGGACATACCCCGCCGCCGGGCGCCCACACCACCACAACGCAGATTGATTGCGGTGACTACTTCGAGGCCCGCGACGACGCACTCAGGGCGCACAGCACCCAGGTGGATCCCCTGGGGTTCTTCTTTGCTGTGTCCGCTGAGATGCAACGCCGGGTGTGGCCATGGGAAGACTACTCGCTGATCGAGTCCAAGGTTCCGGCCACCTTTCCGGAGAAGGATCTGTTTGCCGGGCTAAGATAGATGCGGCAGATTATTCTATGCCGTGTAGAAGAGCGGTGGGATGACCCGGGTCCAGCGGCCCCGGGTGCGGAAACCGTCGCCGGCTGCCCACCAGTTTCCACAGAAGGTTAAACCGTGCATCACTTGCTCCTCGTTTTGTCCACCACGCCCACGCCCTTGCCCACGCCAAGCCTGCGGGACGGCATCTCCGAGGACCAGATCACTCCGGGCCTGTGGGGCTTTATCATGACGGCCTTTTTTGTCCTGGCCACGACGCTGCTGATTGTGGACATGGTCCGTCGCATCCGGCGGGTCCGGTACCGGGGCCAGGTGGAAGAAGAACGCCAGGCTGCGGCCGAGGCGGCAGACATTGAAGCCGACGACGTCCGCCATCCCTTGGAGGACGACATCCAGGGCCGGGATGGCTCAGACACCAGCCGGCGCGGCTCAGACGCCAGCCAGCGCGGCCCGAAGGACTGAGCCAYGCTGCTCCCACGCCCCCACCCTGCTCGGCACTAAATCCGTAGACTGGGACGGCCGGCAACATTCCCTGCAGTGAGTGGACGAAGGGGCACGGATGGACAGCGAAAACCACGGCCTTCCCGTTGAGGCGAGCGTGCCTGCCACCGCCGCCAATGTTCTGGGCAGTGAACCCTCCGCGTATCTGCGCCAGCACGCGGGCAACCCGGTCCACTGGCAGCCGTTCGGCGGTGCTGCCTTCGCCGCCGCCGCCGCCCGTGACGTGCCGGTGTTCCTGTCGATCGGCTACGCGGCCTGCCACTGGTGCCACGTCATGGCGCACGAGTCGTTTGAGAATCAGGAAACCGCCGACTATCTGAACGCGAATTTTGTCGCCGTCAAGGTGGACCGCGAAGAACGCCCCGACGTGGACGCCGTGTACATGGCCGCCACGCAGGCGATCAGCGGCGAGGGTGGCTGGCCGATGTCGGTCTTCCTGACCCCGGAGGGCCTGGCCTTCCATGCCGGAACCTATTTCCCGCCCCGGCCGATGCCGGGGCGGCCCTCCTTCCGGCAGGTGCTGGCAGCGGTCCAGGACGCGTGGCGGGAACGGCGCGATGCGGTGGAGCAGAACGCAACATCACTGGCTCAAAGCCTGGGCGACGCGCAGCTCTCGGCCGCCGTAACGGTTTTCGGACCGCCGCCCCTGCTTGACCCGGACCTCCTCCCAGCCGCCGTGGCATCCCTGGCCCGCTCCGAGGACGTGGCCGCCGGCGGCTTCGGCACCGCCCCGAAATTCCCGCCGTCGGCCGTGCTGGAGTTCCTCATCAGGCATGCCGCAGTACCCTCGGATACCGCTGACGCCGCACGGGACATGGCGGGCCGGACTTTGGCTTCCATGGCGCGCTCGGCGCTGTTCGACCAGCTGGGCGGTGGCTTTGCCCGGTACTCGGTGACCCGGGACTGGTCAGTCCCGCACTTTGAAAAGATGCTGTACGACAATGCCCAGCTGCTCCGCGAGTACGTGCACTGGGTGCGGCTGGGCGGCAATGAGGTGTACTCCATCGAGGAAGCTGCGGACGTGGCCGTTCGTACCGCGGAATGGCTGCTGGAATCCCTCGGCCTCGGCACGGTGGGCGACTCAGGCGGTACCGGCTTTGCACTTGCGTCGTCCCTCGATGCCGACTCCCTGGTGGACGGCGAACATCACGAAGGCGCGAGCTACCTGTGGACCGTTGAGGGGCTGCAGGAGGTGCTGGGCGACGCCGATGGAGCCGCCGTTGCCCGCCTGATGAACGTCGGGCAGGAAGGTACCGTATCTGCGTACGGCTCGCCCTTGCACCCCGCACGGAGGCTGGACCGTGCGGAGGCGGAGTTCTGGGCAAGGGCCCGTCCCGTCCTGCGGGCCGCTCGGAACATGCGGCCCCAGCCTGCCCGGGACTACAAAGTGGTAGCAGGCTGGAACGGGCTCGCCGTCGCCGCGCTGGCCGAAGCCGGGGCAGTGCTGGGACGGGCGGACTTTGTCGGCGCTGCCGAGTCCATCGCCGCCTACCTTGAAGGCGTCCATTGGCAGCCGGAGGCCCGTACGCTGATCCGGGTCTCGCATGCCGGTACGGCCCGCGGGATGGATGGGCTGCTTGAGGACTATGCCTTTTGCGCAGAGGGGTTATTTGCCCTCTATGCCGCCACTGGCCGGACGCGCTGGTACCGCTTCGCCGGGCAGTTGGTGCACACGGCCGGCAGCCGCTTCGTGGTGGCCGGCCGCCTGGTTGACGCCGCCGGGGGAGACGGCCAAGTACGGGCGGCGCAGGGCGGCCAGGCCGGCCTGGACCCGTTCGATAACGCCACGCCCAGCGGCGCCGCCGCGTTCGCCGGCGTCCTGCTCAGCTATGGGGCGCTTTCCGGGTCCGCGGAGCACCGTGCCCTGGCCTCGCAGGTCCTCGCGCTCCTGCCGCCGCTGGCAGGCCGGGCACCGCGGGTGGCCGGCTGGCTCCTGGCGACCGCCCAGGCCGCCCTCGCGGGTCCCGTGGAGGCCGCTGTCGTTGGGCCGCCCAGTCCCGAAAGGACGGAACTGCACCGGGAGCTGCTCAAGTCAGCCAGTCCCGGCCTGGTGATCGCGGTGGAGGACGACGGCGCCGCGGACGTTCCGCCGTCGGACGCTCCTTCGGAAGGGGAGCCCTTCCGATCCGGAGGGGAGCCCGTCCCGTCCGGAAGGGAGCCCGTCCCGCTGCTGGCAGGCAGGCCAGCCGGGCCGGGCGGATCCCCGGTGGTCTATCTGTGCCGGAACATGGTGTGTGAACGCCCTGTAGCTACCCCCGAAGACCTGCGGGCGCGGCTCCGGCTGATGGTGGCTGCCGGGCCAGTCAGCTGAGGACGGCGATGAGGATAGCCGCGAAATGCGCGCCGAAGGCGAACACCGTCAGCGCGTGAAAGAGCTCATGGAAGCCGAAATGCTGGTAGCTGAAGTTGGGCTTCTTGAGCGCATAGAAGACGGCGCCGGTGATGTACAGGACACCCCCAACGCAGATCAGGACGGCTGCCGGGATGCTGGCGGCGAAGAACTCCGGCAGGTAGAACAACGATCCGCAGCCGAGCGCGATGTAGATGGGAACATACAGCCAGCGCGGGGCGTCCGTCCACAGGAGGCGGAAAAGGACTCCGAGGATCGCGCCGGACCAGATGACCCAGAGCAGCAGGACGGCCTTGGGCTGTTCAAGCAAAGACCAGGCAAGTGGCGTGTAACTGCCCGCGATCACCAGCATGATGTTGGTGTGGTCCAGGCGTTTGAGGACCATCTTAACGCGGGGGGACCAGTTTCCCCGGTGATAGACGGCGCTGACGCCGAAAAGCAGGACGCCCGTGGCGGCGTAGATGGCCGAGGTGATCTTGCGGTCCGTTGTAGGGGCCACGGCCACCAGGATAATGCCCGCAACCAGCGCCAGCGGTGCCGCGACCGTGTGGATCCAGCCACGCCACTTGGGCTTGATCATCAGGAGTTCGGCCAGCCGGACCGCGGCGTCATCCACCGGGCTATGGCCGTCCGCTCCGGCTGCGCGCCCGGCGTCGGGAGTCTGGCTGTTCATGCCCCCAGAATATCCTCCAGCGACGTAAGTTACCCACCGGTAACCCAATTTGACGGCCCGGATGCCTTACTACGGCGCCAGAGCCCCGTTCGCGGACGGTAGCCTAAGATGTGCAATGCCGTCGAACAGTAACGGAAGTCAGGTGAGTCTCCTCGTGGAATTGGGCGGGTTCCTTTATGGCTTCTACGAGAGGCGGCTGCTCCGGGAGCTGGCCGGGGGCCGCATCCCCAAACACATCGGCGTGATGGTGGACGGTAACCGCCGGTGGGCCAAGCAGTTCAACGCACCCACCAGCCAAGGCCACCAGGCCGGCGCCGACAAGATCCACGAATTCCTGGGCTGGTGCCAGGAACTCGGCGTCAAAGTCGTCACGCTGTACATGCTCTCCACGGACAACATGAGCCGCTCCAGCGAAGAACTGGATCTTCTGATGGGGATCATCGCCAACACTCTGGACCGGCTCGACGAGGATGCCAACATCTCGGTGAACGCCATGGGAGCACCCGAGCTCCTTCCCGGCTATCTCGCTGAGCGGCTCAACAAGCTGACGGCCCGGACGCCCGTGCAGGAAAAGATCCACGTCAACGTTGCGGTGGGGTACGGGGGACGCCGGGAGATCGTCGACGCCGTCAGGGAATTGCTTCACGACGCCGTCGCCAAGGGATCTGACATCTCGGCGCTCGCGGACAGCCTCAGCGTGGACGACATTTCGCGCTTCCTCTACACCCGCGGCCAGCCCGACCCGGACCTCGTGATCAGGACCTCCGGGGAACAGCGGCTGTCCGGCTTCCTCATGTGGCAAAGCGCCTACAGCGAGTTCTACTTCTGCGAGGCCCTGTGGCCGGCGTTCCGCAAGGTCGATTTCCTGCGGGCGCTGCGCGACTACGCCGGCCGGCAGCGGCGCTTCGGCACCTGACTCCGGTTCATCTGGAATTCACAAGCCGGCAACAGGAATCGCCGACGGATGACTCCGGAAATTACTGGCGGTGGATTTACGTTGTAAGCATCAGCAGGCAAAACCGCCGGCTGTTCGGGGAGGCCAGTACATGGAGCGAATTTTCGCACCGGTTGTATGGGAGGCCGCGTCCGGCCTTCAGGCCGAACCGCCTCACCAATAACAAATCCGGGCATGTGCCCGGGGCTGGAGTCGATGTGGCTACTTCTGAACTACTGCCCGAGGTCGTTTCCGAGGGACAGAAAGCTACCTCTCGCACCACGCGAGCTACCTCAAAAACCGGTGCAGCCACTAAAGCTGCGGCCGGTTTTGCCGTCTCCGGAAGGGAAGCCACCATCAGCAGCTTTGTGATTGATACCTCCGTCCTGCTCTCGGACCCGCACGCACTGCTGCGCTTCGCCGAGCACGAGGTCATCGTTCCGATCGTTGTCATCACCGAACTTGAGGGGAAGCGGCACGACCCCGAGCTGGGCTACTTTGCCCGCAAGGCCCTCCGGCTGCTCGATGATCTCCGGGTGAAGCACGGCGGACTAAGCCAGCCCATCCCCATTGGTAACGCCGGCGGCACCCTGATGGTGGAGCTGAACCACATCTCCGCTGACGTGCTTCCGCTCGGGTTCCGGAGCGGCGACAACGACAGCCGCATCCTGGCAGTAGCCAAGAACCTGGCCAACGAGGGCCGGAATGTCACCGTTGTGTCGAAGGACCTGCCTATGCGGGTCAAGGCCTCCGCCATGGGGCTCACCGCCGACGAATACCGCAACGAACTGGTTCAGGATTCGGGTTGGACGGGCATTGCCGAGGTGGAAGCCAGCGAGGACGAAGTCAACACCCTCTACGGACACGAACCGGTCTTCATCCCCGCAGCCGCGGAAATGCCGGTAAATACCGGTCTGGTGCTCCTCTCCAACCGGGGTTCGGCCCTGGGCCGGGTGGGCGCCGACAAGCAGGTCAGGCTGGTCAAGGGTGACCGTGACGTGTTCGGGCTGCACGGACGCTCGGCCGAGCAGCGGCTGGCCATCGACATGCTGATGGATCCCGCCGTCGGCATCGTGTCCATCGGCGGAAGGGCGGGCACCGGAAAATCCGCGCTGGCCCTCTGTGCGGGACTCGAAGCGGTGCTGGAACGCCGCGAACACCGCAAGGTGATCGTCTTCCGGCCGCTCTACGCCGTAGGCGGCCAGGAACTCGGTTACCTGCCCGGCTCCGAGTCGGAAAAGATGAACCCCTGGGCGCAGGCCGTGTTCGACACCCTTGGTGCCCTGGTCAGCCAGGAAGTCGTCGAAGAAGTTATGGACCGCGGCATGCTGGAAGTCATGCCACTGACCCACATCCGCGGCCGCTCGCTGCACGACGCCTTCGTGATCGTTGATGAGGCACAGTCCTTGGAAAAGAACGTCCTCCTCACCGTGATGAGCCGCATCGGCCAGAACTCGAAGATCGTCCTCACCCACGACGTCGCCCAGCGCGACAACCTCCGCGTCGGCCGGCACGACGGTATCGCCGCCGTCGTCGAAACCCTGAAGGGACATCCACTCTTTGGCCACATCACCCTGACCCGTTCGGAACGTTCGCCCATCGCAGCGCTGGTCACGGAGCTGCTGGAGGGGGCCGAGATTTAGTCTTCGTTCCGTTGGTTGAGGGGCCGTGGTTCCGTTCGTCGGGTCACGGCCCTTCCGTTGTGTGCGTGGCGTGGTTCCGTTCGTCGGGCCACGGCCCTTCCGTTGTGTGCGTGGCGTGGTTCCGTTCGTCGGGCCACGGCCCTTCTCCGTCGCTTAGACACAGCGCATAGGGGCCCCTCTGGTCGCTGGGCGACCTCCGTGTCCCGATGCGCCGCGATGCGCTCCTACGAGAAGGACCGTAACCCGACTGCAGCGCGCCGTTCACCTTGAGAAGCGCGCCCACGAGTCCTTCGCATAGGAGCGCATCGCCGACCAAAGCGTTGCGTAGGTCGCCCCGCGACCGTAGCCGCGCGCGGGAGGTGTCTAAGCGACGGCGAAGGGCGCGGGGCGGACGAAACCAGCCACGCTTCGGCACTCAGACGAGCGGAGCCCCGAGAAACTTGGCAGCGGCTTCGTGGCCTTCTACCTTGAGGGTCCAGGCGGGGCGCTTGAAGGTTGCCGGGGTGAGCCGCACTTTTTGGACGTCCACGGCTTTGCTGCCCCAGGACCTGCGGGTGGTGCCGTTGAGCTCGTAGCCAAGGGATCGCGACACGCCGAGCGAGGCGGCGTTCCAGGCAGCGGCTTCCGATTCGGCGACTTCCGCGCCGAGCCAGTCGAAGGCATAAAGCGCGACGGCGGCGCGCATCTCCTTTCCCAGGCCTTGGCCGTGGACGGACTGCTTGAGCCACGAGCCGGTGCTGACGGTCTTGAGGATGGCGAAGTCTTTCGCACCGATGTCCTGGCAACCGATGAACTGGCCTTCGTGCCAGATGCCGAGCAGCAGGGTCCAGTCTTCGGGGGTGGCTTGGCCGCGGCAACGCCAATACCACTGCGCCATGTTGGTGCCTAACGAGTCCGCCGGAAGTTCCGTCCACGGGTTGCTGAAGGGATTTCGGCCGGGATCGTGGATGCCGCTCGCAGCCGCTGCGACAGCGCCCGGTATGTCGTCATCGGTGATGGGGCGCAGCACCAGCCTGGGTGTGCGCAGCGAGAGGCCGAAGAGGGGCCAGATGGAGGTCAGCGCGATCATCAGGGAAGCCTAACCGACGGTGGAAGATTCGGCCTGTCAAGTGGAGGTTCAGGCCCGGATGTCCCAACTGATGTGGCGGCGGACGTCCGTGAGGTTCATCGACTGGGCGAGGAAGAGGTCGTCCAGCATGTACTCGTCAACCGCTATGATCCGGATCCAATGGCCATGATCCAGCGAGGCGTCCTCCAGCGACTGGCTGGCGACACAGACGCCCGTCTCAAGGTCGATTCGCACGCGGTTGCTGCCGGGCAGGCAGAGCGGTGCACGGGGATCCGTGGGGCGGTAGGAGGCAGTGGGAGAAACTCTCGCCTCCAATGCTGGCCGGCCGTGGTGTTCGACGCGGCGTACCCCGTCCACGTCGATCGGATTCGTCCCCGGGAACTCCAACGGAACCGGAGCATTGCCGGCAAGCTCCACAGGATCCAGGGCGGCCGAGAAGCGCCCGTTTCCGAAACCCGGTTCGCCGTATGCGGCCTCCGGCCGCCGCCTGACCAAGCCACCGTCGTCGTATACGGGCGCCACCAGGTGCGGCGGCAACAGCCAGGACTTCCGCGTCGAGCTGATGTATAAACCGTCCCTCGAATCGTTGATCCCCGTAGTGCTGTGGAGGACAAGACGGTCAGCAGTCTCCAGGCGAAGCGCTCCGGGCCGCCGAAGCCAGGCTCGGACCAGCGGTGCCGCTGGATCGGGGGTATCGGCAAAGGGTTCATCCCAGTATTCAAACCGCAGGGATTGCCATTTCCAGGGGGAAGAACGGCACAGGTTCCGGAAAGTTGCGGTCAGGTCTGTGGCCGCTGCACCGCTTTCCGGGCCCGGCCGGCGCCTCGTGTCCCAGGTCGACATATCCACAGTTTACGCGTGGGCCCTGCGCGGCCGCGCCGCAATCCAGTAGCATCCGAGGGGTGATCCGACGACTCGATGGACTATGGGATGCCACCCCGCTGGCGTTCTGGCTGGTGCTTGCCGCGTGTGCCTACTTCCTGGTGATGGCCGCCAGGCTGACGGTCATCGATGTCCGCCATCATCTGCTACCCAACCGCATTGTGTTTCCGTCCTATGCCGTCGCGGGCGGCCTGCTCCTTGCAGCGGCGATTGTTCACGTTTTTGCCGGTTCCGGCGCCATGCAAGGGGCGCCCGACGGCGGCGCTGAACTTTTGGGCGTACCCGCCCTTCGGATCCTGGCCGGGGGAGCGGTTCTCTGGCTGTTCTATTTTGTCCTGCGCCTCGTCTACCCGCCCGGCATGGGCTTTGGCGACGTCAAGCTCGCAGGCGTACTGGGGATGTACCTGGGCTACCTTGGCTGGGCCCATGTCTTTGCGGGCACCTTCGCGGCCTTCCTGCTGGGCGGACTATGGTCCCTGGCCCTGCTGGCAGCACGACGCGGCACGCTGAAGTCGGCCATTCCTTTCGGTCCCTTTATGCTCGCGGGGGCGGCCGCCGCCATGCTGCTGCCGGCCTGACTTAGTTTCGCCGTCCCGGACATCGTCCGGCTGGTTCCTTATCCGCGTGGGCTACTTATCCACATAGGGAACCTGCCTGGGTCCCGATGGTGCTGACGGCTGTGATGCTTGGGGTATGGAAGGCACAGCGGCGGTGGATGCGGTGGAGGCCCTCGCGGCTTCGGCCGTTGAGGGGTCCACCGTTGCGCCGGTTGCCGGGGGCGTGAGCCGTTCGGAAGGGGCTGGGGCTTTGGAAGGGTCCGGGGCTTTGCGCTTGTCGGATGTCGGTGATCCGCTGCGCCGGGAGTACGACGAGTGTTTGGACTCGTTGGCGGAGATCGCCCGTGAGGAAGCGATGTTGGCGGCGCGGAAAGTCCGGACGGTTGCGCGGTGTGCCCGGGTTGCCCGGGCCATGACGGCCCCGGGGATGTCCCTGCAGGAGCAGGCTGCGCAGGAGATGGCTTTTGTGGCGGAGGTGGCGTGTGTGCTGGCGGTCAGTGAACCGGCGGCTGCCAACTTGCTGGCCGAGGCCCGCGAGCTGACCACTGCCTTGCCGTTGACGTTATCCGCGCTGCAGGGCGGGACGATTTCGTGGCAGCACGCCCGGATCATGGTCGATGAGACCAGCGGCCTGAGCCCTGAGGGTGCGCAGGCGTTGGAGGCACACTTCCTTGGCCCGGAGGCCGTCAATCCTGCCCGTGGGTGTCCGGCCGGTGAGATGGTGGCCGGCCGGTTCCGGGCCAAGGCCCGGACCTGGCGGGAACGGCACCACCCGGTCAGCATCGAAAAACGCCATGCGAAGTGTGTTGCGGACCGGCGGGTGCTGTTTGCTCCTGACCGGGACGGCATGGCCTGGCTCTCCGCCTATTTGCCGGCGGACACCGCCTCGGGGATCTGGGAACGGACCACCACCGCCGCCCGGACCATGCAGGGCCCCGATGAGGCCCGGACCCTCACCCAGCTCCGGGCCGATAACATCGCCAGGTGGCTGCTCGGCGGCAGCCATGCCAGCCCGGGCAACGCAGGCGGAGAGAACGGCACAGGCGGAGCGCACACTGTCCCAGCCGCCACGCCCACCGCGGAACCCACGCCCGCCGCGGATGATGCCGGCCCTGGCGGCCCCGGCGTCGATGTTCCCTCGCCGCGGGCGCAGGTCCTGATCACCGTCCCGGTCATGGCGCTGCTCGGGGTCACGGAGGAGCCCGCCATGCTGGACGGGTACGGGCCGATTCCGCCGTCCATGGCCCGGCAGCTGATCGCCGACGGCGCCTCATCCTTCCACCGCGTCCTGATCGACCCCCGCGACGGTGCACCGTTGGAAATCGGGCGGACCAGCTATCCGGTCACCAAAGCCCAACGCCAATGGCTCAGACTCAGGGACGGCAAGTGCCCGTTCCCCGGCTGCGGCAACCAGTCCCTGGACAACGAAGCCGACCACATCCTCGCCTGGGCCAACGGCGGGGTCACCGGGATCTCCAATCTTGGCCAGCCGTGCCGGCGTCACCACCGGCTCCGCCACACCACCGCCTGGACCCCCACCAAACCCAGCAAGCACGAACCACCCGGCTGGACCTCACCGTCAGGACGGCACTACCAAAGCGAACACCCCGACTGGGAACCACCCCACTGGCCGGATGAGCCAGTCGGGTCAGTCGGGCCCAGCGGGCCAGTCAGGCTGGGCGGAGACGTTCAGCACGGTGCCGACGACACGAGCCCGGATTCGGATCGGTGACCTTGAGCCCAGTAATGTCGACGCGCGCCCTGCTCCGGATCCGTAACACGGCTTTCTTGGATGCTTTGCGCCGTCAACGAGGGTCCACTTGGCCGGCAAATGGGTCGGGGCGTGTACACCAACAACAGTCTGATCTGCAGAAAAACAGGGGCGCCGCCCCCAAAGGGTGCGGCGCCCTGCTCGCTTCCTCATGAAACATTCACCCGGTCAGGCTGGCACCTGGCTGTATAACGGCGGCGAGGCGCCAGCCCTCCTGGTCGGTGCGAGACCAGGGTTGTTGAGCGATCAGGGTCGCTGGGAGGTCAGCTCGCCCTCCTGTTCAAGGCTCTCCGGTTCGCCGTTCGGGACTGCGACGTCGGCGGTAGTTTGCGTGCTGTCCTGGCGCACAGCAAGCAAACGCTCTGCTTCCCGCCGATCCGCTTCTTCGCCGCCGACAGCCTCGCCGCGAGCCACCATGCCTGCGGTGTCCGAGAGCGGGATCTGCTTCAGGGTCAATGCCAGGAGCAACGCGATGCAAAGGAACGGCAGCAGGTACCAGAACACCGGAGCGAGCGAATCCGCATAGGCGTTGACGATTGCGTCCTTGAGCTGAGCGGGCAGCTGGCTGAGGGCCTGGGGATCCAGTGTTTTGGTGGACTGCGACGCGTCCGCGCTGGAGGCGCCGGCACCTGTAAAGGCTTTGGTCAGCGACTCGGAAAGCCGGGACGTGAAGATCGAGCCGAACACCGCGACCCCGAGCGAGGCACCGACCTCGCGGAAGTAGTTGTTGGTGCTGGTGGCGGTGCCGATCTGTTCGGCCGGGACGGAGTTCTGTACCACCAGGACGATCACCTGCATGATTGATCCGAGGCCTGCGCCGAAGATGAACAGCTGGACGCAGATGACCCAGATAGGAGTCGCCGCCGTCAGTGTGGTCAGCCACAGCATGGCGGCAATCGTGAGGACCCCGCCGAGGATCGGGAACATCTTGTACTTGCCGGTCTTGGAGATCCGGATGCCGGAGAAGATAGCCATGCCCATCAGGCCCACCATCATGGGCAGCATCAGCAGGCCGGACTCTGCGGCGGACGTTCCGGAGGACATCTGCAGGAAGGTCGGGACAAAAGCGATCGCGGCAAACATCCCCAGGCCGAGGGTGAAGCCGATCGCGGTGGCATTGACGAAGATCGGATTCTTGAACAGGCTCAGCGGGATGATCGGGTCCTCGGCCCGGCGCTCCACCAGGATAAAGGCCGAGGCGGCGAGGACAACGCCGGCGCCGAAGGCCCAGGTGACCGGTGAATCCCAGCCCTGGTCCTTTTTGCTGCCGAAGTCCGTAAAGAAGATCAGGCAGGTGGTGGCCGCGGAGAGCAACAGCACTCCGAGGATGTCGATCCGTTTCTCGGCCTTCTTGTTCGGCAGAGTCAGGGTAAACCAGGCAACGGCAAACGCCGCGATGCCGATGGGGATGTTGATGTAGAAGGCCCATTCCCAGGTCAGGTGGTCGACAAAGAAGCCACCAAGCAGCGGGCCGGCGACGGCAGAGAGGCCGAAGATCGCTCCGAGGGGGCCCATGTATTTGCCGCGGTCCTTGGCCGGAACAATGTCAGCGATGATGGCCTGCGACAGGATCATCAGGCCGCCGCCGCCCAGCCCCTGGATGGCGCGGAAGATGACAAAGCCCCAGAAATCCGTGGCCAAGGCGCAGCCCACCGATGCGAGCGTAAACAGGGCGATGGCAACGAGAAACAGGTTCCGCCGGCCCAGGACGTCACCGAACTTGCCATAGATGGGCATCACGATGGTCGTTGCCAGCAGGTAGGCAGTGGTGATCCAGGCCTGGTGTTCCACACCGCCGAGCTTTCCCACAATGGTGGGCATGGCGGTGGACACGATGGTCTGGTCAAGGCTGGACAGGAGCATCCCGGCAATGAGCGCCGAGAAGATGATCCAGATGCGCTTCTGGGTCAGCAGCAGCGGACCCGCCGCGGCTTTGGGACTGACAGTGCTGCTCATGGGCGTCCTTCTATGGGTTCTGGTTTTATGAAGTGCTGGGAGAAGAGTTGGCTGGCGGCGGTGATGTTTTCCATCAGTAACTCGGAGTAGGGGCGAGTGTTTCCGTCGGAAAAGTACGCCATGCTGCTTTTCCGGGCGATGGTTCCCAGCAGGGCAACAGCCATCTGCACCACGGGATGGTCAGGGGCCACACCCTCGCGCCGCGCCACATCGCGGGCGAACTGCGCTTCCCGGTGCTCCGTGGCACCGATGATCCGAAGGACCAGTTGGGGTTCTTTTTTGACTACGCCGATCAGTTGGCGCGTCTCCTCTTCAGAGGCCGCCATGTGTTCGGACAGCTTCAACGAGAGCCGGATCAGATCCCGAAACAATGTGGGGGAGATTTCCCCGGGCGGCGACGACGCGCCGCATGCGACAAACTCCTCCACAACGTCCTGGGGGATCTCATCGTCCGCATGGCCAATGATGGCGTCTTCCTTGGTGGGGAAGTAGTTGAAGAACGTCCGGCGGGAGATCTCGGCCCGTTCGCATACTTCTTCTACCGTGTAGCCGTTCAGTCCGCGTTCGGCAGTGAGGGAACGCGCGACGGCGGTGACGGCCGCCCGCGTTGCGGCGCGCTTGCGCTCACGAAGTCCGCCCTCAATTTCTGCACTATTATCCACAAAGTAAAGTTTTGCACCCTGGTTCTAATAGTGCAAGATTTCTGAATGTGGCCTTAACCACCAGCGGCCACCCGCCTTCGCTGGGAAGGTGGGCGGCCGCCGTCGTGCCTGAGGGAGGCGGTGGGACCTATGCCTTGTGCGGCGGACGCGTCATGGACATGACGTCCAGCGCGGTATCCAACTGCTCTTCGGTCAGTTCGCCGCGTTCCAGGAAGCCCATGGCCACCACGGTTTCGCGGATGGTGAGGCCCTCTGCCACGGCCTTCTTGGCGATTTTTGCGGCGTTTTCGTAGCCGATGTGCTTGTTCAGCGGCGTGACGATGGATGGCGATGCCTCGGCCAGGAAACGGGCGCGCTCCACGTTGGCGGTGATGCCATCGATCATCTTGTCGGCCATCACGCGGCTGGTGTTGGCAAGCAACCGGATGGACTCGAGCAGGTTGGCGGCCATCACGGGGATGCCGACGTTCAGCTCGAAGGCGCCGTTGGTGCCCGACCAGGCGATGGCGGTGTCGTTGCCGATGACCTGGGCGCAGACCATGATGGATGCCTCGCAGATGACGGGGTTGACCTTGCCCGGCATGATCGAGGAGCCCGGCTGCAGGTCCGGGATGGCGATTTCGCCGAGGCCGGTGTTGGGACCGGATCCCATCCAGCGGAGGTCATTGTTGATCTTCATGAAGGAGATCGCGATGTTGCGGAGCTGGCTGGAGGCTTCGATGAGGCCGTCGCGGTTGGCCTGCGCCTCGAAGTGGTCGCGCGCTTCGGTCAGAGGCAGGCCGGTGTCGGTGGCGAGCAGTTCGATGACGCGCTCCGGGAAACCTGCAGGGGTGTTGATGCCGGTGCCCACGGCCGTGCCGCCGAGCGGAACTTCGGCAACGCGGGGGAGGGAGGCGTTGATGCGCTCGATGCCATAGCGGACCTGCGCTGCGTAGCCGCCAAACTCCTGGCCAAGGGTTACGGGGGTCGCATCCATCAGGTGGGTGCGGCCGGACTTGACGACGTCCTTGAACTCAACAGCCTTGCGCTCCAGCGACTCGGCCAGGTAGCCAAGGGCGGGGATGAGGTCGTTGATCAGGGCCGAAGTCGCAGCAACGTGGACGGACGTGGGGAAGACGTCGTTGGAGGACTGGGAAGCGTTGACGTGGTCGTTCGGGTGGACAACCTTGTCGCTGCCGGCAGCTTTGAGGGCGCGCGAGGCGAGTTCGGCGAGGACCTCGTTGGTGTTCATGTTCGAGGACGTGCCGGAGCCCGTCTGGAAAACGTCGATCGGGAAGTCGCCGTCGTACTTGCCGGCAGCTACCTCATCCGCGGCTTCTGCAATCGCCTTGGCCAGCTCGCCGTCGAGCACCCCAAGTTCTGCGTTGGCCTGGGCAGCCGCCTTCTTGACCCGGGCGAGGGCCTCGATGTGCGCCCGCTCCAGGGTCTTGCCGGAGATGGGGAAGTTCTCAACTGCACGCTGCGTCTGGGCACGGTACAGGGCGTTCACGGGGACGCGGACTTCGCCCATCGTGTCGTGTTCAATGCGGAATTCTTCAGTGGAAGTCATGGGGCTAGCTTAGGACGAGGTGCGCCCCGGGCTGAAACCGTGAACTGCATGCTACGGGCACCGCCCCGGGCCTGGCCTAGAGCTCGCCGATGCCCGAAACCAACTTAGCCCGGCCCTCGAGGAGGCTGTACTTCAAACCGATCACGGCGGCGCGGCCTTCGTCGACTGCGTCGGAGATCACACGGGAGCTGTCCACCAGCCGCTGTGAAGTCTGCTTGGTGTGCTCCACCACCATTTCATTGATTTCGTGCTGGTTGTTCCGCAGGGACGTCAGCACGGAGGGCGTGATCCGCTCCACGAGGTCGCGCATAAAGCCGACGGGCATCTCGCCGGTATCCACCGCCGCTTTGGTTGCGGTCACGGCGCCGCAACTGTCGTGGCCAAGCACCACGATCAGGGGCACCCCCAACACGCTGATGCTGTACTCCAAGGATCCCAGGACGGCGTCGTCAATTACCTGTCCTGCCGTTCGCACCACGAAGGCATCGCCGAGCCCGAGGTCGAAAATAATTTCGGCCGCCAGCCGTGAATCGGAGCAGCCGAAGATCACGGCAAACGGATGCTGGGTCTCCACCAGCGACGACCGGCGGGACGCATCCTGGTTCGGGTGCGAAGACTCGCCGTTGACAAATCGTTCGTTGCCTTCGCGCAGCCGGCGCCAGGCGAGGGCGGGAGTCAGGTATGTAGCCACTGACCAACCTTACGGCGTGGGGCCGGCCGACGGTGAAACCGTTACGGCCGGATTGCCGTCCAGAGACTTTACGACGGCGTCGGCCAGGACCGTGAACTCGTCCAGTTGCGCCGTGCCATTGAGGACAACGGTGGTTCCTCGATAGTCCAGGATCATGCTCTTCTCACCTTTTCCGGCATCCCTGAGTTCCCAGGACTGGCCGCCGGCGTCGCGTTTTCCGGTGACGGGAGCGCTTTTGGTCTGCTGCAGCAGCCAGGTGGGATTGGACTGCCGGGTTTGCACGAGGCCGATAAAGGCGTCCTTGGGCGTGATGTAGCCCACCTCCCAGGTGGGAACGCCGCTGCCACTCCCGGACTCCCACCGTGCGTAGTTTGGCCGGAAGGCGTTGGCCGTATCCGGGGCCGCGGGTGTGAATCCCGCCACATCCGCAGCGTTCCCTGCCACGGCACTGACGTTGATGTCCGGGCGGAACCCGTCGCTTTTGGGAAGCGGATTCATCAGGACGATGGGCAGGAAGGCGGCAATGCTGATCACCAGGGCAACGATCATGCCGATCACGGACGCATTGGCCCGCTTGGCCGCTGCGGCCGGAATGACGGGCTTTACGGCGGGCTGGTCACGGTCCGGGGTGTCATGTCCGGTGCGTCCGGTGTCCGAGGGATCTGGCCCCGGGCTGGTCTTTTCCTGCATTTCGTTCACCCCTCTATAGTCGCCCATCCGCGCCCCCATCTCACATTCGGGGGACCACAACCGGCCGGTGGCGCATATTGCGGGGAGGCGTCATCCCGCCACTCCGGAGTGGCGCCACGACTATGATCAGTAGCAGAGGAATCACCGCGTCGGCTGAATCCGGCTGAGCGGGTCCAATGATCGCCACTCGAAGAAGAGGTTCACGTGCCAGGAACGCCTATGACCCAGCAGTACTCCACGCTCTCCCCCTCACTTGCTGTGGGTATTGACGAGCCGGACCGCAACCTTGCCCTTGAGCTCGTCCGGGTCACCGAAGCCGCTGCCATCGCGGGCGGCCACTGGGTTGGTTTCGGCGACAAGAACAAGGCTGACGGTGCCGCCGTTGACGCCATGCGCTCCTTCCTTCAGACGGTCCACTTCAATGGTGTTGTGGTCATCGGCGAAGGCGAAAAAGACGAAGCCCCCATGCTGTTCAACGGCGAACACGTTGGCGATGGCACCGGGCCCGAGTGTGATGTTGCTGTTGACCCGATCGACGGTACCCGGCTCACCGCCCTGGGCATCAACAATGCCCTCGCCGTCCTCGCCGTGGCCGAACGCGGCTCCATGTTCGACCCCTCCGCCGTGTTCTACATGGAAAAGCTCGTCACGGGTCCGGAAGCTGCGGACATGGTCGACTTGCGCCTCCCGGTGAAGCAGAACCTGCACTTGATCGCGAAGGCCAAGGGCGTAAAGGTCAACCAGTTGAACGTCATGATCCTGGACCGAGACCGTCACCGCCCCTTGGTCGAAGAGATCCGCGAAGCCGGTGCCCGCACCAAATTCATCATGGACGGCGACGTCGCCGGCGCCATTGCTGCAGCCCGCTCCGGCACCGGCGTGGACGCCCTCATGGGCATCGGCGGTACCCCGGAAGGCATCGTCGCCGCCTGCGCCATTAAGTCCCTCGGCGGCGTTATCCAGGGCCGTCTGTGGCCCACAAGCGATGACGAGAAGCAGAAGGCCATCGATGCCGGCCACGACCTGGACCGCGTGCTGTCCACCAACGACCTCGTGTCGAGTGACAACTGCTACTTCGCGGCCACGGGTATCACCGACGGCGACCTCCTCAAGGGCGTCCGCTACTCCAAGGACAAGGTCCTGACCCAGTCCATCGTGATGCGTTCCAAGTCGGGCACCATCCGCTTTGTGGACGGCGAACACCAGGCCAGCAAGTGGGAAGGCTACGCCCGCAAGAACTAGTTCACGGCACAGTGAGGGAAGCGCTCCACCGCATCTGCGGTGGGGCGCTTCTCTGCATGCAGCCTGGCTTCCCGTGCGGGCGGCGGCCTGAGTCGGGGCCCGCCGTTGCAGGGCGTTGGTATAGGGTTGAATTCATGAGTCTTGCCGTTGTGCCCTGTACTGACCGCGCCGTCTGGGACGGATACGTTGACCGGTTCCAGGGCCATCCACAGCAACTCTGGGGCTGGGGTGAGACCAAGGCCATGCACGGCTGGTCCGTTGACCGCATCGTGGTCACTGACAACGAAAACATTCTCGGCTGCGCGCAGTTGCTGGTCCGGAAACTGCCGTTGCCATTCCGGGCGCTGGTCTACGTACCGCGCGGACCCATGTGCTCCGCCGAGGACGCCACCGCCGTCCTGGAACAGCTGGCCAACTATGCGTCCTCCCGCTACCGGGGTGTGGCGCTCAGCATTGAGCCCGACTGGGACGCCGAGTCCCCCTACGAAAGCGCGGTCGCTGCCGCCGGCTTCCATCCATCCGAGAACACCGTGCTGATCCCGCGGACCCTCATCCTTGATCTGGCCAAGACGGATGATGAGCTCATGGCCGACATGTCCAAGTCCACGCGCGCCAACATCCGTAAAGCGATGCGCAGCGAGGTGGATTTCCGGAAAGTTCAGACCGCTGCAGAGCTTGAGCAGGTGTTGGGCATCTATCACGAAACGGCCACCCGTGCCGGGTTCGGGATACACGAGGACCAGTACTACCGCGATATCTTCGCCAACCTGGGGGAAGGTTCACCCATTATCGGGGCCTTCGACGGCGGCGAGTTGCTAGCCTTCGTCTGGCTGTCCCGGAGCGGGGCAACAGCATTTGAACTCTACGGCGGTGTTTCGGCCGAGGGCCAGAAACAGCGGGTGAACTACGGCGTTAAGTGGGCTGCCCTCCGGGCCATGCGTGAGGACGGCTGCGGACGCTACGACTTCAACGGCCTGCTCAACGACGGCATCTCAGATTTCAAGAAGCAGTTCGCCAAGCACGAGAACATGCTCATGGGAACGTGGGAGAAGCCGCTCTCACCGCTCTACCCCGTGTATGCGCGGGCCATGCCGGCCGCCCGCAAGGGGCTGCAGGCAGCCCGCAAGGGTGTACAGGCGGCCCGCAAGGGGCTGCCGGCCGCCCGCAAGGGTGTACAGGCGGCCCGCAAGGGGCTGCCGGCCGCCCGCAGCAAAGGACTGCCCGCCGCCCGCCGGCTCCTGGAACGGGTTACCCGGCGCTAAGAGCCGTGGTGACGGCGAACGCCACGGTCTTCTCCGTAGCCCCGGCGACAGCATGGACGTTCACCGGAGCCTCGGAGAAGGCCAGGAACGCGCTGCCGCCACGGCCCAGTTCCAGGTCGCCCTTGGGCGAGTCGAGGTATACGGCGCCTTCCACCACAATCACGACGACGGCGCCTGACTGGGCGAGCGGGACGGGTGCCGCGCCGGGGGCCAGTTCGATCCGCTGAAGCTGGAACTCCCGGAACGGGGGCCGGTACAGCTGCTGGCCCAGTCCGGAAATTTCCGGGTTCAACATCGGGACCGCCACGGAAGTGAAGTCGACGGTGCGCAGGAGTTCGGGCACGTCAACGAATTTGGGTGTCAGTCCGCCCCGGAGCACGTTGTCGGAGGAGGCCATGACCTCCACTCCCAGGCCGGAGAGGTAGGCATGGATCTTGCCCTCGGGCAGGTAGACAGCCTCACCGGGGGCCAGCGAGATGCGGTTGAGGAGCAGCGATATCAGGACCCCAGGATCACCCGGGTACTGCTCATTGAGGCTGACGACCGTGGACAGTTCCGTCTCGTACGGTGCCAGCGAAGCTCCCGACGTCAGGGCTGCCGCCACCGTCGCCGTGGCCAGCGGGACATCTTCGCCGCCCTGAATCAGACGTTCGAAGGCAGCCCTCAGGCCGGCGCCCTCGTCCGGATTTTCCAGGAACTGGATCAGTTCGGTCAGCAGGTGCGGCACCTCGGTTTCGATCGGGTCGAAACAAGAGCCAATATGGGCCAGGATCTTCCGGGTGGCGGCAGGATCCCGGAATCCACAGAGCGATTCAAAGGGCGTCAGCGCAAGGATCATCTCGGGCTTGTGGTTGTCGTCCCGGTAATTCCGGTTGGCTGCGTCCGGGGCGATGCCGGCAGCATTTTCCCGCGCAAAACCAGCCTTCGCCTGCTCGATGCTGGGGTGAACCTGAAGCGACAAGGGCTGGGCAGCCGCAAGAATCTTTGCCAGGAAAGGTAGCCGCGGCCCAAATTCCGCTACTGATTCGCTGCCCAGGAAGTGCTCCGGATCTGAGGCAATCAACGCATCCAGTGGTGTTTCCGAGCCGTCGGTCCGGCGGGCCATTGACGGAGCACCGGGGTGTGCACCGATCCACAGTTCGGCTTCCGGACCACCGGACGCAGGGCGCCCCAAAAGTTCTGCGATGGCTGTTCTGGATCCCCAGGCATAGTCGCGAAGGGCGTTTTCAAGTTCGTACACAGCCGGGTCCATTCCTTAGTGTTCAGGTCTTCAAGTGGGTGTCTAGGCGGGGCAGCGTGGTCAGCGGGCCCCTACAAGGGCGCGCACTGACCGTTCGTGGCCACGAGTTCGCGGATGGCCTCCTCGTTGCCGTCGCGCTTGAGCTGGGTCAGCAGCTCCTCAGTGATTGGCTTTCCATCGGGTGTTGTGGTCACCGGTGTGAAGTCCGACGACGGCGGGGCAGTCTGTTGTGCGGGCCAACCGCCTGAGGGGCCGGAAACAGAGCGCAACGGTCCGGCTGCCTGCAACTCTCCGCCAGCCGTGGGAGGCTGCACCATGCCGTCGACGGGTGCGGCAGCCTGGGGGCCCGAGGCAGATGCCAGCAGCTGGTCCACCCTGTCGTGGATGACGTCGAAGTCAGGCACCGTGGAGAAGGAGGGGTCGAAGTCGGGCGGTCCGATGGTGAGCCGCTTGACCGACTGCCCCTTGGCCTTCATGGCGAGGTCAACGAAACTGCCCAGCTGGGACGAAGAGATATTGGACTCCACCACCTTGGTGCCTGCGTTGGCGATGTCCTCGAACTTGGACAGCAGCGTGGCCGGGTCCAACTGCTTCAGCATGGCCTGCTGGACGCACTGCTGGCGTTGGATCCGGGAATAGTCGTCGACGTATTCGCGGGACCTTCCGTACCAAAGTGCATGGTCGCCATCGAGGGTCTGTTCACCGGCGGGTATCCAGCCCAATGGCATGCCATGAGTGCGGGTGGCTTCGTCGTAGAAACCGCTCATCGGAACCCAGCCGCCGGCCTTGATTTTGATGCCGCCCATAGCGTCAATGAGTTTGGCGAAGCCCGCCATATCCACCAGGACGTAGGCCTGGACCTTGAGCCCCAGGGTGCCGGAGACCGCCTCCAGTGTGGCCTGCGCGCCCGGATCCTCCACCCCGGGGTACAGGTCCTTGTACTTGTTGGTGACCTCGGTGTTGATGGCGTTGACCAGGCACTCGTCACCACAGTTGTACCCATCCGGGTAGACCTTGCGCATGGGGGAGCCCTCGCTGAACTGGGCGTTCTGGAGGTTTCGCGGCACGGAGATAATGGCAGTCTGGCCGGTCTTGGCATCCACGCTGAGCACGGAAAGACTGTCCGGGCGCCGCCCGGTCCGGTCATCGCCGGCGTCGCCACCCATCATCAGGAAGTTGTAGCGGCCCTCCACGGGATCGATCGACGGCCCGCCCGAGAAGATATTGCCAATGGCGTTGCGGCCCACGTTGAGCAGGTAAGCGGCGTAACCCAATGTGCCGCTGCTGAGGACCAGGGCAAGGACAAGCGAAATCACGACGGCGGGACGTGCCCCCGGTGCCAGGAGGACCGGCCTGATGAGCCGCAGGGTGTTGATGAAGAGCAAGGCCCAGCCGAGGGCGAGCGCCACCAGGAACAGGATGATCACCAGCGAAGCGAAAGGGTTCGTGATGACGTTGATCAGGAGGGTGCGGTTGAGGACCAGCAGCAGCACTGCTGCCACCAGCACCACCCAGACGCCCAGGGTCACCCGCAGCGCGGTTCGGCCGAGTCTACGGTCACCGGCCACAAGCTGCGCGCTTCCGGGCACCAGAAGGGTCATCAGCAGCAGGACAAAGGCCCGTTTGGTCCGAACCGGGGACGAGGCGCCGGACGGAAACCGTACGGGGTCGGTCATGACCGGACCGGGGGCGGGGTGCTGCGGTTCGCTTCTGGACATGTTCCCGTACCTAGCGGCTGCCCCGGAGGACGCCATTGCCGTCAGCGAAGACTTCGCTGACTTTCTGCCTGAGGTTGGCTCCCTTGCGGGCGGCGACATCGTTGAGCTCCTGGGCGAAGTCCACAAGATCGGCGCGGAGCGAGGCCGCCAGAGCGTCCGTACCCGAGGCGAGGATACGGACGGCCAGCAGGCCGGCGTTGCGGGCGCCGGCTATGGACACGGTGGCGACCGGGACGCCGGCCGGCATCTGCACGATGGACAGGAGGGAATCCATGCCGTCCAGGGTCTTCAACGGGACCGGAACGCCAATGACAGGCAGGGGAGTCACACTGGCGAGCATGCCCGGAAGGTGGGCTGCCCCGCCGGCCCCAGCGATGATGACGCGCAGGCCGCGTTCATGGGCCGTTTGCCCGTACCGGATCATTTCCGTAGGCATCCGGTGAGCGGAAACCACGTCGGCTTCAAAAGGTATGCCAAACTCAGCCAGCGCATCGGCCGCGGCCTCCATCACCGGCCAGTCCGAATCTGAACCCATTACAAGCCCGACAATAGGGCCAGTGCCCGTGCCGGCAGTTCCGGCGTCGCCGGGGGTGGTTTCGGTGCTCATGCGTTCTCCTCGGAAAGCCGTGCGGAATCTTCGGCCGGGACCCGGCCGTCCCGGATGATGGCTGCCACTCGGGTGGCCCGTCGCCGGACCGAGTCCACATCGTCGGTGGAGTCCCCGACGAGGTTGACATGGCCGATCTTGCGGCCCGGACGCACCGTCTTGCCGTAACAGTGGACCTTGGCCGCCGGCTCACTGGCGAGGGCAGCCGGGTACGCCGAGAACAGGTCCTGGTTGTCGCCGCCCAGGAAATTCTTCATCACCACTACCGGGCCCAGAACGTCGGTGGCGCCCAGCGGAAGGTCCAGGACTGCCCGCAAATGCTGTTCAAACTGGCTGGTCACTGAACCGTCCTGGGTCCAATGGCCGGTGTTGTGCGGCCGCATGGCCAGTTCGTTGATGAGGAAGCCGGCGCCGGCGCCGGGTGTTTCAAAGAGTTCCGCGGCCATCACACCGGTGACGCCGAGTTCGTGGGCGATCCGCAGGGCCGCGTCTTCGGCTGCTGCCGCCACCTCCAGGGGGAGGCCCAGGGCGGGCGCAATGACTTCGTCGCAGACGCCGTCCACCTGGATGGTGTGCACCACCGGCCAGGCTCTCGCTTCACCGCCGGGAGTCCGCGCAACCAGGGCGGACAGTTCGCGGCTGAACTCGACCTTTGCTTCCGCAAGGAGCGGGCTCATGGCCTCGAACCACGGAGCAGCCCCGGCTGCGTCCTGGGCAGAGTGAACTATCCGCACGCCCTTGCCGTCGTAGCCGCCGCGGGGCATCTTGAGGACCACCGGCCAGCCGATTTCATCGCCGAAGTTCACCAGCGCGGCGACGTCAGCAACCTCAGCCCACGCCGGGTTCGGGAGGCCGAGCCTGTCGATGGCGGCCCGCATCACCAGTTTGTCCTGCGCGTTGACCAGGGCATCGGGGCCCGGCTGGACGTTGACGCCGGCGGCCAGGAGTTCGCGAAGGTGATCGTTGGGAACGTGCTCGTGATCGAACGTCATAACATCCAGGCCGTCCGCGAAATCGAGGAGCGTTGGGAGGTCTTTGTAGTCACCCACCGGTGAAGTGGAGACAGCTGAGACGGCTGAAACGTCCTCAGCTTCGGCCAGAACGCGGAGTTCAAAACCAAGGGCGGTGGCGGCTGGGGCCATCATGCGCGCGAGTTGGCCGCCGCCAACCACGCCGATTACTGGAAAAGTCACATATGCCAGCCTACAGAAAAGGTCGCCGTATCCCGGCTTTCGGGCGCCACGGGGCCACAAACGAGGTAACCCGGCCACCGCGCAACCCGGCTGGCAGGCTGGTTCCCAGATTTGGGGGCTAAAATAAACCTCTGGCCGTGTGGCCCACAGAACGGACGGCCATGGAGGGTCATGATTAACTCACTCGCAGATCGTATCCGGGGACTAGCCTCGCTGTTTTGGCGCGAGGTAGCCAAGTTCGGAGCAGTTGGCGGTGTGGCGTTCGTCATTGACAACGGCCTGACCTATTACCTGATGCACGGCCCCATGACGGACAGCGAAGCCAAGGCTCGCTTCGTCGGCGCCACCATTGCCACGGTCTTTTCCTGGATCGCCAACCGGTTGTGGACGTTCCGGCATCGGCGGCAGGCAAACGTGCTCCGCGAATTCCTGATGTTTATCCTCATTAACGGCATTGGGATCGGAATCTCAACGGGCTTCACTGCCCTGGCCAAGTATTCGTATAACGTGACCGACAAGAACATGCTGTTCGCCGCCGGTGTTGTCGGAATTTTGGTGGCTACGGTGGTCCGCTTCTTTGCCTACCGGTTCCTTGTGTTCAACCAGGAACTGGACCAGGAGCCGGAGTTCTCCCACGACCACGAGATCATGGAAGGCCACCACCACAACCAAGCCGCAGTGGCAAACGTCCAAGGCGGGAAAGCCGCGGCGGTCAGCGCCCACAGCTCGGAAGTCCCTGACCAGGACGCGCCGGGAAGTGCCCGGCAGCCCTAATACCTGGGAGGCCCCGGGACCCTAATACCGGGGAGGCCCCGGGACCCTAATACCGGGGAGGCCCCGGGACCCTAATACCGGGGAGGCCCCGGGACCAGGGAGCCGCAGTGCTGAGCCACCTGCGGACCTTCCCGGGAACGCTACCGTCCTTGGATGCGTTCCGTGGCCAGAAGCTGGTCTGTCAGCTGCACATCGGCGTGAGCCAGTACCACCGAGCCCCCGTTGTGCCAGGCGCCCAGGGCGTTCGCCAGGGCTGCCTCCAAACCATCCCCGGCCGTGACCAGGAGCCTCACGCCTTCATCGTGCCGGGCGGAAAATCCGGCCAGCAGGTCTTCATGGAGGTGACGCTTTCCCTGACGGTCAGCGACGGCGCAGCCGGACGCGGACGGCTCTGAGTGGGCCATAAAAACGTCGCCATGGGAGCGCACCTCAGCGGCATAGTCGATGACGCCGGCGGGCAGGTCTCCCGGCCACCGCATGGCAAGCGCGGGCAGCGCGACGGCGATAACGGCGTCGTACTTTCCTGCCTCGGTTCCGGGCTTGTCGGTGACGAGCATGTCAGCCTCGCCGCCGTCGAGGACTGTTTCCATGCCGAGCTGCCAGGCGGCCAGGGCCCAAATCAGTGATTTCCAGTGGACGGGAAGGTCAAGGCCCAGCCGCATCCCCGGTTCGGCATCCAGTTCGTCCTGCAGCAGGTTGCCGGTTTTGGCGACCCAGTTGTCCAGGACGCGGCCCGAGAGTTCCACGCGCTCGGAGTCCGGCCCGTACCAGGTGAGTCGGGGCGAGGTGGCGTGGCCGGAACGCAGGTTGGTCATCAGTTCGATCGCCGGGATGCTCATGGCACCATCTTGCCACGGGGCCCCGGGCACACCCTTGATGGGGGAGCAGCTGCTTCGCCGCCTGAACGGCGGTCCGCAGCCCTCCATCGTTATGTGATCTTCCTCACAGTTAATTTGTCACCCTATTTGTCTTATTGCAGCAGCACCTGTACTTTTGGCCGCTATTCGTGGCATTCGGAGGCTACGGGCTTTACGGTGGGGCCGCCCACCTTTCGGCGCGCCGGTCCTTGAGAAAATTTCCGGGCGTGGCGTGACGGCGTTTCGCCCGGAAAGTTGATTATTATCCCATCGACGGCTTGACTCTCCGCTAGTTACACACGTGTAATTAGATATCGAAAGCGACTGCATAAATACCGGCACTCAACCGAGGGCCAGGGGGAACCATGCAGTGGCTGCAAACTTTCAGGAGGGTCGCCGTGGGGCAAGCAGAGCGTATCCATGAAGATGCCGTCGCCGGCCAGGCAACGGCTAAATACCGCGCACGGGGCGTACCGAGCGACTGGTACGTGGATCCTGCCGATCCTGACGCCGCGGACCGCTACAACCGAAACACCAAAGACCCGCTCCAGGACCAGGCCACTGCCTTCCTTGCGGCCCACGAAGCGCTCCTCGACGGCGGGCACGACGAGGACGAGCTCGACCCGCCCATGGAACTGCGCCCTCCCGGCCCCGAGGCTACCCAGCCGGTGTGGATCGGACTGCCGTTCCAGCAGGACTTTGATGACGAAGGTGAACTCGGCTGGCAGACTGATGCTTTGTGCGCCCAGACCGACCCGGAAGCATTCTTTCCGGAAAAGGGCGGATCCACGCGGGATGCCAAGAAGGTGTGCGGCGCATGCGATGTGCGCTCACAGTGCCTGGAATACGCGCTGGCGAATGACGAACGGTTCGGCATTTGGGGTGGCCTTTCCGAGCGTGAACGCCGGCGGCTAAGGAAGCGAGCAAGCTAATTCTTCAGGAAGTACATGTCACTGCCGTTGTGGTTTCCCACAACGGCAGTGCCTATCTGCCCAGAACCCTGGCCGCCCTCGCGGACCAGACCCGGCCCGCCGATGCCGTCATCGGAGTGGATACCGGCTCACGCGACGATTCCGCAGTCCTCTTGGAACGCGCTCTCGGTGCTGAGAACGTCATCGGGTTTCCGCACGGCAGGGGCGGCATGGGTAGCGCCGTGCGCGCCGGGCTCACCGCGCGCTCGCCCTGGGAGGGCCAGTCCGAACGGGCCGCCACAGAGTGGATCTGGCTGCTCCATGACGATGCAGCCCCCGCGCCGGAGGCCCTGGCGGAGCTCTTGGGGGCCGTGGAACGGGCACCGTCCGTCACAGTCGCCGGCTGCAAGCAACTGGACTGGCACAGCAAACGCCGGCTGATCGACGTAGGACTGTCCACCAGCCGGTGGGCTGAGCGCCTCACCCTGATCGATGCCGACGAACTCGATCAGGGCCAATACAACGGCCGTTCGGACACCTTCGCGGTTAATTCGGCCGGCATGCTGGTGCGCCGTGACATCTGGGAACATCTGGCGGGCTTTGACCCCGCGCTCCCGGGCACCGGCGACGACGTGGATTTCTGCTGGCGCAACCGTCTTGCCGGGCACCGTGTCGTCGTGGTGCCCACCGCCCGGATGTTCCATGTGGCCCATCGGCCCCACGCCCAAGGAAACCCCTCCGCGGCCCGCAAAGCGCAGGTCCACCTCCGGCTTAAGCACGCGCCGCTCTGGAAAGTGCCTTTCCACGCAGTGGGGGCGCTGCTCGGCAGCGTCTTCAAACTCGTGCTCAGCATTGCCGTCAAGGATCCGGGGCACGGATTCTCTCAGTTACTAGCCACGTTCGCGGCTCTGGCCCGGCCCGCCGCTCTGGCTAAGTCCCGCCGTACGGCGGCCAGTACCCGCCGGATCCGGCGTTCCGTCATCAGGAAACTACAGACCCCCCGCCGTGAAGTGTGGAACCACCGCCGCTCCCTGATCGAGGCCTTGGGCGCAGACAGGTCTACTGCCGACGGCTTGATGCAGGATCCGCTGGCCGATCAGCCGACAGGCGACTCCTCCGACGACTTCGCGGCCATGACCACCACTGAACGTGGCTGGGTGGGTGCAGGGGCGCTGGCTGCCATCATCATCGCGGCAGCAGCCTCCCTCACGGCGCTCAGTGGGTTGTTTCGGGCCGAAGCCGTTTCCGGTGGCGGACTGATTCCGGTGTCGGCATCCTTGGCCGAAATCTGGCATCACGCCTCCAGCTGGTGGATCAGCCTCGGGGCAGGCCTTCCCGGCAGGGGCGACCCCTTTGACTACGTGCTGTGGATCCTCGGCGTTCTCGGCGGCGGAAATGCCAATGCGGCCATGGCCTGGCTGCTTCTGCTCGCTGCCCCGCTGTCTGGCCTGACGGCATGGTTTGCCGCTGGCGGGGTGACCACCCGGCGCCGCTGCCGCTTTATTGCGGCTCTCTTTTGGGCTGCCGCACCGGCCCTCCAGGTGGCCCTCAACCAAGGCCGGGCGGGGGCATTGGTTGCCCACATCGTGATCCCGCTGCTGGTCCTTGCACTGTTGCGTGCCACAGGGTCCGCTGTGGGCCATGGGCGGTTTGCCCTGCCGTCCCCGGGCGAGCGTCGGTTCACCGAAAAGCCGCCTTCACGGCCCGGGATCAACGGCATGCCCTCCTGGACGGCCGCGGCCGCTGCGGGCCTGGCACTGGCTGTAGTTGCCGCCTCTGCACCGGCGCTGCTAATCCCCGCCGCGGTGCTGATTGTGCTCTGCGGGCTGATGCTGGGCCGGCGTGGCCGCACGGTGTGGTGGGCGCTGCTGCCCAGCGCTGCACTTTTTCTTCCCTTCGGACTCTCCGTCATAGACAGGCCTCGGGCGCTCCTGGCGGATCCGGGCGTTCCGCTCGGATTCGAGGCGGCACCCCTGTGGCAGCAGCTTCTGGGCCAGCCCCTGCTCTTTGCACCCGGCGGCGGCCTGTACGGCCTTGCGCTGTTCAACGGGGAGGTTATCCCATGGGCACTCCTTTTGGCGCTGCTCGTGGCCGTCCCGGTCCTGCTTCTGGGGGTGGCCGCCCTTTTTCTCCCCGGGAAACGGAGCCGGACTGCACGCGCCCTTTGGGTGGCGGCACTGGTCGTCCTGGTGGGCGGCTGGCTCGCCGGACATGTTGCTACCGCCGCCACCTCAGACACGGTGGTCACGCCGTTCACCGGACCGACAGTTTCGGCCGCCGGTTTTATGCTCCTTGCGGCGGCGCTTATCGGCGCCGAGCGCCTGCTGGACGCCGCTGACCGCTCCGCCTCGCTGAACGTCAGGCGCAGCGTTGCCCTTCGCTCTGCCACCGCTGTTGCCACGGTGATACTCCTGGCCGGTCCATTGGCCGGCATGGCGGTCTGGTCGGCGCAGAACATCCTTCGGCCCGCCGTTGCGGCCCAACCTGCCGAAGATCCTGCCGCACCGGCGCTTGGAACACCGCGGCTCGTGGAGGCAGCAAATGCGCGGACGCTTCCCGCTACGGCGATCGACCGGGGTACGGGACCGGAGCAGACACGCACCCTGCTGATCAGCACCCACGAGAACGGCACTTTTGACGCCTCGCTGATGCGCGGCGCAGGAACCACACTGGACAGCCTGTCGGCCATCGCCGCCGCCCGGAACATCATGGGCGCACCGGGCCAGGAGACAATCAGGGAAGATGACGACGTCACGGCTTCGCTCCGCAGTGTTGTGGCCACAGTGGTGGCCGGGCAGGGTGTGGACCCCAGGCCGGAGTTGGAGCGCCTGGGCGCCGGGTTCGTGGTGCTGCGCTCGGCGGACACGGCGGCCCAGTTGACGGCCAGCAGGATGGACGCAGTGCCGGGCCTGGTTGCCGTAGGCCAGACCGACGTGGGCTGGCTCTGGCGGATTACTCCGCTCAACCAGCCCGCACTGCAGCCTGCTGACGTCGCCCATCGCGTGCGGATTGTGGACCCGGCCGGAGCCACGGTGGCTCTGGTGCCCTCCAGATACGACGACGTCGACGCCACCGTCTCCGGGGGCCCGGAAGGCAGGCTTGTTGTGCTCGCCGAGCGGGCGGATCCGGGATGGAGTGCCTGGTTCGACGGGCAGAAACTCACGTCCACAACGTCAGGCTCTGCCCAGGCCTTCACCTTGCCGGCCTCGGCAGGCCAGTTGACCATCCGGTATGACGCCCCGTGGGCCCTGTGGTCCGGAATCGCACAGATCACGGTCTTCGCACTCACCGTGATACTCGCCCTACCCATGCCCGCACGTCGGCCCAACACTGGCCTGTCACGGGACGAGGGATCTTTGCGTAAGGAACACCAGAATGCATAAGGACGCGCCAGGCTCCGCACCGACGGCCGGGAAACCGACGACACCAGCCAAGGAACAGAACGCCACCGCAGGCGCGCCGGCGGTGGCCACTGTCCCTGGACTTGCCCGGCCTGCTGCGAGGAGAAGGCCCTCAAGGGAATTGCTCGTTGGACTGGTTTCCGCGGTGGCAATTGTCGCGGCGGCAGGCGGCATCGTCGCTGCTGCATCCTTCGCCCCGCAGTCCGCGGGCAGCCGCGGGATTCCGGCCGGGCTGGCTTCCGTTCCTGCCGGGGCGAGCGTCGGGGTATGTCCGGGACCGGCACGCCTACTCGAAGGCACTCAAGCGGGCACCGACCCCCAATTCAGCCCCGAATCCGCAACGGCCAAAAGCGTCGTCACCGGCGCCGTGCTAAGCGCGCCCGGTGGTGTCCTGCCCGCCAGCCAACTCATCGCCCTCAACGGAACGCCCGCCGTCGAGATCGCCAAGGGTGGCGGCCAGCCTGCCCAGGAGGCCGGTCCCCAGGATCTGAAAGCCGGCGTGCTCAACGGTCGCAGCGTGACTGGCGCCACCGTGCTGGGCGCGGAGGCCATGGCAGGCCAGAAACCGTCAGCGGCCGGTGCGCTGAAATATGCGGCCACGGACGGCGACCTGCAAGGTTCAGCAGCAGCCAACTGCACGCCGCCGGCCAACGACCTCTGGCTCGCCGGCGCCAGCACCACTCTGGGCCGCACGGCCGTCCTGGTCCTCAACAACGCCTCGAGCACCCCCGCCACCGTGAGCCTGGAGCTGTTTGGCAGCAAGGGGCAGATTCAGGCCCCTGGCAGCAGGGGTCTGCTCGTCGCTCCGGGAACCACCCGTTCAATCGTCCTCGCGGGCCTCGCCCCCGGTGAGCCGCAGCTGAGCGTCCATGTCCGCAGCGCCGGCGGCCCCGTGGCGGCAGCCATTCAACAGAGCGTCCTCAGGGGACTGACACCCGGGGGCGTGGACTTCATCGTGCCAGGGGCCGCCCCGGCCGCCCGCCAGGTCATGACCGGTCTGGACATCCAGGACGCCGGCGGGATTTCTGCCATCACCGGCAAAGGCGGCTTCGGCGACGCCGGCCCTGCGCTTAACATCACCGTCCCAGGCCCCTCGGACGCCGTAGTGGAGGTCAAGCTCTTCGGCGGGGACGGTCAGAAAGCCCTGCCCGGCGGCGGTGTGGTCACTGCCAAGGCCGGGTCCGTCACCGAGATATCACTGGCTGGTGTCCCGGCTGGCCACTACACGGTATCCACCAGTTCGGACGTGTCGTTCGTGGCTTCGGCGCGGGTTACGCGCGGCGTCAACGGCGAGAAGGCGTCAGATGTTGCCTGGGCAGCCTCAGGCGTCAGGCTGGGGAGCCAGCATGTTGTCCCTGTGCCGCAGGGCGGTGACCGCAGCCTGGTCTTCGGCGTGCTGGAGAACCGGGCCACGATTTCCTACGCGCCCATCACCGCGGACGGCAAGATCCGCCCGGCGGCGACTGCCGACGTCGCCGGCGGCACCACCACCTCAATCAAGCTCCCGGAAACGGTCGGGGAGTCAGCCGTGGTGGCGTACGTGGTCTCGGCGTCCGGCGACGCCGCCTATGGCGCCCTGCTGCTGCAGCAGGAAGGCCGGGATGACATTTCGATCCTTGCCTTGATGCCGGCCGCGTCGGGCCAGGAAAAGGTAGCGGTCGCCCTCGCTAGCTAAGGCTGGTTTTGGCGGGTTCAATACCGATGGCTAGCCGCCGGTCGCTCACCAGCAGCTATGCGACGGCCGCCTGGTGCCGAGGGCTATCTGCCTGCGGCTCAGTACCGGCGGCGGTACACCGGATCGAGTGTTTCCGGTGCCACTCCGAGCATTTCGGCAGTGTGCTCAACCACAACGTCGTGGACCAGGTCCTGGAGTTCGTCGCGGCTGCCGCAGACCTGTTCCACCACCCGCCGATACAGGGTGATGACAGGTCCTTCCTCGTCCGTTGCGGGAGTGTAGACGCCCATCGGCGGCGGCGCGCCGTTGGCCACCAACTGCTCCAGATCCGGCGGTATCTCATCCACGGCGAATCGGACGCCGTCCAGCGTCTTGCCCCAGATGTCGTGCAGCCGCTGGGCAGAGTCCAGCACCATGTCATCAAAACGGTCAGACCGCGTCCGGTACCCGGGATGCGTGGGCAGGACCAGTTCCCCTCGAAGGCCGCGGCCATGGCGGTTCCTGCGGCGCATTGCAAAGCTGCGGCCCGGTGAGTCCGGTCCCGCTTCTCCGCTTCGGTCGTCCGGGTCAGCCAAACGGACCGAAAAAGCTGAATCATGGTTCGATGACTGCATACATTGACTGTAAACCCGGCCGCAGTTTTACGCGACACTAACCGCGGGCAGCGCCGGGGCGCGGCCACTGGAGCGGCAAATACGGGGAAAATCCGCTCAGACAGAGTAGTCTGTGATGTCGTGGGAGCTATCCGTCAATGTTCAAGATCGGCCTGCCGTCAGTCAGCGGTGGCAACTTTGACGTACGTCTACGCGGACTCCACCGCCGTGCTCGGCCCGCTCGCCACCTACGCGGAGCCGCATTGTTACGATTTGTGCGAGCAGCATGCCGGATCGCTGACGGTTCCCCGTGGTTGGGAAGTGCTTCGCCTGGCGATGCCCACCACCCCGCAGCAGCCCGGCCCGGATGATCTCCTGGCCTTGGCCAACGCGGTCCGGGAAGCAGCGGCGCTGCCACCCAAGCCGCAGACAACGCAGGCCCAGCGTGCCGCGCATTCAGCGCTGGAAGCGCCGGCCGGTGCCGAAGGTACCCGCCGGGGGCATCTGCGGATCCTGCGCGAACCGTCCTGATTGCGGACCACCCGGGTCGAATGTTCCACGCGCACACTGTTCTGTTCGAATCCTCGACGCGCGCGCATCTTTCTGACCGCGAACCTCCTCGGCCGCGCACCTGGCCGATACTGATGTGGCGGTAGGCTTGAACCTGCTAATCAGTCAGCCACCGGCGCGCACGCGCGCCCTTTCGGGAGCATCCACCATGGCAAAGATCAGTCCTGAGCTGTTGTCCGTCCTGCGCTGTCCCGTGACCGGCTCGCCGCTGGTCCAGGAAGGCGAAGAGCTTGTGTCGACGGCGGCGGGAGAGTCGGGCGTGAAGCTCCGGTATCCGATCCAGGACGGCATCCCGCTCCTCCTTCCGCCGGAACTGCTCCAGGCCGCCACCGCGGCCGGCTCCGACCAGCACGACTCCGCTGTCTCCTGACTTTCATCCCAATCGACTTGCACGCAGACGCTTCGACGCCGTCGCGCTATCGGACAGAGCAAAGGAATACCATGACAATTGACTACAAGGTCGCCGACATTTCGCTGGCCGAAGCCGGACGCCACCAGATCCGGCTGGCCGAGCACGAGATGCCCGGGCTGATGTCCCTTCGCAAGGAGTTTGGTCCCAGCCAGCCGCTGAAGGGCGCGCGGATCGCCGGTTCCCTCCACATGACGGTGCAGACCGCCGTCCTGATCGAAACCCTCACGGCGCTCGGTGCCGAGGTCCGCTGGGCCTCCTGCAACATTTTCTCCACCCAGGACGAAGCTGCGGCCGCCATCGTGGTGGGCAGCGGCACCGTTGAGGACCCCCAGGGAGTTCCAGTGTTCGCCTGGAAGGGCGAAACCCTCGAAGAATACTGGTGGACTGCGCAGCAGATCCTCACCTGGCCCGGTGCAGACGCTGATCCGGAGCTCGGCCCGAATATGATCCTGGACGACGGCGGGGACGCCACCATGCTGGTCCACAAGGGTGTTGAGTTCGAGGCCGCGGGTGCTGTGCCGGCCGCGGCCGAGGATGAGTCCGAAGAAGGCCGGATCTTCCTGGATGCGCTCCGCGCCTCCCTCCACGAGGACACCCAGCGGTGGACCCGGATCGGGTCCCGCCTGCGCGGCGTCACTGAGGAAACCACCACAGGCGTGCACCGCCTCTACCAGCTCGCGGAACAGGGCAAGCTGCTGTTCCCGGCCATCAACGTCAACGACTCCGTCACCAAGAGCAAGTTCGACAACAAGTACGGCATCCGGCACTCCCTTCCCGACGGCATCAACCGCGCCACGGACGTCCTGATGGGCGGCAAGGTCGCCGTCGTCTGCGGCTATGGCGACGTCGGCAAGGGCGCGGCAGAGGCATTCCGCGGCCAGGGCTCACGTGTGATCGTCACCGAAATCGACCCTATTTGCGCCCTTCAGGCAGCAATGGACGGCTACCAGGTGGCCAAGCTTGAGTCCGTCCTCAGCGAAGGCCACATCTTCATCACCACCACGGGCAACAAGGACGTCATCATGGCGGAGCATATGGCCGGGATGCGGGACAAGGCGATCGTGGGCAACATCGGCCACTTCGATAACGAGATCGACATGGCCGGCCTGGCCAGGATCCCCGGCGTCAAGAAGGTCGAGATCAAGCCCCAGGTGCACGAGTGGGTGCTCGACGCCGGGACTGCGGAAGAGCGCTCCATCATTGTCCTGTCCGAGGGCCGCCTGCTCAACCTTGGGAACGCTACCGGCCACCCGTCCTTCGTGATGAGCAACTCCTTCGCCAACCAAACGATTGCCCAGATCGAGCTGTGGACGAAGCGGGACCAGCCGGCAGGCGAGCGGGAGTACGACAAGCAGGTCTACGTCCTGCCGAAGATCCTCGATGAAAAGGTTGCCCGGCTCCACCTGGATGCCCTCGACGTCGAGCTCACCGAACTGTCAAAGGAACAGGCTGAATATCTGGACCTCGACGTCGCCGGCCCTTACAAGCCGGAGCATTATCGTTACTGAGGTGTGACTCCCCGGGCGCTGACCGCGCCCGGGGTTGTTACCTTCAACCAATATGATCGGACTATGGAGCCTGAAGCAAAGCCATACCGGATGTCGACCGCCAAAAAGATTCTCGTTGTGGCAGCCGTCTGCGTCCTTGCTGCAGCAGGCGGTGTCTTCGCCGCCGTCGCTCCGGGTGTGACCCGCGGCGCCCTCGAATCGGAAGCAGCTTCCGCAGTCCGTTCGGCACCGGGCGTGGCATCGCCCGTGGTGCCTCCGGTCAAGGTGGACATCACGCCTGCCGCCGCCGCCAAACAGGTCAACCCGGCATCGCCGGTCTCCGTGAAGGTCGGCCACGGCAGGATCGAGAGTGTCACGCTCACCAGCACCTCGGGCGAAGCAATCCCGGGCACCTTCGCCACCGATGGCAGCAGTTGGTCAGCCACGGCACCGCTGAAATTCAACACTGAATACAGCTACACGTACGTGGTAACCGACGAAGCAGGACGCGAAACCACCACCACGCAGTCATTTAATACGGTGTCCAGCACCAACGAGGCCAACGCCGCGATCTACCCCCTGGATGGCATGAAGGTGGGCGTTGGCCAGCCACTGCAGGTGGTCTTCAGCGAGCCGGTGGTCAACCGGGATGCTGTGGAGAAGGCCATCAAGATCACCTCCAGCGCCGGCCAGGCCGGGGCCTTCCACTGGTTCAGCGATACCATGGTCCGCTACCGCCCGGAAGCCTTCTGGGCAGCCAACTCCACCGTCTCCATGGACATGCAGCTCTTCGGAGTAGACCTCGGCAACGGCCAGATCGCCAACTTCAACAAGAAGGCGACCATCCGTTTCGGTGACAAGAAAGTTGCCATCGCCGACGCCGCCGCACACACCTTCACCCTGAGCGTCAACGACCAGGTAGTCAAGACCCTCCCGGTCAGCATGGGCGACAAGCGATTCCCGTCCGCCCGTGGCTACGCCGTGCTGATGGAGAAGAACCGCTTCGATCACTTCCGCGCCGCGAGCATCGGCCTCAAACCAGGGGACCCTGCGTATTACGGTGAAGTGGATGTGGAATACTCCATCCGGCTGACGCTCAGTGGGGCGTACATTCACCAGGCGCTCGAGTCCGCCTTCCCCTACATTGGCAACACGAACGTTTCCCACGGCTGCATCGGGTTCGCTCCCGACGGGGCAGCCTGGGTCTTTGACAACATGACCACGGGCGATGTTGTGCAGATCATCAACACCGAGGGCGACTACGCCGCTTTGGACGACGGCTATGGGGACTGGAACATCCCTTGGACCGAGTATGACAACTAGGCCGGTAGGCTCGAGACCAGACACCCTGCACTGCCCGGACCAAAGCCGGGCGGCGCGGACCCCAACGGAAGTGACGCTGCTGTGAACGACAACTCGCCGACCCCTGCCAAGAGCACGGAGCCGCAGCCGGATCCGCACCTTGATACTTCTTCGGACTCGGATGAGCCCGCATTTGCCTGGCTGACAGGTCAGCCCGAAAGCCGAGCCGACCGCAAAGCGGCGGAGGCAGCCTTCGAACCTGCTGACGCTCAACCTGCAGCCGCTGACACTGCTGCCGTTGAGCCTGCAGTGGTTGAGCCTGCTGCCGTTGAGCCTGCCAGGGACGAACCTTCAGGGGGAGAACCTGCCTGGGACGAACCTTTGCCAGCGGACCGCGCTGACGCCGGTCGCGCTGGAACCGAGCGTACCGCCGTCGGGGCCGCCGCCGTCGGGTCCTCCGCCGTCGGGTCCTCCGCCGTGGCTGCCGGGAAGAAAGTACCCCTTACCGGTGCGGCGCGTCACCAGTCCAGTCCCTATAGTGAACCGCTCCCCACCTCGGCACTCCAGGTCCGGCCTCCCGAAGAGGAAGTGGAGCGCCGCAACGCGGAGCGGGAAAGCGCTGCCAACGCAAAACCAGTGGCCCCGCGCATCTGGCAGGTCCTCCTGGCCTTGTGCTACCCAGCGATCCTGTTGGTGCTCGCCGTCCGAGCCGTGACCAGCCCGCTGTTCCTGTGGGTTGAGTACAACAGGCCCGGCTTTCCCGGGGACGGCTACGGCTTCAGTACCGACGACAGGATGACCTACGGCTCCTACGCCGTCGACTATCTCAGTAACTGGGCAGGGCCGCGGTACCTCGGAGACCTGGTGAACCGCAGCGGCGGCAATCTGTTCAAGGATGGCGAAGTCAGCCACATGGCGGACGTAAAACTGGTCATTCTCTCGGCCTTCGCCGCGGGGGCGCTCCTGATCGTGCTCAGTATCGTGGCGATCGCCTACCTGCGCCGTCGAAGCGCAGGGGGAGTGCGGCGGGGGCTGTTCGCGGGCTCCATTGTGTCCCTGGCCATCATCCTGGGTCTTGGCGCACTGGCCGTGCTGAGCTGGCAGCAGTTCTTCACGGAGTTCCACCGGCTGTTCTTCGCCAGCGGTTCCTGGACTTTCGCGCTTGAGGACACGCTGATCCGTCTGTTCCCGGGGCAGTTCTGGATTGATGCGGGCATCGTCATCGCCGGACTTGTCTTCTTGGCCTCAGTGGTCACGCTGATCCTCACCTGGCCCACACGACGCCGTCGCGGTCTGCTCACAGATGACCAGGAAGCCGCTCAGGTTCCGGCCTAACTGCGGTACAGGCCGGTAATCTCCGCTTCAAAATCACTGACGACGGCGGCCCTCTTAAGTTTCAGTGATGGCGTCAGGTGACCGGACTCCTCCGTGAGCGGCGCAGCCAGGATGGCAAAACTCCGGACGGCTTCAGCCTTGGACACCAGCGTGTTGGCTTCATCCACGGCTGTCTGAATCGCGCTCCGGACGCGGGAGTCCCGGGCCGCCTCGGCCAGAGGCAATAGCTTCACGCTGTTTTCCTGGCACCAGTTTTCCAGGCCGGCGGGATCCAGGCTGACGAGCGCGGCAACATAGGGTTTCCCATCGCCCACCACCACTGCGTGGTCTACGAGCTGGTGAGTGCGGATCTTTGCTTCGAGGGGGCCGGGAGCCACGTTCTTCCCGCCGGCGGTCACCAGCAGGTCCTTCTTGCGGCCGGTGATGGTCAGGAATCCCTCAGGGTCGAGTTCGCCGAGGTCCCCGGTGCGGAAGAACCCGTCTACGAAGGCCGCCGCGTTGGCCGCTTCGTTGGCGTGGTATCCCTTGAAGACACCGATGCCCTTGACCAGCACTTCGCCGTCCTCCGCGACCCTGACGGTGGTTCCCGGCAGGGGGATGCCCACGCTACCCACCCGGGTGCGGCCGATCGTGTTGGCCGTACAGGGCGCCGTGGTTTCGGTCAGCCCGTAGCCCTCCAGAACCGGGATCCCCGCCCCGCGGAAGAAATGCGCGTCGTCGGATGACAGGGGGCTGGCCCCGGACACGATATGGCCCACCCGGCCGCCAAAGACGTGGCGGAGCCGGGCATACACAAGCCGGTCAAAAAGGGCATGCCGCACCCGCAACCCGAAGCCCGGCCCGCCGCCTTGACCGCGGGCGGCTTTGTCCTGCTCGGTGGAGTAGCGGATGGCCGCTGCGGAGGCCGCCCCGAAGATCCGTGACCGGCCTGCCATGGCTGCCTTGTGCGCGGCGCCCGCGCGCACCTTCTCGAAAATCCGGGGCACGGCCAGGAGGAAAGTCGGTCTAAATGTCCCCAGATCCTCAAGCAACACCGCAGCACCGTTGACGTGGCCCAGCGTTGCGCCTGCATGGAGGCAGGCCACCTGGACAGCCCGGGCCAGCACATGGGCCAGGGGCAGGAAAATCAGTGTCCGCGCGTGGGGCTGCTTCAGGATCTCAGGCAGGAAAGCCACCACATTGACGGCCACGAGCGCAAAATTACCGTGGGTGATCTCGCAGCCTTTGGGGTGGCCGGTGGTGCCGGACGTGTAGACCAGGGATGCGACGTCGGCCAGGCCGGCGGCGGTGCGGTGGCGTTCCAGTTCGGCGTCCGTTACCCCCGTTCCGGCGGCCGAGAGGCTGGCGAGGTCCGGTGCTTCGCCGTCGAAATCCATCCTGACCACACTGACCAGCCGGTCCTGCAGGAGGGTCGAGGCTTCCAGCACCCTGGCGATCAGAGCCACGGTGGCGCGGTCCTCGGCGAAAACATGGCGGGCGCCGGCGTCGCGCAAAACCCACTCCAGCTGCCCCGGGGAGGAGGTCTCATACACGGGCACGGTGACGCCGCCGGCGAACCAGACGGCGAAGTCAACCAGCGTCCACTCATAGCGGGTTGCGGACATCACCACCACACTGTCGCCGGGCTCCACGCCACCGGCAATCAGACCCTTCGCGAGGGCGCGGACATCCTGCAGGAACTTGTGCGCGGGTACATCAGTCCACCCGTTGGGGCCCTTTCGGGCGTACAACGGGTGGGCTGTGTTTGCAGCTTCCTGCTGGAGCAGCAGGTCAGTGACATTGCTGTCCGGGTCCAGCTCCACCAGGAGTTCTGTGCTTGCTTCCCGCACGGGGGCGTCTCCGTTCCGCAGCCGTACCGCGGCGCGCGGCTATTTCGAGGGTTTGATGCCATCCTGCCCTAGATCCAGGAAGGCATCCACATTCTGAAACGCCATTCCTCGTAGGAAATGGTCTCCGCGGTCCACAAGGGGTAGAAGAAAGCGGAGAGCAGGAGCGCAGCGGCGACGAACAGCGCCAGCAGGTAAAGTCCGGAACGCCGGCGCCAGAGCGGGTCGCTTTCCCGGCCCAGGACCAGGCCCAGGCAGTACACGAGGGCGAGTATCAGGAACGGCTCAAAGGAGACTGCATAGAAAAAGAACATGGTGCGTTCCGGATACATGAACCACGGCAGATACCCCGCAGCGACGCCCGCCAGGACAGCTCCTGCGCGCCAGTCACGGCGTCCAGCCCACCAGAAGACCAGGACCACCAGTGAGATCGCGGCACTCCACCAGATCAAGGGGTTCCCGACGGAGAGGATGGCCGAGGCGCAGCGGGCGGCAGCGCACTCCGGGGTCTCCGGTCCCGGCTGCTGGTAGTAAAACGAGGTTGGCCGGCCCATGACCAGCCAGCTCCAGGCGCTGGCCTCATACGGGTGCTCCGAACTCAGGCCCTGGTGGAACTTATAAGCCTCCAGATGGTAATGGGCAAGCGAGCGGATGGAGTCCGGCACCCAGCCCCACCTTGCATCCGGATGGTCCTCGGCCCAGTGGCGGAAGTAGGCATCCCCGGAACGGAACCAGCCGGTCCACGTTGCCGTGTACACGAGGGCGGCCACGGGAACCATGCTGGCGAAGGCCGGCAGTCCGTCCTTGATGATTCCCCCGCTGATCCAGCCACGGATGCCGGCCACCCGGCGCGCATTCAGATCCCACAGGACAGTGAGGATACCGAAACCGGCGAGGAAGAACAGGCCAGACCATTTAGTACCTATTGCGAGGCCCATGCAGACGCCCGCAGCGACCCCCCACCAGCGGATACCCAGCCACGGGCCCGCCAGGAGCTGGCCACCGGAAGGGCGGCCCGTCGTCGACACCGCTGCCAGCCGTGCGAGCCGGGCAGCCAGGCGCCGGCGCCCGTCGTCGCGGTCCATCAGCAAGGCCCCGAAGGCGGCCAGGATCCAGAACATCAGGAAGATGTCCAGCAGCGAGGTCCGCGACATCACCAGGTGGTGGCCGTCGACGGCGAGCAGGAGTCCGGCCGCCGCGGCCAGTGGCAGGGAGCGGAACAGTTTCAGGGCGATGAGCGTCAGAAGCAGGACGGACAGGGTGCCCGTCAGCGCCGCGCCGAACCGCCAGCCAAACGGATTATCCGATCCGAACAGCCACATGCCCCCGGCGATCATCCACTTGCCCACCGGTGGATGGACCACGTATTCGGGACTGTTCAGCAGGATGGCAGGGTTGCCGGCGTTGAAGGAGTCGTTGGCCTTGTCCGGCCAATTGCGCTCGTAGCCGCTGACCAGGTAGGAGTAGGCATCCTTGACGTAGTACGTTTCGTCGAAGACCAGGCTGTGCGGGTTGTCCAGCCGCACAAAACGGAGGATGCCGCCGATCAGCGTAGTCAGGGCAGGAACCAGCCAAAACCAGATGCGCAACGACGGCGGGTAATCACGCCAGCTGCGGATTCCGCCAATCAGGCGCTCACGGAGGGCTGCCGCAGTGTATGCCTCGGCAGGGCGGGCGATCCATGGGCGGCCGGCAGTGGGAATGGTTTCGCTGGCCTCGGCAGGCCGCATCGAGGTCTGCGTCACGAGCCCCATGCTACCTTTTACCGCCTCCTTCACCTGCCAGCAGTAGGCTGGTGGGGTGGACCCTAACCCCAGCACTTTCGCCGATTCCAGCCCTGCAGATCCCAGCCCCTCGGATCCTTCGCCCGTAGCTGAGGTGGGCCAAGTCGCTGCTGGTCCCGTCGCTGCTGGTCCCGTCGCAGCCGGGCCGGGGCGGATCGTCCTGGCGGCCACGCCGATCGGCAATACCGGCGATGCCTCGGCCCGGCTGATCGACCTGCTTGGCACGGCGGACATCGTGGCGGCCGAGGACACCAGGCGCCTGCACCGCCTGGTCCAGAGCCTCGGCATTACCGTTGCCGGGCGGGTCATCAGCTACCACGAGCACAACGAGGCCACCAAGACCGCCGAACTGCTGGAGCAGGTACGGGCAGGCAAAACCCTCGTTATGGTCACGGACGCCGGAATGCCGTCCGTATCGGACCCCGGCTTCCGCCTGGTGGAAGGCGCTGTGGCTGCCGGGCTGACAGTGACCGCCGTCCCGGGGCCTTCTGCTGTGCTGACGGCTTTGGCACTGTCCGGCCTCCCCACGGACCGCTTCTGCTTCGAGGGTTTCCTGCCCAGGAAGGCGGGCGAGCGCGCATCCCGGCTTGCGGACCTTGCCGCGGAACGCCGGACCATGGTTTTTTTCGAGGCACCGCACCGGCTTGAGCCGATGCTTCGGGCGCTCCGGGAACGCTTCGGCTCGGAGCGCCGGATCGCTGTCTGCCGCGAACTGACCAAGACCTACGAAGAAGTCATCCGCGGCACCGTGGGGGAGTTGCTGCTCTGGGCGGAGAGCAACGAGGTCCGGGGCGAGATCGCGGTGGTGCTGGGCGGTGCGCCCGAGCAGGCGCCGGGCACGCCCGAAGACCACGTGGCAGCCGTCAACGAGTTGATGGCCCAGGGGATTCGGCTTAAGGAAGCAGTGGCCGCCGTCGCTGAGGATGTGCGTGTCAGCAAGCGCGAGCTGTACTCGGCGGTGCTGGCGGCCCGCTAAATGGCGGAACGGCGGGCGACCGGGCGGAAACGAGACCGGCGAACACCAGGCGGGTGGGAAATGAGCCCGGAACATCCGCACCGTCCGTTGTGCAGGTGAACATCTTGGCGCCCGGTGAGTGGTGCAGTCAGGCGTAGACCCTCAGTCCGGCGGAGCAGTACTGTGAAAAGGAATCAGCCGCGAGGCGGGGCACCCAAGGCTCCACAGGGCTCAAACCATTCTTACTGACGAGGGAGTCATCGTGACCGTCACTGCACAGCCAGCTGTTACTGCAGACCGCGAGAGCGAGCTGCTGGCTTCTGTTCCTACCGGCCTGCTGATCAACGGTGAGTGGCGGCCCGCCGCTTCGGGGAAAACGTTCGACGTCGAAGATCCCGCCACCGGGAAGGTGCTGGTGAGCATCGCCGACGCCGGCCCCGAGGATGCCATGGCGGCCCTGGACGCTGCCGCCGCCGCCCAGGAGTCCTGGGCGAAGGTGCCGCCCCGGGAGCGCGGCGAAATCCTGCGGCGGGCGTTCGATCTGGTGACGGAGCGGGCCGAGGATTTCGCGCTGCTGATGACGTTGGAGATGGGCAAGCCGCTGGCTGAGGCCCGGGGTGAAGTCACCTACGGGTCGGAGTTCCTGCGCTGGTTCTCCGAGGAAGCGGTGCGCGCGTTCGGCCGCTACTCCGTATCCCCTGACGGCAAGTCCCGGCTGCTGGTCACCAAGAAGCCGGTGGGCCCGTGCCTGCTGATCACGCCGTGGAACTTCCCGTTGGCCATGGCCACGCGCAAGATCGCCCCCGCCGTGGCCGCCGGCTGCACCATGGTGCTGAAGTCGGCCAACCTGACGCCGCTGACGTCCCAGCTGTTCGCTGCCGTCATGCTGGAAGCTGGCCTGCCTGCCGGTGTCCTGAACGTCATTCCCACCTCTACCGCAGGCGCCACCACCGGCCCGCTGATCAAAGACCAGCGCCTGCGCAAACTGTCTTTCACCGGCTCTACCGAAGTGGGCCGCCGCCTGCTGGCCGACGCCTCGGAAACGGTGCTGCGGACTTCCATGGAGCTCGGCGGGAACGCGCCGTTTGTGGTGTTCGAGGACGCGGACCTGGACGCCGCCGTCGCCGGGGCCATGCTGGCCAAGCTGCGGAACATGGGTGAGGCCTGCACCGCGGCGAACAGGTTCATCGTTCACGAGTCCGTTGCGGACGAGTTCGCCGAGAAGTTCGCTTCAAAAATGCGCGCCATGACCACCGCCCGTGGCACCGAGCCCGAGTCCAAAGTGGGCCCGCTGATCGATGCCAAGAGCCGGGACAAGGTCCACGAACTCGTCACCGACGCTGTTGCCTCCGGGGCCAAGGCAGTCCTGGGCGGTGCCGCGGCTGACGGGCCGGGTTACTTCTATCAGCCCACCATCCTGACCGGCGTCACCGAGGGCGCCCGGATCCTGTCTGAGGAGATTTTCGGACCCGTCGCACCGATCATCACCTTCGGCACGGAAGACGACGCCGTCCGGTTGGCAAACAATACGGAATACGGGCTCGTCGCCTATGTCTTCACCAGGGACCTGAACCGCGGGCTCCGGATGGGCGAACGCCTTGAGACCGGCATGCTGGGCCTCAACGCGGGCGTCATCTCCAATGCGGCAGCACCGTTCGGCGGCGTCAAGCAGTCCGGGCTGGGACGCGAAGGTGGCCTCGAAGGCATTGAGGAATACCTGTACACCCAGTACATCGGGATCGCTGACCCTTACGCGGGCTGAACAGGGCGGAACTGCTGACGGGAGGAGCCGCCGCTCATCCTGTCACTGAGGGTGTCCTGTCTTTGAGCGTGTCCCGTCAGCGCACCCGTCCTGTCAGTGCCCGTGAGCCGCTCATCCTGTCACTGGCCGCCTCACGGACGGAACAAGGCGTGGCGCGCCCTTGACCAGAAGCGCCCTGACCAGAAGCGCGCTGACCAGAAGCGCGCTGCGGCCCTACCCGCCCGGCGGGTGAGCGTGCCGATCCCGCGGAAGGGCGCTGCCAGGAACCGGGCCCAGCGGCGCAGGACCGATGCCGGGAGCCAGACGGCGCGCAACCGCCGGGGGAGCGGGGCATTGTCCCGCAGCGACTGTTGCACCGCCCAGATGCGCGGTGCAACCCGTCCGGGCTCCTCTGCCGAGGTTGCGGGGTTGCCCGGCCGGCCGTAGTTCCGGCGTTCGAAGTCGGCGGTCAGCGTGAGGACGGCTTGGTGTGCCGCGTGCTCCATCCCGCCAGGCTCCCCGAGCAGTGCGGAACGCCGGAGGCGCGCGGAGTAGGCCCGGGCCGTTTCGCTGGACTGTGGCGGCAGGCCGTAGTCGGTGCCAAGGTCGCGCAGTTCAGCCCAGGCCAGCGGAACGGCGTCACCGCTGTCCGGTGCTGGCCGTTGAAGCCGCCGTGAGCGGATCCCCATGCGGACCAGCCGCGGCGACGCCGCGACGAGGAGGAGTCCCAGGACACCGGCTGCGCCGGGCAGCCACTGCAGGAGCAGCTGACCGATGTCGTTGCTGCCGCCGGCACCCGGGAGGGGCGCCGCCGTCGCGCCCGGCGTCGGTATGGGGGCTGTTGCATTGGGCAGCAGGTCCTTGTTATTTTCAACGAGGTCAGGAGAGGTGGGGCTGACCGGTYCAGTTGCGTAACCAGGCACTACCCCGCGTGATGGCGTGGGCTCGAAGGGCACCCAGCCCAATCCCTGGAAGTAAAGCTCCGGCCACGCGTGGGCGTCGCGGGCATCCACTTCGTACTCCGGGAGGGCCTGCCCGGCAACGGCGACGCTGGCGCCAGTGGCCCGGCCCGGCGCGTAGCCGACGGCGATGCGGCTGGGAATTCCCTCCAGCCGGGCCATGACTGCCATGGCGGAGGAGAAGTGTATGCAGTAGCCGCTCTTCTGGGTGAGGAAGTCGGCCAGCACCGAAAGCCCGTTTCCGTCGTAGCCGCCCTGGACGGGGGACTGCAGGGAGTAGGTGAACTCTCCTGAGCGCAGGTACTTCTGAATGGCCATCGCCTTGGCATAGGCGTTATCGCTGGAACCGGTCACCGCATCGGCGGTGCGCCGGACGATATCCGGCACGCCACCGGGAATCCTAGTAAATTCGTCCAGGATTCCGCGCACGTCCCGGGACGACTGCCGGAGCATGGCGGCAGTGAGTTCCGGCACGGAGGACACCACAATATATTGCTGGGCGCGCGTATTGGTGTTGAGTCCCTTGACGGCGAGGGTGGCAGGGTCCCACGTCCAGGACCCGTTGAGCCCGCGGATTGTTTCCGGCGCATAAGGCAACGGCAGGTAGGGGCTGGTAAAGGTGCCAGTGTCCACTACGGTGACTTGCTGCTGCTCCGTCGCGGTGACGTCATAGCCGGTTGGGATTGGCCCGGAAACAGGCAGGCGTTCTGCGTCCCGGTCGTCGGGTCCCCAGGTGTCGCCGTCGAAGTTATCCACCGTGACGGACCTCAGGTACAGCGGCCCGGACGCGTTGGTGGCATAAGTGATCCGGCCCGTCCCGGCGGGGGTCCGCAGGCTATTGCCGAGGGTGATCATCGGATTCAGGCCGCTGCCGGCACCCCAGGGGTTGAGGCGGGAACCCTGCGGGAATGTACCTTGATCGAAACCGGGAATGGCCAGCGGAACCGCCAGGGTGGCCACCAGGGCCACGGTGCCGGTCAGCACAGCCCGCCGGAGGTGCCCGGGAGTCCTCCCGTTGTCCGCAGGGGTGCGGGAATCAGGGGCAAACCATTGGCTGCAGGCCAGGATCAGCAAGTAGCCGGCTGCAGCCGCGCCGAATCCCCACACCCCTACACTCTGCGGTTTCACCATGGCCGGAACCACCATGATGGCAAGCAGGCCTAGGCCTGTTGTGGCTGGCATGCCGAGGGGGACTGCCAACGCATCAATGAGGATGACGGCCAGGCCCAGGACGGCGCAGGTGACCATCACGATGCCCGCGTTCGGAGCCACGGGCGCACTCTCGGCGAGTACGGTCTCGCTGGCGCGGCGAATGAACCTGTCCAGTTCGGTCATGGTCGCCCCGGAGGGAATGAAGCCGGCAATTCCCGTGCTGCGGAAGAAAGTCAGGGTAAGGATCGCAATCAGGGATGCGAAGCCGCCAGCCGCCACCAGGAGCGGCTGGGTACGCAGGGCACGAAGCACGGCGAGGGTCAGGCAGACCACCGCCACCGTCGTCAGGACCGGCAGGTACCACGCCCACCCCCGCAGCACACCGTTGAGGGACAAAGCTGCCCCGACCACGGAAAGGGCGACTGCACCGGCCATGGCCCACGGGTACGCCCCCACCCGGGCCCGGACGGGAGCCGGTCGCGAAGCGCCCGACGCTGTGCCCGCGCCTGCTCCCGTGGGCCGCGATTCACGCGGAGCATTGCGTTCCGGTGCCAGCGTCACCGCCCCACCTCCGCTCCGCGGCGGACGTCGGCTGCTGCTGTGGCAGGCGCTGCCCCTTCCTCGTCAAAGTGGCTCCAAGCCACGGGTACGGCAACCGAGGCCGGCACGGCAACAGCACGCCAGCCGCCCCGGCGCAGTGCTTCAAGGGCTTCTTCGGAATCCTTGGGCCGGTCGGTGACGATGATGGCGAAGGCGTTTGCCCCGTAGCCTGCACCCGGCGCCAAGGCCTTGGCTTCGGCCGGGGAGATCCTGCCGAGCACAGCGATGATGGGCCCACGCATCCGGTGTGCTGACAGCTTGTCCATCAGGTGGTCGTCGAAAACGTCGGGACTTGAATCGTGGCCGCCGTGGTCCCTCCCAACGCGCTTTTCCCTGCCGGAGTGCACTTCCCACCCGCTGTGGTGCGGTCCCGACAGATGGATGGCGGCGAGGCTCTCGGCGATGGACTGGAGGCCCGATGTTCCCGAGAACTCCTCGGCATCCGGCTCCGGTGCGGACGGGGAACGGAGGAAAGCCGGCTCGCCACGGGGATCGAGCAGGCGCAGGGCGTAGTTCCGCTCCGCCAGGTGCGTGCAGATGGACATCGCCGCCACCACTGCCCACTCAAACGTGCCGCTGCTCGCCATCTCATGGCCGTCCACGGCAGGCGTTCCCCCAAAACCGGGGCCGGAGCTGCCGGAAAACGCCCCGAACCGCTGATCCAGGATGATGGTGGCTTCCGGCGTCGTCACGGATTCCTCCTGCCGCACCATGAGTTCGCCATGGCGGGCGGTGGCTGCCCAGTGGACACGCCGCATCGGATCGCCGGGGCGGTATTCACGGGTCATCACGTCATCATCGCTGGGGTTGGCGCGGATGCGGGTGGCGGTGATGCCGTCGTTGCCGCGGGCACCCGCGAGCCCCGTCACGGGAAGCTCGACGGCGGCGGGCGTCACGGTGAGGAGGTCGCCGTCGTCGATGGCCTGGCGGTGCAGTGACAGACCGAACGGATCCGTGAACTCGGCAGTCACGGGGCCGATCAGGTACTGCCCGCGTTTGGTCGAGTGCAGGTGATATTCATACCTGCTCGTCCCGCCGGTGGCTGACCTCGCAGGAAAACGAAAGGCCGGGGACTCGCCGAACCGCGGGGGCAGCTTCTCCTGCATGATCGCCCGTCCGCCTCCCGAACCGCTCCGGGCCACGGCCAGCCGGACGGTGGTGGCCGCGGAGGTCTCCACCGGGGAGGGCTGGAATTCCCGGTACACCCGGAAGCGCGGCTTGACGAGCCTGATGCCCGCAAGGGCAACCAAAGGCAGGACTATCAGGAGCACACTCAGGCTCAGGAGGTCCCGGCGTCCCATGATCTGAGCTGCCACCAACGAAACGGCCCCCGCAGCCAAAAGCCCCCACCCACGCTGGCTGAAGAGATGCCGGGGAAACCGCTCAAGCAGCGCCATGGGGAATGCCCTGCCTAGTGGTTCCGCCGCAACCCGGCCGGCGCGGCCGAAGACCGGGCCGGACTGTTCACCGGATCCTGGCTCACTGGAAGCCGGGACAGGATCCCCTGGATGACACTGTTCGGCGTCTCACCGGCGCCCGCAGCCTTGCGGTCCAGGATGATGCGGTGGGCCAGTACCGACTCCGCCACACCCACGACGTCGTCGGGCAACACGAAGTCCCGGCCGTCCAGTGCTGCCGTGGCTTTGGCAGCCCGGAGCAGCTGCAGCATGGAGCGTGGGCTCGCACCCAGCCGGAGCAGGGGACTTTCACGCGTCGCCCTGCCCACGGAGACGGTGTATTCCTTTACCGCCTGGGACACATAGACCTGCTGGACGGTTGCGATCATTGCAGCCACATCCGCCGCGGTGACAACCGCGGACAACCGGGCCAGCGGCGAGGTCGCCTGATGGGTCTCCAACATTTCGATCTCGGAATCCTTGTCCGGGTAGCCCATGGAGATGCGGGCCATGAACCGGTCCCGCTGGGCCTCGGGAAGGGGATAGGTCCCTTCCATCTCGATGGGGTTCTGCGTGGCCACCACCATGAATGGCTCATCGAGCTTGTAGGAATCCCCGTCCACGGTGACCTGATGCTCCTCCATGCACTCCAGCAGTGCAGACTGGGTCTTGGCGGAGGCGCGGTTGATTTCATCGCCAATGACGATGTTGGCGAAGACGGCCCCGGGACGGAATTCGAACTGGCGCGTTGACTGGTTGTAGATGGACACGCCCGTCACGTCCGAGGGCAGCAGGTCGGGAGTGAACTGAATCCGGCTCACTGTGCAGTCGATGGTCCGGGCCAGGCTCTTTGCCAGCAATGTCTTCCCCACACCAGGCACGTCTTCAAGCAGAAGGTGGCCTTGGGCGAGGAGCACCGTCAGGGCCAGCCTGGCGGCATCGGATTTCCCATCGATCACCGTGTTAATGGAGTCCAGGATGCGACGGCTGGCGGCGTGGAATTCCGCGGCGTCCATGGCGGACGTCCGGTGGCCGTTGAGGTGCCCCACCTGCCCGGAAACCGCGGTGAAGTTCCTGCCGGCCGGGGCTACCCCGTTGACGGCGGTGCGGCGGTGGGGGTCCATCTGCAACCTTTCAGCCCGGGGATCACCTGGGACGGGACGGCCGGCCTGCCTTCGCCCGGCGGTGGGCGTTCGCATCTGTTGGTACCAGACTACTAACACAACTGCCGGTGCTGACAGAGAGTTCCCTGAAATCTGCCGGCATCAGCCGGCGCTAGGGTTGAAGGATGTGCAATTCGCTGATTCCCGCCGCCTACCGCGTGGCAGGGGCCGATGCTCCAGCCGGTTCCGACCAGCAGAAGCGCCCCGAATATCCGCCGGCCCCGGAACCCCTGCCGGTCCCCGTGATGGACAACCATACGCACTTCGCTTTCCCCAACGGCGACAGCCCGGTGGCCATTGCGGCCGCGTTGGACGCCGCCCAGGCCGTCGGCGTACAGGGCGCAGTCCAGGTGGGTACGGACCTCGAGTCCTCCCGGTTCACCGTCCGGGCCGTTGACCTGGACAGCAGGTTGCTGGGGGCCGTGGCGCTCCACCCGAACGACGCCCCGGACTATGCCCGGCGCGGCGAGTTGGAGGAAGCGCTGGCGGAGATTGAGCGGTTGGCCGCCCACCCGCGGATCAGGGCCATCGGAGAGACTGGCCTTGATTTCTTCCGCACCGAGGGGGAGGGCCTGGCTCATCAGCGTTATTCGTTCCGCCGGCACATTGACATTGCCAAGCGCCTCAATCTGACCCTCCAGATCCATGACCGGGACGCGCACGACGACGTGGTGCAGGTTCTGCGCGAAGAGGGGGCTCCGGAGCGGGTGGTGTTCCATTGCTTCTCCGGCGATCAGGAGCTGGCCAGGATCTGCAACGAGGCGGGCTGGAACATGTCCTTTGCGGGAACGCTGACCTTTAAGAACGCGGCGAACCTCCGGGCTGCGCTCGCGGTGGCTGACCCGGAGCTTGTGCTGGTGGAAACCGACGCTCCGTTCCTGACCCCGCATCCGCACCGGGGCCGCCCCAACGCCAGTTATATGGTGCCCTACACCGTCCGGGCCATGGCCGAATTGACAGGGACCGACCTCGCCGCGCTCTGTGCAAGGATCAGCCAAAATACCGTGCGGGCATACGGTTCCTGGGCATAACGAATCCTTGTTCCGTGACCTTCCGCACCCTACTAAGTATGCAAATTTCTTGGCTGCTTTATAACGCTACGGTTACAGTGGAGAATTATTAGCCGGGGTCGGGGAAGGCCTTCGGATAATTTCACTTCACTCGCAGGAGGTCAGGCACATCTCCGATGATGCCTGCCTCAAGAGGGAAGTGTGGCGGCGCAACGATGCCCGGAGCTGTCCCCCAGGGTCTGCGCCGGCTATTTCACTGCGTTTTTCCCCGTGCCCGGATGGATCTAAAGTTACGGGCAATCGTGGTCAAGCTCTTCACAACGGACGGCAAGTTCAGTTTTATCAAGATCGGCACCCAACTGGTGGTGCTCTGTGCGCTGGTGGCAGGCCTCGTGGCCTTCGTCGGAAATAACAAAACCGTTACCCTGAATGTCGATGGGAAAGTGACTTCGGTCCAGTCCTTCGGCGGCACGGTTGGCCAGGTAGTGAAAAGCGCAAACGTGGAACTGAAGCCGGCTGACCGCGTCTCGCCCTCGGCGGACGTCAAAGTGGAGAACGGCACTGTCATCAACGTCAACATGGCCAAGGCCGTGAAGGTCAGCCTGGACGGTGCGGAGAAGACCGTCAGCACCACCGCGCCGGATGTTGCCGGCCTCGTCACCGAACTCGGAGTAGCGAGTGCCTCTTCGGTTTCAGTGCCCAAGGATGCGCAGCTCGCGGTAGACGGTTCTTACGTTTCAATTTCCACCCCCAAGAGCGTCAGCATTGTTGCTGACGGCAAGGTCTCGACGGCCACCACGACGGCGGGAACCGTCGCCCAGGTGATTGAAGACGCCGGCATCACGCTCGGCGTCGATGACCGGATGTCCCAGCCTGGTAACGCGCACGTCGTGAACAACATGGTTGTGAAGGTCTCCCGCGTGGATACCAGCCAGACGGCTGCGACCACCGAAGACGTGGCCTTTGACAGCATGAGCACCGAAAGCGCCGACCTGTTCAAGGGCGAGAAAAAGGTCACCCAGGCCGGCGTCGCCGGCAAGGTCGACAAAACCTTCAAGCTGGTGCTGGTGGACGGTCGTGAAGCCTCCCGCACGCTGGTCTCCGAAGCGGTTTCGGTTCAGCCTGTGACGGAAAAGGTCGCCGTGGGCAGCAAGCCGAAGCCGGCCGCGTCGGCACCCGCCGCCGCGGGCGCCAACACCGGTGCAGCAGCCCCGGCCATGATGAACGAAGCCATGTGGGACAAGATCGCCCAGTGCGAGGCCGGCGGAAACTGGGCCATCAACACGGGCAACGGCTATTACGGCGGCCTCCAGTTCGACGTCCGGACCTGGGTCGGTTCCGGCGGCGGCGCATACGCCCCGAATGCCAGCCTGGCCACCAAGGCCCAGCAGATTGATATCGCCAATAAGGTGTATGCACAGCGTGGCCTGCAGCCGTGGGGCTGTGGCTGGGCCGCTTCAAGCTAGGGCGCCTTCAAAGTCCTGCGCCGGCGGCAGCTGACCACAGCCGTCAGGAACGCGGGCATCAGTGGCCGGCTCCGGGACATCCGGGGCCGGCCACTGCCGTTAACCGGGAACGATCGTCGCCAGGACGACGCGGGAACGCCACAAAGCGGGCGGTGCGTTATTGCCGCCGGGATAGGATACCTACGTGACTGAACCGACTGCCGCCGCGCCCGCACCCCTCTTCGGTGCCTCCGACATCCGCCGGCTGGCAGAGGAAATAGGCATCCGGCCAACCAAGACCCTCGGCCAGAACTTCGTCATTGACGGCAACACCATCCGCCGGATTGTGTCCGTGGCCAGCGTCGGGGCGGAGGAGACGGTGCTGGAAGTCGGCCCCGGCCTTGGGTCGCTTACGCTGGGCCTGCTGGACGCCGCGAAAGCCGTGGTCGCCGTCGAAATTGATCCGGTCCTCGCCGCGAAGCTGCCGGAAACGGTGCGAACGTGGCGGCCCGGGGCGGCGGACTCCTTCCATCTTGTCCAGGCCGACGCGATGAAGGTCACGTCCCTTCCCGTTGAACCCACCGCCCTCGTGGCCAACCTTCCGTACAACGTGGCTGTGCCGGTGGTCCTGCACCTGCTCCAGCATTTCCCGAGCCTGCAGCACGGACTGGTGATGGTCCAGGACGAAGTGGCGGATAGGCTGGCCGCCGGGCCGGGCTCGAAAACCTACGGAGTACCGTCCGTCAAGGCCGCCTGGTACAGCAGTATGCGCAAGGCCGGGGTGATCGGTATGAACGTGTTCTGGCCCGCCCCCAAGATCCACTCCGGCCTCGTGGCCTTTACCCGGCGGGAAGCGCCGGTCACCACAGCCACCCGCGAGCAGGTGTTCGCCGTGATTGACGCCGCCTTCGCCCAGCGCCGCAAGACCCTGCGGGCGGCCCTCGCAGGCTGGGCCGGCGGCGCTGCGGAGGCCGAACGCTGCCTGGTGGCCGCAGGAGTGGACCCAACAGCGCGGGGCGAAGTCATCGACATCAACGCTTTTGCGCGGATCGCTGAAGCCCGCGAGGCCACGGCGTGAATGCGCTGGCCGGGCGGTTTCCCGCGCGGACAGTCCGGGTGAAGGCGCCCGGCAAAGTCAACGTCTCCCTCGACGTGGGACCGCTGCGGGCCGATGGATACCACTCGGTGGCCAGCGTCTACCTGGCCGTTTCCCTCTACGAGGAGGTTGCGGCCACCAGTACGCAGACGCCGGGGATCACGGTCAGCATCAGTCCGGAGAGCACCCTGGACCTGGACGGGGTGGACATCCCGCTGGATGAAAACAACCTGGCCTACAAGGCCGCGGCCATGATGGCCGACGTCTCCGAGCATGCCACCGGCGTCCACCTGGAGATCACCAAGCGCGTCCCGGTGGCCGGCGGCATGGGCGGCGGCTCGGCCGACGCCGCGGCGACACTCCTGGCCTGTGACGCCCTGTGGAACAGCGGGCTGTCAAAGGAAGAGCTGGCACACATCGCCGCTGACCTGGGCGCGGATGTTCCCTTTTCGCTCCTGGGTGGCACCGCCGTGGGACTGGGCGTGGGCGACGAACTCTCACCGGCCCTGGTCAAGGCACAGACGGACTGGGTCCTGGTGGCGGCAGATTACGGCTTGGCCACTCCCGAGGTCTTCCGCACACTGGATAGGCTCCGGGGCGCTGAAGGCCACGAAGCAGCCGAGCCGACGGCCGTGGACCCGCGGATCCTGCAGGCGCTCCGTGGGGGTGACGCCGTCGCCCTCAGCCGGGTCCTGGTCAACGACCTCCAGCGGGCATCCATTGAACTTGCCCCGAAGCTCCGCCATACGCTGGGACGCGGCGAAGCGCTTGGCGCCCTGGCGGGGATTGTCTCCGGCTCCGGTCCCACCGTGGCGCTCTTGACCCATAGCCCTGCCGCCGCCGACAGCCTGGCCGAGGACCTGCGGCATTACGGCCTGACGGCATTCCCTGTGCACGGCCCCGTGCATGGCGCACGCATCATGTCCGATACCCTCCTTTAAGCGCCCACACTTTACCCAGCAGCAGAAAGCAGTCCCCTTTGGCACACCTTCTTGGCGGCGAAAACCTCACAGTTTCGTACGCAACGCGCACCGTCCTGGACGGCATCACCCTTGGTCTCGAAGAGGGCGACCGGATCGGCATGGTGGGCCGGAACGGCGACGGCAAATCGACGCTGATGCGCCTGCTGGCCATGCGGTCCACCCCGGACTCCGGCCGGGTGACCAAGCGCAGCGAGGTCAACATCGGCTACCTGGATCAAAGCGACGTGCTCGACGGCGACCTCACAGTGGGCGCCGCGATCGTGGGGGACCAGGCCGACCACGAATGGGCCCGCAACCCGCAGATCCGCGAGGTCATGGGCGGTCTGGTGTCCGACGTCGACTGGCACGCCAACGTCCACGCCCTCTCCGGCGGGCAGAAACGGCGTGTGGCACTCGCCAAGCTCCTCATCGAGGACCACGACGTGATCATGCTTGATGAGCCCACCAACCACCTCGACGTCGAAGGCGTCGCCTGGCTGTCCCGGCACCTTAAGACCCGCTGGCGGGCCAACCAGGGCGCCTTCCTGGTGGTCACCCACGACCGCTGGTTCCTCGACGAAGTCTRCAACAAGACCTGGGAAATCCACGACGGCATCATGGACCCGTTCGACGGCGGCTACGCAGCCTACGTCCTGGCCCGCGCCGAGCGCGACCGGGCCGCCAACGTCATGGAAAGCAAGCGCCAGCAGCTTGTGAAGAAGGAACTCGCGTGGCTGCGCCGCGGCGCGCCGGCCCGCACAGCCAAACCAAAGTTCCGCATCGAGGCCGCCAACGCCCTGATTGCGGACGTCCCGGAACCGCGTGACTCGACGGCCCTGAGCAAAATGGCCACCGCCCGGCTCGGCAAGGACGTCCTGGACCTCGAGAACGTATCCCTCGACTTCCTCGGCGGCGACGCCGGTCAAAAGCTCTTCGACAACATCACCCTGCGCCTTGCCCCGGGTGAGCGGCTGGGCCTGGTGGGCGTCAACGGCGCCGGCAAGACCACCCTGCTGAAGCTCCTGAACGGCGAGATCCAGCCGACCTCCGGTAACGTCAAGCGCGGCAAGACCGTAGTCACCGCCGTGCTCACCCAGGAAGTCAAAGAGCTCGACGACGTCTCCGACCTGCGCGTCATCGAGGTCATCGAGCGCGAGAAGCGGTCCTTCAACGTGGGCGGCAAGGAATTCACCGCCGGCCAGCTGGTGGAGCAGCTTGGCTTCACCAACGAGAAGCAGTGGACCCCGGTCAAGGACCTCTCCGGCGGTGAGCGCCGCCGCCTCCAGCTGCTCCGACTGCTGGTAGGCGAGCCCAACGTGCTGATGCTTGATGAGCCCACCAACGACCTCGACACGGACACGCTCGCCGCCGTCGAAGATGTCCTGGACGGCTGGCCCGGCACCCTCGTGGTGGTCAGCCACGACCGCTACCTGCTTGAGCGGGTGACCGACCATCAGATGGCGCTCCTGGGCGACGGCAAAATCCGTGCCCTGCCGCGCGGCGTGGACCAGTATCTGGAACTCCGGGAATCTGCCCTGGCCGGCTCCACCATCACCGGCGGCGGTAACCCCGTGACCGGCGCCAGCGGCAGTTCCGCCCCCGCGTCCACCGGCGCCTCCGAAGCCGCCAAACGCGACGCCCGCAAGGCCAAGAACCGCATCGAACGCCAGATGGGCAAACTGGAGCAAGCGGAAAAGAAGGTCCACGACCAGATGGTCAAAAGCACCGCCGATTCCGACTTTGACGCCCTCGCCGAGCAAAACAAGAAACTCAAGGACCTCGCCGGCGAACGCGAAGCGCTGGAACTCGAATGGCTCGAAGCCCTGGAAGTCCTCGGCGAGTAGCCCTCCGTTGGGTGGCCGGTGCTGGTTTGGGTGCCGGTCCTCCCGCGTTCGTGTGGCTTGGGTGCCGCAGCCGGCCCTTCGGCGTCGCTTAGACACATCACATAGGGAGCGCTCCGGTCGCTGAGCGACCTCCGCGCTCCGATGTGCTGCGATGCGCTCCTATCCGAAGAACCAGCTCCGGCGAGCGGAACTCACCTTCCCAAAGGATCGCCTCCCGACAACGAACGTCACCTCCCGCCGTGGAACAGTACCCGAGCGGAACGTTCGGCAGGGGGTACACCTATGCGCTGTGTCTAAGCGACGGTGAAGGGCTCCTGCGCCGCGAACAGGACAACGGACGCCGGAGAAGGGCCACTGCGCCGCGGACGCAGCCACAGGCGCGTGAAAAGGCGACCAGAAGATCAACCCTCGGACTGCAGTTCGGGGTCCTTCTTGAGGCCTGTCAGGCCGTTCCAGGCGAGGTTCACCAGGTGCGCGGCTACGGTTTGTTTGTCGGGCTGGCGGCTGTCCTGCCACCACTGGCCGGTCATGGCCACCATGCCTACGAGCATCTGGGCGTACATGGCCCCGTCTTCGGCGCTGAGGCCGCGGCGGTCGAATTCGTCGGACAGAATGTGTTCAACACGGGCCGTGACGTGGGAGAGCAAGGTGGAGAACGCGCCTTCGGGCTGGGACGGGGGAGCGTCCCGCATCAGGATCCGGAAGCCTTCGGTGTGGTCTTCGATGTAGGTGAGCAGGGCGAGGGCGGCACGCTCCACGAGGACACGGGGCTTGGCTTCCTCAGTCAGGGCAGCGCTAATCGAGTCCAGGAGAATTCGGAATTCGAAGTCCACAACTTGGGTGTACAGGCCCTCCTTGGAGCCGAAGTGTTCGTAGATCACGGGTTTTGAAACGCCGGCGCAGGCCGCGATTTCCTCGATGGTGGTGCCCTCGAGTCCTCGTGCGGCGAAAAGGCCACGGCCTACGTCGATCAGTTGGCTGCGCCTCTGCACGCCAGTCATCCGTACCCGGGGTGGGTTGTTACTCACATTTCCATCATGCCTTAGGGCCGTTGGCTGGCGCGGTTGAAACGGTCGGAACCACCTGCGGGACGGGACTTGGGGTGCCGCGATTCCTGCCCGTGTCGCGGGCTGCCCTGAACCCATGGCAAAATAACTACTTGTGCCTTGGCCTTGCGCCTCTGGCACGGTCCGCCCTGGTGTAATGGCAGCACCCCGGCCTTTGGAGCCGTGGAGTATAGGTTCGAATCCTATGGGCGGAACTGCTGTGCCGAGAGCGTCCAGTAGTATGAACTCGGTGCCCCGCAAGGCTTGTGGCCGGCCCGGCACCGCACCCAGCGCCACGCGCAACCAAGCAAGGAGAGCCCGTACGTGATCCCCGAGAATATCGGCCCCGCCGCCGTCATTGTTCTGGCAGCAGGCGCCGGTACCCGGATGAAATCCCGTACTCCCAAGATCCTGCATGAGATCGGCGGCCGGTCCATGGTGGGCCATGCCCTCCTCGCGGCCCGCAGCATCAACCCCGGGCGGTTGGCTCTGGTGGTCCGCCACGAACGCGACCTGGTGGCCCGTCACCTGAACGATCTGGACCCGGACGCATTGATCGTGGACCAGGACGAAATTCCCGGCACCGGCCGTGCCGTCGAGGTGGCACTCCTGGCCCTGGACGCCCGCGAAAAACTTTCCGGCACCGTGGTGGTGACGTACGGCGACGTTCCGCTCCTCAGCGGCGGCCTCCTGGCCGACCTGGTGGCGACACACGAACGCGAAGGCAATGCTGTCACGGTGCTCACCGCCCGGCTCGCTGACGCCACGGGCTATGGCCGTATTCTCCGCGGCGATGACGGTTCCGTCACCGGCATCCGCGAGCACAAGGACGCCACAGAAGCCGAACGCCTGATCCGCGAGGTCAACTCCGGCATCTACGCTTTCGACGCCGCAGTCCTCCGCGACGCGCTGGTCCATGTCACCACTGATAACTCGCAGGGTGAGATGTACCTGACCGATGTGCTGAGCCTGGCTCGTCAGTCCGGTGGCCGGGTTGCCGCCGTCGTCACCGAAGACCGCTGGCAGGTGGAGGGCGCCAACGACCGCGTGCAGCTCTCGGCCCTCGGCGCAGAACTGAACCGCCGCACGGTCGAAGCCTGGATGCGGGCCGGAGTCACCGTTGTTGACCCCGCCACCACCTGGATCGATTCCACCGTCACCCTGGATGAGGACGTCCGTATCCTCCCCAACACGCAGCTGCACGGTGCCACCACTGTGGCGAGGGACGCCGTCGTCGGCCCCGACTCAACCCTGACGGATGTTCGCATCGGCGAGGGCGCCAAGGTGACCCGTACACACGGTTCCGGTGCTGTTATCGGTGCCGACGCCGTCGTCGGACCTTTCACCTACCTGCGGCCAGGCACAGTACTTGGTGACACCGGCAAAATCGGCGCCTTCTACGAAACCAAAAACGTCACCATCGGCCGGGGATCCAAGCTTTCCCACCTCGGCTACGCCGGCGACGCTGAAATCGGCGAGGACACCAACATTGGCTGTGGCAACATCACCGCCAATTACGACGGCGAGAAGAAGCACCGCACGGTGATCGGCTCTGGCGTCCGCACAGGTTCCAACACAGTGTTTGTTGCACCGGTCACCGTGGGGGACGGTGCCTACAGCGGCGCCGGCGCGGTGATCCGCAAGGACGTCCCGGCCGGAGCGCTCGTCCTCTCGGTTGCTGCCCAGCGCAATGCCGAAGGTTGGGTTGTTGCCAACCGTCCCGGCTCGCGCTCGGCAGAGCTGGCCCAGGCTGCCGCGTCAGACTCCTCAAATACCCCAGCATCAACAGAAGAGGGCAAGTAATAATGAGCGAAATTACCGCACACGGCGAGAAGAAGCTGGTGCTTGCCGCAGGGCGGGCACACCCCGAACTGGCGCGGGAAATCGCGAAGGAGTTGGGGACAGAGCTGCTGCCGATTGACGCCTACGACTTCGCCAACGGGGAGATCTACGTTCGCGCCGGCGAGAGCGTCCGCGGAACCGACGCGTTTGTCATCCAGGCCCACCCTGCCCCGTTGAACAACCACTTGATGGAACAGCTGATCATGATCGATTCGCTGAAGCGGGCCTCCGCCAAGCGGATCACGGTGGTGTCCCCGTTCTACCCGTATGCACGTCAGGACAAGAAGGGCCGCGGCCGCGAACCCATTTCCGCCCGGCTGGTGGCGGACCTTTACAAGACGGCCGGCGCAGACCGCATCATGAGCGTTGACCTGCACACCTCCCAGATCCAGGGCTTCTTCGACGGCCCCGTTGACCACCTGATGGCCATCCCGCTCCTGGCCGACTACATCCGGACCAAGGTGGGCGCCGACAACGTTACGGTTGTCTCCCCGGATACCGGCCGCGTGCGTGTCGCCGAACAGTGGGCTGAGCGCCTGGGCGGGGCTCCGCTGGCGTTCGTGCATAAGAGCCGTGACCTCACCGTGCCCAACCAAGCCGTCTCCAAGACCGTGGTGGGCCAGGTCCAAGGCCGGACCTGCGTCCTGATCGATGACATGATCGACACCGGCGGGACCATCTCCGGAGCGGTGCAGGTGCTCATGAATGCCGGTGCCAAGGACGTCATTATCGCCGCGACCCACGCAGTGTTCTCCGACCCCGCCGCCCAGCGGCTGGCCGAATCCGGTGCCCGTGAAGTAGTGGTCACCAACACCCTGCCCATCGCCTCCCACCAGCGTTTCCCGCAGTTGACGGTGCTTTCCATCGCGCCGCTCATAGCCCGCGCCATCCATGAAGTGTTCGACGACGGTTCAGTCACCAGCCTGTTCGACGGCAACGCCTAACTCGGCGTTCCGTCGGCCGGCGCCGGTCCCGTTTTCAGTTTTCGGGTCCGGCGCTGGTAAACTTTTTCACGATACCTTGGCGAGGGAGAGCAGTCTCCGTTATCGACTGGGTCTGAATCTCCCTTCCGGAAGGGCGCCAAACGGTCGCCCGGCGTTGAAGGTCGCAACAGACCTCCGCCCTTGCTGAACACCATTTAGTCTTCCGAGGAGATACACATGTCTGAGCAGAAGCTCGCAGCAGAAGTACGCACCGAATTCGGCAAGGGCTTTGCCCGCCGCGCTCGTATGGCCAACCTGATCCCCGCAGTCATCTACGGCCACGGCGCAGAGCCGATCCACATCACGCTGCCGGCCAAGGCCACCACGCTGGCAGTCCGCACGGCCAACGCCCTGCTCTCGCTGGATATTAACGGCGAAGATCACCTCGCCCTGGTCAAGGACGTCCAGCGGGACCCCATCCGCCAGATCATCGAGCACATCGACCTGCTGACCGTCCGCAAGGGCGAGAAGGTCACGGTGGACATCCCCGTCCACGTTGTTGGCGAACTGGCTCCGGGCAACGTCTTCAACCAGGAACTCACCGTCATCTCCCTTGAGGCCGAGGCAACCCACCTGCCCACCGCCGTCGAGGTAGACATCGAAGGGCGCGTCGCCGGACAGCACATCCTCGCTTCCGACCTGGTCCTGCCGAAGGGTTCCGTCCTGCTGGCCGACGCCGACGCCCTGGTTATCAACATCTCCGAGGCCACCGAGGTCTCCGACGAAGAGGCCCAGGCTTCCACTGAAGCCGCTGCCGAGTAATACCCACTCAGCCGGCAACTGTGGCCGGGCCCCGTTGGGGTCCGGCCACAGCCATGTCCGGACCACCTTAGGATGGAACAATGACTGACACCTGGCTGATTATCGGCCTCGGCAACCCCGGGGCCGAATACAAAGGCAACAGGCACAACGTTGGCCAGATGGTTCTTGACGAACTCGCCGGCCGGCTCGGCGGAAACTTCAAAACCCACAAAGCCCGGGCCCAGGTCCTCGAAGGGCGGTTGGGGGTTGGCGGGCCGCGCGTGGTGCTGGCCAAGCCGCTGAGCTACATGAACGTTTCCGGCGGACCCGTGACTGCCCTGGCGAATTTTTATGGCATTGGACCAGACCACGTGGTGGCGGTACATGATGAAATTGATATCCCGTTCAACACCGTCAAGCTCAAATGCGGCGGTGGCGAGGGCGGCCACAACGGACTGAGGGACATGTCCAGGGGGCTCGGCACCAAGGACTACCTGAGGGTCAGGGTGGGCGTGGGCCGCCCGCCAGGCCGCATGGATACTGCCGACTATGTGCTCCGTGACTTTGGCACCACGGAGCGCAAGGATGTGCCGTTTCTGCTGGATGAGGCCGCTGATGCCGTCGAGATGCTGGTCAGGGACGGGCTGACAGCGGCGCAGCAGAAGTTCCACCCGGCGAAGCCCGACGTGTAGCAATGGGACCAAAAATGCGTAATCCCTGTTCAGCCTTCCTTACCTAGGGGTAGTCTTCTTCCTAAGCGGGGGGGCGATGGGGCTTGTTCCCGCTTTATTGGGATGTAGGGGATAAGTTCATGTCAATCGAGCCACTTAGCTGGGAACGTGGGTCACAGTTCAAGGACCCTGAGCTGCGTACGGAAACCGCTGGCATGTCAGAGGCGCAGCGATGGTCCGCGCCAGCACGCAGCGCCAATCTCGAAGCCGTCCGCACGGCGCTGACCAGCGTCGACTCTCTCGGAGTGGTCATCACGGGCGGTCGCGGTGTCGGCAAGTCATCCTTGGCCAGGACTGCCGTATCCGAGCTTGGCCCCGATGTTTGGACGCTGCAGTTGCGTTCCGGGACCACAGCGGGCGACACCCCTTACGGATGCCTGGCGTTCCTTCTCGCGCGTCTTCCCCAGGCCTACATGGGCTCTCCGACCGCAATTCTGCGTGGCATAACGTCACTGATCCGGAGCGACGCCGCCGGTCGCCAGTGCGTCATCACCTTGGATACTGCAGGCAGCATTGACGACATGAGTGCTGGTGTCCTGCTCAATATCCTCCTGACCGGAACCGCACGCATTGTTGCCGTGGCACCCAAAATCAGCGATCTGCCGGCGGACTTCCATTGGCTTCTCACCGACCGACGGCTGACGGAAGTCCGGCTGGACAACCTGAATGAGCTGCAGACCCGCCAGGTGTTGCTTTCCCTGCTGGGCCACCGTGTCTCAGCCTCCTTGGTCAGTACCTTCCACACCATGGTGGGGGGGAACCCGCTGCTGCTCAAGGCGCTGGTGGCCGAGCAGCAGCAGTCCGGAAATCTTGTGCTGTCGGATTCGGTCTGGACATTGCGGGACAAAGTAGTGCTCGACGGCGCGGCGAGCCTCGAGGACATCGTGCGGTCGCGATGGTCCAGGCAATCTCCCCAGGAGCAGGAAGTCATCGAAATGCTTTCCTGTGCCCGGAGGGTGGAGCTCTCAAGGCTCACTGCTGTGTACGGTGCCGGCATCGTAGCGGACATGGAAGATGCAGGGCTGCTGGAGATCGACGCGTCCGAGAGCCGCTGGGTATCACTGCGCGAAATGTACCTCGGCGACGTTGTGCGCTCCTGGCTCAGCATTAGCCGGCGGCGGGAACTGCGCAACGTTCTTCTGGACGGTCAGGAACCGGACCCGGCCAGTATGACCGTGGAAGAGCTGATGGCATTCGCTGCGTGGACGCACGAGTGTGAGGCCGACCTGAGCCCCACTCTGGCGCTGGCTGCAGCCGAAGCGGCCGTGCAGCTCTTTGATCCGCACTTCGCCCTCAAATATGCCGAGACGCTGAGGCGCAACGACCCCCAATGGGTGGCAGGGCAGCGCCAGAAGGCTGCTGCCTACCTGCTCCTGGATCTTCCCGTCCAGGCGATGGCGGCCCTGGACGACATCTCACAGCCGCAGCTGGACAGTCTGGAGGTCCAGGAATACACCCAAGTCATCGCCGCAAAATCACGTGTCATGGTTTGGCTACCGGACCACGCCGACAGGGTACCGGCCCTGCTTCAGACGGCCCGGGAACGGCTCGGAGCAGAAACTGGTAGCGCGAAAGAATGGCCTGACCCTGCTGCCGCTGCAGCCAACAGGATCAGCCTGAGCGAATTCGAGTACCAGGTGTTCGTGGGAGACTACGCAGCGGCCATTCCCGGCTTGGAAGCCGCTGCTGACCCCGCGCTCAACCCCGATCTTTGGTTCCGAATGAATTCCGCCATGATCCTCATGACCGCCTTGGCCCTGACCGGGCGGGAGATGGATGCCTTAAGCCTGATGAGGCAGTTGGGCGGCCAAATTTCCGACGCCGGCCAAATCGTGGGCCTGCGGGAGATTTTCACTGAACGTGCTTACACCGTCCTCTTGACCGCCGGGCAGTGGCACCGTTGCATCGACCTCCTCAATCCATCCGCAGCACGTGAGATCAACCAGCTTCCGTACCGAAGCGCCGGTACTGAGCTGGCGGCCGGGATCGCCTACGTTTACGCGGGGCGTGGCGCCGTCGCCTTGGATTCGCTGCTCTCAGCGGTGGCCCAGCTGGAACTGCGGCCCTCACAGGGCATCCGCCGTGAAGCCTACGCGGCTGTTGCGTTCGCTTATGCGCAGTTGGGCAATGCCGGGCAGTCCCGGAAGTATTTGGACAAGTTGCAGCGGACCGGGGGCGCCGCCGATCATGCGACCCGGAGCATCACTGACTTCTGCGCCGACATGGCCGGTCGGTGGCTGAACGACACTGAAGCCGTCAACCGCCTGAAGGATTCTGCCCGCCGCGACATCGCGGCGGGGAGGTACACGCTTGCCGGGATCAGCCTGCTGGGGGCCACAGTCCACGGTACAGAGGCCGACTTCCGCCTGCTCGAAGAGGTGGCCGGTCACCGCCAGGGTCCCTTAGCGGAAATCTCGCGTTTGATTGCCGTGGGCACCAGGACCCATGACGCCAAGACATTGCTTGCCGGCGGTGAGTTGGCGGCCACGCTGGAACTCGATGCTGTTGAGGCGCGATGCATGGCGCTTGCAGTTGACTTCGCCCGCCAGGCCGGCGACCCGGCCGCGGCAAGGACCGCCCAGGCGCGGCTGGACATCCTCGCTGCCACCGTGGCCAGCCTGCCCATCGTGCCCAGCAGCGGAAGCCCTCTCCTGACCAGCAGGGAACGGCAGATTGCGCGGCTCGCGGGCAGGGGTGCCTCCAACCGCGACATTGCGCTGGATATGGGTGTCTCTGTCCGCACAGTGGAAGGCCACCTCTACCAGGTCTTCACCAAACTGGGAGTCACATCCAGGGGTGATCTGACTGGACTCGTCTAACGGCCACTCACCGAAACCGGGCCGCTTGCTCACGGGGCGGCGGCAGCCGCTGGATCGGATCTGCAACGTCATCCGGACCCGAACCAGCCAGGCAGTGTTCCTGATGGCGGGCCCGGGCATCGGCAAGACCGCGTTGGCCGAAGCCATCACCGAGCGGCTGGCGACTGACATGATCGTTGTTCAGATCCATGGAAGTTCATCGCTCTCAAGCGTTCCTTTTGGCATCCTTGCCCCATACACAGCGGAGCTGACTGCCGAGGATTCGGTGTCACCGGTGGCTGTCCTGAGGTCCGTCTGGAGCTACTTTGAAAAGCTCAAGGCCGGCAGGGACGTACCGCTGCTGCTCGTGATGGATGATGCACACCACCTGGACGATGCTACGGCCAGCATCGTTGCAGATATGATCTCTGCGGGCTGGGCCAGCGTCGTGGCCGCAGGCAGGCCCCGGCCCGGCCTGCCCCAGCCTCTGGCGCAGCTTTGGTATGACGGCCTTGCCGATCGCGTGGACCTTCGTCCGCTGAACCGGGAACAGATCGAGGAAGTCCTCGCCCACGCCCTGGACGGCACTGTCCCCGCCGGAACCGTTGACACCATCTGGAGTGCCTCCGGCGGAAACCCCCGGATCCTTGATGCCCTGCTCCATGACGCCGCCGAAGGAGGCCAGCTCGCCAAACGGAACGGGATCTGGATGCTGCTGGGGCAGTTGCCGGCCGACGGGCCGCGACTGACGAACGTGGTGGTCAAGGACATGCTGCGCCGCACGCCCGCAGAGCAGGAAGCCCTGAAACTTATTGCGCTGGCCGGGCCGGTGAGCCGAAAGGTGATCGAGGACATCTGCGGCGCCGAAGTGGTGCGCTCCCTGCTTGATCAACAGATGGTCGTGGAGAGTCATGGCACCCCCGCTGATCTTCGGATCTGGAACGCTATGTTCGGCGACGCCCTCCGTTTAACCATTTCCGTTTCCCGGAGCCTGCAACTTCTGGAAAGGGTACGCGAGCACCTGGGCACGTCCCCAGCCGGGCCAGAGGGCCGGCTGAGAGCTGTCGAGTGGGCGCTTGAATGCGGAGTGAAAACAGCAGAGCCTGAGCTCCTTGAAGCGGCCAGCACGGCGTTGGCCCACTTCAGGAGCCGAAGCGCCCGGTCCATGGCGGCAAAGATCGTGGACCCGGCACTCGTGCCCGAGGCCCAGGCCATTCAGGCGCGGGCTCTCTTCAACGAAGGCGACCACGCGGGCGCGGCCAAGCTCCTGGACGGATGCTGGCTGCAGCTGGGAGCCGGCGCCGCAGCCGCCCTGATGCTCAGGGCATTTGTCCATCAGGCCCTGGGAACACCACTGGCAGTGTTTGCGGCCGAGTCCCGCGAAGTACTCCATAGCGCCGCTGCGGAAGCAGAGCCCGCGGTGGGCTCGGGCACCGGGGCCGGGGCCGGGGCTGAAGTTGGTACAGCCACGCCCTGGCAGGAGCAGTTGCTGCGCCTTCTCGAATTCGGCGAAGCTGGGAACTGTGAGGCCCTGGACAATGAGGTCCAGGACTTTCGGAGTCGTAACCCCGCCAGCGTTACCGACCACGCGTTATGCACTGTGGGAACTGCCCTGCTTGCACAGACATACGCGGCAGCCGGACGCGCCGTCCAGGGCCTGGATGCCGGACTGCTGGCGGTTTCGGAACTCCCTGCGCTCGAAAGCGGTGTGTTTTTCTTTAATGAGTTCGTCCTGGGCCGTCTGGTGGCCGATTACCTGGCCTTGGGGGATTGGGCGTCAGCGGAACAGGAGCTGGTGGACTATGCGGCTGCTCACCCTCTGGACGCCGCCGCCTTCGCCGGCAGCATCCAGGTGCTACGCGGATATTCACTGCTGCGGCAGGGGCGGATGGAACGCGCTTACCAGACGCTGCTTCCGGCAGTGGAGACCCTGAGGCTCAGCGATCCTTTGCAAGTGTTCCGGTTCGGATCCGCGCTGGCGTTCTATGTGTCGGCGAGGCTGGGTGACGCTGCCCAGTCCAGCAGGCTCGAGCTGGATTACAAGGACTCGCCACAGGGTTCAGCCAGTCAGGAACTGCTCGCGACGGCCTACGCCGCGGCGGGTTCGGAGTACGTGACCCGTGACGGGAAGGGCCTGGCGTCCCTCCATACCCTGGCCACCACCCCCGAGGTCTCAGCCCGGGGCGGCACGCTGCTGGAACTGTTGGTACTGTGTTGGGACTTGGGTGACCATTCGGTGATTCCCCTGGTGCACACCCTGGCAGGAAACGTCCAAGGCCGCTGGGCTGCGGCGCTACTCACCCTTGCGGAGCATTGGGAATCCGCCGACGCCGACGCCCTGATGGAGATGGCGGCCCGGCTTGAAACCGAGGGCTTCGTCAACGTGGCAAGGGAAGCATACGCGCGGGCAAGCGCCGTGTTGGAAGCAGCCGGTGAACGGCGCCGGTCCCGCCAGGCGGTGGCCCTGCGGGAGAAATGCGACCACGAACTTGGCGAGCGGTTCCGGGAAGGTCAGTTCATCTCCGCCGCGCCCACGGTGCACCTTACCCGCCGTGAACAGGACATCGTGGAGCTGGCAGTCCAGGGCCTCACGGATCGGGAGATCGCCCAGCGGCTCATGGTCTCCGTCCGGACAGTGGAGGGCCACCTGTACCGCACCTACGTGAAACTCGGGGTGCGGAGCCGCGACGAACTCTCCACTGCCCTGGCCCACTAGGTCCTCCGCCGCACGTTTCCGTTCGCTGACCGGTATGCTCCAGAGACTCTTTGCCGGCGGGCGTGCCGGGCGCCCAGTACGCTCCGCTGCCTGCCTGCCTGCCTGCCTGCCTGCCTGCCTGCCTGCCTGCCTGCTTGCTGTGTCGAGGCGTGTCTTGACTTCGAGTGGCCCCGCATCTGGAATACGCGTATCAGCGGGGCCTGACCCGGTAGCCTTGCCGTCGAAGTCGAGTACTGCCTACTCGTGTTGTCCGGGTCCGCGTGCGATTAACTTGAGTCGGGAGGAAGGAGCGGCGAAAGCCCTCCGACTCCCACCATCAGACTTTCCAGGTCTTGTCTCAATGAAATCTTTCCGGCCCGGGGCCCCCCCCCCCGCCCCCCCGCCACAGTGGTGTTGTGGGACAATTGAATGTCAATCCATTGGCATCTCAAGGAGTTCACTTTGGCATTCGTCACCACGCCAGCCACGCTGGAACATGCCGTTCCGGCCATGGACAACGCCGAAGTACTCAAAATCAGGAATGACTTCCCGGTGCTGGACCAGCTGGTGAACGGCCGGCCGCTGGTGTACCTGGATTCGGGCGCCACATCGCAGAATCCGCTGAGCGTTATCGAGGCGGAGCAGGAGTTCTACGAACAGCGCAACGCGGCGGTGCACCGGGGTGCCCACCACCTTGCGGTCGAGGCCACCGAAGTCTTCGAAGATGCCCGGCAGACCATTGCGGACTTCATCGGAGCCGACTACACGGAAACGGTGTGGACCTCCAACGCCACAGAGGGCCTGAACCTGGTCAGCTATGCGCTCTCCAATGCCGCACTCTGGTCTGCCCAAGGTCGCGGCGACGCCAGGCTGAAGGAGCTGGCTGTCAACCCGGGGGACCAGATCGTGGTCACCGAAATGGAGCACCACGCCAACCTGATCCCTTGGCAGGAACTCGCCTTCCGTACCGGCGCCACCCTGCGCTACATCCCCATCGACGACGCCGGAGCCCTGCGCCTGGACGTCGCGGCTGAGATCCTGGGAAGCAAAACCAAGGTCCTCGCCTTCACCCACGCGTCCAATGTCCTGGGAACTATCAACCCCGTCACCGAGCTTGTGGCCCTTGGCCGGGCGGCGGGAGCGCTGGTGGTGCTCGACGCCTGCCAGTCCGCGCCCCACCTGCCGCTGAACGTCAAGGACCTCGACGTCGACTTCGCCGTCTTCTCCGGCCACAAGATGCTCGCGCCTACCGGAATCGGCGTGCTGTACGGCAAGCAGGACCTTCTGGATGTGCTGCCGCCGTTCCTCACCGGCGGTTCAATGATCACCACGGTGACCATGGACCGGGCCGAGTACCTGCCCTCGCCGCAGCGCTTCGAAGCGGGCACCCAGCGCATTTCCCAGGCTGTAGCCCTGGCCGCCGCCGCCAGCTACCTCACGGAAACGGGACTGGCCCGGGTGCACCGCTGGGAGGCGGAGCTTGGCCAGCGCATGGTTGCAGGCCTTGAAGCCCTTCCCGGAATTCGCGTCCTGGGACCCGCCGCCGGGCAGGAGAGGATTGGCCTGGCCGCGTTCGACGTCGAAGGTGTGCACGCGCACGACGTCGGGCAGTTCCTGGATTCCCGGGGCATCGCGGTCCGGGTGGGGCACCATTGCGCCCAGCCCTTGCACCGTCGCCTGGGCCTGACGGCAACCACCAGGGCGAGTGCTTACCTGTACAACACCACCGACGACGTCGACGCTTTCCTTGAGGCCGTTGCCGGCGTCCGCTCCTACTTCCGCGTCTGACGCGGCCACCGAAGGTATACCGAACATGAGCCTTGACCAGTTGTACCAGCAGATCATCCTTGACCATTCGAAGGTCCGCCACGGCAGCGGCCTGGCCGGTGTGGACGCCCCTGAGGGCACGACCACCGGACAGTCCCACCAGTTGAACCCAGTCTGCGGGGACGAAGTCACCCTTCGCGTCGCAGTGGAAAACGGCAAAGTGGCGCAGATTTCCTGGGACGGCGCCGGGTGTTCCATCTCCATGGCCTCAGCGTCCGTCCTCAGCGAACTCGGTGAGGGGCTGACCGTGGACGAACTCCACTCGATCATTGGCAATTTTCGGGAAGTCCTGCGCTCCCGTGGGAAGGTCCACGCAGATCCGGAGATCCTCGGTGACGCGGCGGCGTTCGAGGGTGTGGCCCGCTACGCCGCACGCGTCAAGTGCGCCATGATTTCCTGGGTGGCCGCCGAAGACGCGCTCAACCAGGCAGCGTAAACCAGCGCCGGACCGCCCCGGAAGGCGGACCGGCTAAAAGCAGCAGCGCACTTAAACAAACAGGCGCTTCCCCTGCCCTGCGGCAGAGGAAGCGCCTGTGCTGGCATATGCAGCCGGCCCGGGCGTCAGCCCAACAGGCCCATGACGCCGATCACCGCGGTGGCGGCCCCCAGCACCATGGAGATGCTAACGAGCACCACGTGAACGGTGAGGAACTTCGTTGCCTTGCCGCCGGCGTCGCGCGCCCGTGGATCCTTCATGACCCGGCGCAGGAACTGCGGCCAGACCACGAGCGACCAGACGCCGGCGATGATCAGCAGCAACGCTGCGAACAGGGGAAGCTGCATGGAGTCAGTGGCTTTCGAGCCAGGCCTGGGCCTGCTGCGACTGGATGTTCAGGGCCTTGGCCACCATGGGTTCGGCTGCCTCGGCGATTTTGCCGCCCAGGAACGGCACGGACGAGGTCACGTTGCCTTCAAGCTCAACCCGGGTGCTGCCGCCCTCGGCAACGAGCCGCTGGACTGCGGTCACGTCGAGGGGAGCGCCGGCAATCTTCAGCGTGATGTTGCTCTGGCGGGAACCGTCAGCCCCGGGGGCTTCCCAGTTTTCCACCTGAGTCACCGTGAGTTTTTCGCCCACGAACTTTCGGGCAATCTCCGGCAGTCGGGTGGTGGGAAGGGTCCGGACCGAGGTGGTGCTGAACGCGCCCGCAACATCTCCATCCACGGCAAAGGACTCCAAGGTGCCGCCGACATATTCGCTGGTGTGCCGCTGGAAGTCCTCGTTGATGAAAACAGCAGCGACACTGTCAACGGCATGCGGAAGGGTGGTGGTTGCACTCAGTGCCATGGATCCTCCAGTGATACGGGGTCTGTACGCTTTTTGCTCCCCACATCTTACGGGGCACCGGGCGTGTTCTTGGAACCGGCCTCTGCCCGCTCGGCGTCGGCGATCTTCCGCGCGGCAGTGGTGATGTTCCGTGCCATCGCCGGAAAGATGAAGCTGTGGAAGGGCAGGACGGCCAGCCAGTAGAGCCTGCCGCTGAGGCCTTTGGGGAAGAAAATGGCGCGCTGCCGGTAGCGGCTCCCGCCGCCGTCGGGCTCCACAGACAGTTCAAGCCACGCGCGCCCCGGCGCGCGCATCTCTGCCCTCAGTCGAAGGAGCTTGCCGCGGTCGATCCGTTCCACGCGCCACCAGTCCACTACCTCGCCGGGAGCCAGGTTGCCGGGGTGCCGGCGTCCCCGCAGGAGCCCGGCGCCGCCGGTGAGCTTGTCCAGCCAGCCGCGGATCCGCCAGGCCAGCGGCAGGGAATACCAGCCGTTGCGGCCCCCGATTCCCTCGATGACTGTCCACACGTGGGCCGGGTCGACGTCCCCGTGGAACGTGCGCTCGTCCACGAAGACTGTGTGGCCGGCCCACTGGGGGTCGCTGGGCAGGGGATCGGCATCTACGCCGGCGCTGGCCCAGGTGGTCTCCACCTGGCCGTCACGCTCCTTGCCCAAGGCCAGGGCGACCGCCCGCCGGTACGGAGTCAGGCCGCCCTCAGGCACCGGAATGATGGAGTCGATATCGTGCTCGCGGGACACGGCGTCGTGCTGCAGCGACTGGACCAGCGGCAACGACATCGACAGGGGGATGGGAGTGGTGAGGGCCACCCACAGACCCGCAAGTTTGGGTGCGGGGACCGGGAGTGCCAGGACCACCCGATAGGGCAGCCCGGCCTCGGCCGCGTACTCCTTCATCATGCCCGCGTACGTCAGGACCTGGCGGCAGCCGATGTCGAAAGTGCGGTTAATGTGTCCGGTGAGTGAGGCGGCGCTCACCAGGTAATAGAGCACGTCCCGGACCGCTATCGCCTCGATCCGGTTGCGCACCCAGCTCGGCGCCGGCATCAGCGGGAGGGTTTCGGAGAGGTGCCTGATCATCTCGAAGGACGCAGACCCGGACCCGATCACCACACCGGCCTGGAAGACCACCGCGTCCACCGGGCTGTCCAGGAAGACTTTGCCGACAGCTTCGCGGGACCGCATGTGCATGGACAGTTCCACATCCGCCGGATGGAGTCCGCCAAGGTAGACGATTCTGTCCACGCCGGCGTCAGCGGCGGCCTTCGCAGCGGTCCGGGCCATGGCTTGTTCCTTGGACTCGAAGCCCGATCCGGCGGCCATGGAATGGACCAGGTAATACAGCACGTCGACGCCGGCCAGGGCGTCGCGGAGGGCCCCGCCGTCGTCCAGGCTGCTCTGTACTACTTCCACATCGTCCAGCCAGGGCACTCCGGCTATCTTGGCCGGAGTCCGGACCAGGACCTTCACGGTGTGCCCCGCCTCCAGCAGCCGCGGAACTAGCCTGCCGCCGATGTAGCCGGTAGCGCCAGTAACCAGGACGGTTCGGCGTTCCATGCGAGGTGATTCGGTTGTGCCGGGCATGCTGACTCCTTCCAGTCACCCCCGATTCGGGGCGCTGTCACTATGCCATTCGGAGCGGCATGGCTTCCGGACGGCCACGGATCCTGAAAGCTTAGTCCGGCCCGCGGCGCGGTAGGCTGGGATGACCCGGTATTCGCAGCGAATTTCGGCTTTTCGTGTTGCCTGCGCCGCCCTGAACATCACGGGGAACGCCACAGGCCTTGAACACCACAGGAGTTTCCGCCATGAGCCCCAGCGCCTCCCGCACAGGTACTGCCACGTCCGGCCCGTCGCTTGCTGGACTCCGCCAGGCCCTGGCCGAAGACAGGACCTTCGCCCGGGTCAAGGCCGAGGCAGAACGCGGATTCGACGTCCGCGGCCAGGATTACCAGATCAGCGCGCCCGCCGGACTCCGCGCTGCCCTGCTCGCAGAGATGGCCGACGGCCTGGCCGCCGCACGTGCGGATGCGGCAGGGGAAACGTCCGACGGCGGGATCCCCGCGATGGTCCTGGCCGTCACCGCAACGGGACGCGAGGCAGAGGACCTGACGGCTGCCCTGCGTGCCTACCTCCCGGCCGATTCCGTGGCTGAGTTCCCCAGTTGGGAAACCCTGCCGCACGAGCGGCTCTCACCACGCTCGGACACCGTCGGGCGGCGCCTGTCCGTGCTGCGCCGGCTGGCGCACCCGGAAAGCTCGACGGCGGGTCCGCTGCGGGTGGTGGTGGCTCCCGTCCGTGCGGTGGTGCAGCCGATCGTGGCCGGGCTGGGGGAGCTGGTTCCTGTCACCCTGAAGGTGGGCCAGGACGTCCCTTTCACGGACGTCGTCCGCCGGCTGGCCGATGCCGCCTATGCCCGCGTGGACATGGTCACCCACCGTGGCGAGTTTGCCGTCCGCGGCGGTATCATCGACGTTTTTCCGCCCACCGAGGACCACCCGGTCCGGGTGGAGTTCTTCGGCGACGAGGTGGACCAGATGCGCTGGTTCGCCGTTGCGGACCAGCGCTCGCTGTCTGCTCCGGGCATCCACCACCCCACCGAACTGCACGCCCCGCCGTGCCGCGAAATCCTGATCACGCCGTCAGTGATGTCAAGGGCTGCGACGCTGAAGACCCAGCTCCCCGCGGCCGCCGACATGCTGGAGAAGATCGCCGGCGGAATCGCCGTGGAAGGCATGGAGTCCCTGGCACCGGTGCTGGTTGACGCCATGGTTCCGTTCGTGGAGCAGTTGCCTGCAGGTTCGATCTCGGTGGTCATCGAACCGGAAAAGGTCCGCACCCGCGCGCACGACCTCGCGGCCACCAACGAGGAGTTCCTCGAAGCTGCCTGGTCCACGGCATCAGACGGCGGCACGGCCCCGCTGGACCTCAGCGCACAGGCCTCCGAAGCCTTGCACTCCGCCAGCTTCCGCTCGTTGGCCGAAACCCGCAGCTTCGCGCTGGACCACGAAGTCTCCTGGTGGTCCATCACCTCGCTTGCCACCGATGAGGAGCTGCTGCCGGAGATTGACGTCCTGAACCTGCATGCCCGGGAACCGCGGGGGTACCAGGGCGATGTGGCCGAAATGATGGAATTCATCGGCTCGCACGTCCGGGACCAGTGGCGGATTGTGGTGGTGACGGAGGGCCCCGGTCCGGCCCAACGCCTGGCCGAACTGTTCCACGACGCAGACATCCCCTGTGCCCGTGTGGACACCCTGGACAAGGAACCACAGGCGGGCATCATCGAGGTGACCACTGCCGCCGTCGGACGCGGTTTTGTCCTGGACAGCCTCAAACTGGGGCTGCTCACGGAAGCCGACCTGCTGGGCCGCACCTCGGCGGGTTCCACGAAGGACATGAGGCGCATGCCGTCCAAGCGGCGGAACGCCGTGGACCCGCTGCAGCTGGTCGCCGGCGACCACGTGGTGCACGAGCAGCACGGCATCGGCCGCTTTGTGGAGCTGATCCAGCGCAAGGTGGCAGGCGGCGGTGACGGCGTCCGGGAGTACCTGGTCCTGGAGTACGCCCCGTCCAAGCGTGGTGCACCGGGGGACAGGCTCTTCGTCCCCACCGACCAGCTGGACCAGGTGACCCGGTACGTTGGCGGCGACACCCCTGTACTGAGCAAGATGGGCGGCTCGGACTGGGCCAGCACCAAATCCAAGGCCCGCAAGGCTGTCAAGGAAATCGCCGGCGAACTCATCAGGCTCTACTCCGCACGGATGGCGTCCCGCGGCCACGCTTTCGGGCCCGACACGCCGTGGCAGCGGGAGCTGGAGGAGGCCTTCCCGTACGTGGAGACGCCGGACCAGCTGACCACCATTAACGAGGTCAAAGCGGACATGGAGCGCGAGATCCCCATGGACCGCCTGGTCTCCGGCGACGTGGGCTACGGCAAGACCGAAATCGCCGTCCGCGCGGCCTTCAAAGCGGTCCAGGACGGCAAGCAGGTGGCGGTCCTGGTGCCCACCACCCTGCTCGCCCAGCAGCATTACGAGACGTTCACCGAGCGCTTCTCCGGATTCCCGCTGCGGGTCAAGGCCCTTTCACGGTTCCAGAACGCCAAGGAATCCAAGGAAACCACGGAGGGCGTCAAGAGCGGTTCCGTGGACGTGGTCATCGGCACGCACCGGCTCCTGTCCAAGGATTTTGCGTTCAAAGACCTTGGCCTGGTGATCGTGGACGAGGAGCAGCGCTTCGGTGTGGAGCACAAAGAGGCCCTGAAGAAGATGCGCACCAACGTGGACGTGCTGGCCATGAGTGCCACGCCCATCCCGCGCACGCTGGAGATGTCGCTGACCGGCATCCGCGAAACGTCCACCCTGGCCACTCCGCCGGAGGAACGCCACCCCGTTTTGACCTACGTGGGCCCCTACACGGACAAGCAGACCTCAGCCGCGATCCGGCGTGAGCTGATGCGTGAAGGCCAGGTTTTCCTGGTGCACAACCGTGTGTCCACCATTGAGCGGACCGCGGCGAAGGTCCGTGAACTGGTTCCGGAGGCTCGCGTGGAGGTGGCGCACGGGCAGATGTCCGAGAGCCGGCTCGAACAGATCATCGTGGACTTCTGGGAGAAGCGCTTTGACGTGCTGGTGTGCACCACCATCATCGAAACCGGCCTCGACATTTCCAACGCGAACACCCTGATCGTGGACGGCGCGGACAAGTACGGGCTCTCCCAGCTGCACCAGCTCCGAGGACGCGTGGGCCGCGGCCGCGAACGCGCCTACGCCTATTTCCTGTATCCCTCCGAAAAACCCCTCGGCGAGGTGGCGCTGGAACGGCTCAAGGCCGTCGCCGCGCACAACGAGCTCGGTGCGGGCATGCAGCTGGCCATGAAGGACCTCGAGATCCGCGGTGCCGGCAACCTGCTGGGCGGCGAGCAGTCCGGCCACATCCAGGGTGTTGGCTTTGACCTGTACATCCGCCTGGTAGGCGAGGCCGTGGCGGACTACCGCGGCGACGCCGAGGAAAAGGCCGCCGAGATGAAGATCGAGCTGCCGGTGAACGCCCACCTGCCGCACGATTATGTGCCGGGGGAGCGGCTGCGGCTGGAAGCCTACCGAAAGCTGGCGTCGGCGTTGACCACAGAAGCCATCGAGGAAGTCCTGGCTGAGCTGGTGGACCGCTATGGGGAACCGCCGCTGCCGGTCCAGAACCTGATCGCCGTGGCCCGCTTCCGGGTAGGTGCCCGCGAAGTCGGCCTGTCCGACGTCGCGCTGCAGGGAAACTTCATCAAGTTCTCTCCGGCGCAACTGCCGGAGTCCAAGCTCATGCGGCTGACCCGGATGTACCCGGGCTCCCAATCCAAGCCTGCACTGGACGCGGTGCTGATTCCGAAGCCCAAGACCGCCAGGGTCGGCGGCCGGGACCTGCAGGATGCCGAAATCCTGGAATGGGCCAACGGGGTCATCCGCAACATCTTCTCCGACACTCCTGTTTCAGCCACGCAGTCGGTGAGTTAAGGCTTGATGGGAGGACATCACGCCGCGTCGGGGGCCGCGGCGTGGGTAGCTATTGCCTCGACCGGTCCATACACCCTGGGCTGGTATCCGCTGGACGCCACCGGAATCCTGATCGGCGGCATGGCGACGGCGGGCACGGCGCTGGTGTGCGACTGGGACCACCGGCACAGTACCGTGGCCAACTCGCTGCCGCCGCTGTCCAACGTCATTGCCAGGGGGATTGAGAACGCCAGCGGCGGCCACCGGCAGGGCACCCACTCCATCCTGGGGGCGGCGTTCTTTGTAGTGCTCGCCATGATGGCCGGCCAGATCCAGCTGCAGACCGACTGGGGCCTGTTGTCCGTCGGTGCCGGCCTGCTGTGCATGTTCATGATCAACATTGCGGCCAAGGCGCTGAAGCTGTTCCCCAAATCGGGGTTCATCAGCAACTGGATCTTCGCCCTGACCATGGCCGGCCTGGTGACGTGGTTCGCCCCGCACCAGTGGACCTGGTTGCCGGTGTCAATGCTGACGGGTGTTGTGGTCCACATTGCAGGGGACATGATCACCACCGGTGGCGTGCCGTTGCTCTGGCCCATCGTCATCAAGCCGCCAAAGTTCCTGCGCAAACTCCCGCTGCTCAACGACGTCTGGAAAGCCAATGGGGCGTTTTCACTGCCACTGCTGGGCCGCGCCGGGTCGCGGCGGGAGTGGCTGGTTCTGATCCCTGTGGGCGCTTACGCCATGGTCGGAATGTGCGTTGCCGCCTGGGCGGTGGCAAAAGCAACTCTTCCCGCGGCCGCTGCGCTGGGAAAGACAGCTGTCAGCCGCCTGCTGGGTGCGGACTGACCGGCTGCGCAGGTTGAGGGCAGCCTGAAAGATCGGCCACTTAAAATAGCTGTGGTCCCGGATTGATCCGGGGCCACAGCTATTTGTTTACGGCAGGCTCAGTGGCTTCTTACTTCCCGCCGGCTGAGTCGGAGCGGCCCAGAATGGTCTGGGGGATCCAGTACGCCAGGAAGAAGAGTCCCAGGCAGACGGCCATGGGCCAGGGGTTGTCCAGCGTGAGGAAGGACAGTGAGTAGACGGCGCCCAGGAACAGGATGATCATGACGACAAACAGGCCGATGCTTGTGGCGAGGTTGTTTTCGTTCTCCGGGGTCTGCACCTTGGCACTGCCCGACGCTGTGGTCTTGCTGGACATTCGTTCCTCCTCGGCCCCGCAGGGCTCAAATCTGTGGCGGCAGCGACTGTTGCCGGCACGCGGTCAGTAGCCGGTTGAACCCTGTTCACCCTTGACGATCGCAATGCCGGAGCTGGCACCTATACGTGTTGCACCTGCAGCAATCATAGCCTGAGCGTCAGCCAGGGAACGCACCCCGCCGGAGGCCTTGACGCCCAGCTCAGGACCGACAGTCCGGCGCATCAGGGCGATGTCTTCGGCCGTGGCGCCGCCGCCGTTGAAGCCCGTGGAGGTCTTGACGAAGTCCGCGCCCGCCTCAACTGCAGCCTGGCAGGCAAGGACCTTCTGGTCGTCGGAGAGGAACACCGTCTCGATGATGACCTTCAAAATGGCCCCGCTCGCGTGGACTGCTTCAGCGACGGCGGCGATGTCATCCACCAGGGTCCCCTTGTCCCCGGCCCGCGCGGCGGCGATGTTGATGACCATGTCGATTTCATCGGCACCGTCCAGCACTGCACCGCGTGCTTCGAAGGCCTTCACATCACTGGGGGTAGCACCCAGGGGGAAGCCAATCACCGAACAGGTCAGCACCCCGGATCCCTTCAGGGCGGTCTTGACGGTCTTGACCCAGAGGGGATTCACGCAGACAGACTTGAAGTGGTATTCGGCTGCCTCAGCGCACACCTTGAGGATGTCAGCCTCGCTCGCTTCAGGTTTGAGCAGGGTGTGGTCAATGTAGGACGCGATGTTGCCCGGGGTTGAGTCCGTACCGGTTCCGCGCCGGTCAGCAGAAATGGCTTCGTTGCTCATGATGGTCCTTTCCTCGTGGCCTTGTGGGCCGCTGGAGCCACGGAGTGCAGGGCTCTTTTGGAAACCATCTTGCCACAGCAAGAGCCGCGCCAAGCAGGCAGACCAGGGCAGCGCGGGGTCCCCGCGTTGCTGTGGGGAGGAGGTCAGGCGGCGGTCTGGCGGACCGCGCCGGCAGAGGACGCTGTCATCAGCTGGGCAGCACAGGCACCGGCCGCAGAAGCCGCGGCGACCAGCAGTCCCAGCCTGACGCCGTCGAACGTTGCGGCGTCACCGATCGCCCAGATCCCGGGCACTGAGGTGCGGAAATCCTGGGTGATGGCAATCCCGCCGCCGGGCGCTGTCCGGAGGCCGGCGCTGGCGGCGAGTCCGTCGAGGGAAACCCGCTCCTCGGCCAGGACCACGAGGTCGCCGTTCATGGTGCTGCCATCCGGAAAGACAATCCCGGCGGACTGCAGTCCCGGGCCGGGCGTCCGGGGTGTCACCGCGGCGGGCCGCATGGTGGTGCGAACGGGCCGGACGCCGCGGGAGCGGAGCACCGCCTCCGCCTGTCCCGCCGCGGCACCGGTCCCCACCAGGATTCCCAGCGGCCGCCTGCCCAACTCCGTGCCCAGGTCCTTGACGGCTGACCCAATGCTGGCGGCGTCGTCAATGGTGGAGTAGCTCAGGCAATGGTCCGAACCCTCCACGGGGGCTTTCTCAGGTGCCGAACCGGTGGCGATCACCAGGTGGTCGTAGCCGAATTCCATGCCGTCGGCCGTGGTCACCGTCTGCGTTCCGGCCTCGATGAAACTGGCGGGCTGGCCGCACCGAAGCGAGACTTGGGGGAGGGCTGCCAGTTCCAGGAGTTCCGCGGAGGCGTCGTCGCGGTTGCTGAGGATGGTGATGGTCCCGGTGAACCGGGCCCGGTCCAGCTGGCTGACGAGCGCCTGGGCAGCAGGGCCTGCGCCTGCGATGACAATCCGGGTGGAGCTGGAGGAAGCGGTGGAGGTTGACGTGGAGGGTGCCGGAGCGGACATGTGCTGGCCCTTTCGCTGGCGGCCGCTGAACGGCCGGAACTTCGTGATGGTGCCAGCGTAGGCGGACCGTTTTTCCAACGTGTTTCCCCGTCATTGCCGTTTGACTGGGGCGCGTTCGCCAATGTTTACCCGCCAGTAATGCCGTGGGTCACACCCGGATCCGGTACCCCCGCTTGACCACCGTCTCCACGAGCCGCCCGTCAGGCAGCGAGGAGCGGAGCCTGCTGACGGTCATGTCCAGGGCGTGGACCGAGCCCCGCAGTTCGAGCAGGTCCGAGAGCGCTTCCCGGGACAGGACCGCTCCGCCGGCGCCCAGCAGGGCACGCAGCAGCAGTAGCGGCGCCGGGGCCAGCTCAACAGGCTGCCCGTCCACCCGCAGGCTGCGGCCGCGCAACTCGATGTTGCCGGAGCCCGTGTCCAGGCGCCGGACGTGGTTCAGGGCCAGGTGCTCACACACCAGCCGGATCAGGGCACCCATCCGGAACCGCTCGGGAATGAGAGGGCTGACACCGGCATCAAGGAGCGGCTGGGCTGTCACCGGGCCAACCACCGCCGTGGTGACGTTGGTCTTGAGGCTGTGGATCAGCTCCTTGTAGACGCCCATCTCGTGCGCGGTGCTCCACATGGCATCAACCGCGGGCGCACTCGTGAACGTGAGGACATCCAGGTTGCCGCTGCACGCGGCCTCAATGAGGCGCGGAAGCCGGTCCTCGCCGTCGGGCTTCACCCAGCGGTAGGGGGTAACTGTCAGGACGATGGCACCGGACATACGCAGGCGTTCCAACTGCCGGACATCGGTGTAGCCGTGGAGCTGCACGGCCACGGTCTTGCCCCGCACGCCTTCGGCAAGCAGCATGTCCACCAGTGTCGCGGTGGTTTCGTCGCTGCTGATGCCGACGTCGGCGAGGCCGGCCGCGCGGACGGCACCCCGGGCTTTGGGGCCGCGGACGAACATCCGGCACGCGCCGAGCGTTTCCAGCAGTTCCTCCCCGATCCCGAAGGAATCGGCTGCCTCGCACCAGCGGCGCATTCCGTACGCCGTCGTGGCGATGCAGAGATCGGGCCTGGCCGCGATGATGGCCTTGGTGTCCTCGATGAGGCGGATGTCCTCCTGCACGGGCGCGATTTTCAGTGCAGGGGCGTGCAGCACTTCCGCGCCGCGGCGTTCCAGGGCCTCGATGAGATCCCGGGAGCGCCGGTGCGAGGTGACGCCGATGCGGAAGCCCTCCAGCGGGGAGCTTGCGGCGTCCGAGGTTTCGTCAACCTCGGGCTCGGCCGGTGCCAGTGCGTTCATGGGGGTCAATCCTTTCACGAACCCAGCAGCGAGGCTGCCAGCCTGTCGAGGTCTGCGGCGGCCTCAGCGTGCCCGCGGTTGGCTTCGGCCACCCGGACCACCTCGCCAATGACCAGCACAGCCGGGTTGCTGCACCCGGCGGCGGCGGAGGTGATGGTGCCGAGGTCCGCGATGGTGGTCCGCTGGCCGGGACGGTAGCCGCGCTCGACGACGGCCATGGGCATGTCGGGGGGCATTCCCGCCTTGCGGAGCCCGGCGGCGAGCTGGTGCAGGGTGCCGATGCCCATCAGGACCACGATGGTGCCGCCCAGGCCGGCCAGGTGCATGTGCTCCTTCTCGGTCAGCGGCGCGTGGCCGGAGACCACGGTGAACATGTGGCTGACCTCCCGGTGCGTGACCGGGATGCCTGCGGCTGCCGGGACTGAGATCGCGCTGGTGACACCCGAGATGACGCGGACGGGGACGCCTGCCGCGACGCAGGAGGCAACTTCCTCGCCGCCGCGGCCGAAGACGTAGGGATCGCCGCCTTTGAGCCGGACCACGTTGTTGCCTTCCAGGGCGGAGGCCACCATCAGCTTTTCGATGTCGGCCTGGCTGACCTTGTGGTGGCCGGGCTTCTTGCCCACGTCCACCAGCTCGGCTGAGGTCAGGATTGGCAGGTCCTGGCATGGCGCCAGCCGGTCGTAGAACACCACATCGGCATCGCGGAGGGCTTTGACGGCTGCGACGGTCAGCAGCTCGGTGGTGCCGGGGCCGCCACCCACCAGGGTGACGTGGCCAACGGGCCCGGCGGCCGGTTCGGCCGCTACCGGGATTCCGGCTGCGCGGCACCGGCCGAGCAGGGCCTCCCAGCCCTGCTGGCCGTCGTCGACCGCGGCGACCAGGAAGGGCCGCTCGGGAACCGGGCCGTCATGTGCGGCACCCTGCGGGGTGCTGAGGCGGTAGACGACGGCGCCTGCGGCTTCGTAGCGGCGCACCGCCTGGCGGGCGGCGTGGTCGGAACCGGTGACCAGGACTTCACGGCCGGTCAGATCGATGCTGAGCTGCATGGCTATACCTCGTTCTCGTCGCGGGGCCCCAGGGGGATGGAGGCGCCGATGAGGACCGGCTGCTGGCTGGCGCGGGCCTTCTCTTCCGCGGTTGCAGGCCGCATCTGGCCGCGCTCGTCGGAGACGAAGGTGATGGAATCGTCCTTCTGGTCAGGGGCGTTGACGAAGGACCGGAACCGGCGCAGGCGCTCGGGATCCTTCAGGGTGTCCGCCCATTCGTCCACGTAGGTGTCAACGTGCCTGGACATGGCCGCTTCGAGTTCCTCGGCGATGCCCAGGGTGTCCTTGACCACCACGTCCTCGACGTGCTTGATGCCGCCGTCGAGCTCTTCCTGCCAGCGCGCGGTGCGCTGGAGGCGGTCGGCGGTGCGGATGTAGTACATGAAGTACCGGTCGATGTACTTGATCAGCGTCTGGTCGTCCAGGTCCTTGGCGAGCAGTTGGGCGTGGGCCGGGGTGGCACCGCCATTGCCGCCAACGTACAGGTTCCAGCCGTCGGCGGTGGCGATGACGCCCACGTCCTTGCCGCGGGCTTCGGCGCATTCACGGGCGCAGCCGGAGACGCCCATCTTGAGCTTGTGCGGGCTGCGGAGGCCGCGGTAGCGGAGTTCGAGCTGGATGGCCATGGCCACCGAGTCCTGCACACCGAAGCGGCACCAGGTTGAACCAACGCAGGACTTCACGGTGCGCAGGCTCTTGCCGTAGGCCTGGCCGGATTCGAAGCCGGCGTCCACCAGTTCCTTCCAGATTTCCGGCAGCTCCTCGAGGCGGGCACCGAACATATCGATCCGCTGGCCGCCGGTGATTTTGGTGTACAGGTTGTACTTCTCGGCCACGGCGGCGATGACGCCGAGCTTCTTCGGGGTGATCTCGCCGCCGGCGATGCGGGGGACCACCGAGTAGGTGCCGTCCTTCTGCATGTTGGCCAAGGCGCGGTCGTTGGTGTCCTGCAGGGTGCCGCGGCCGGCGTCCAGGACGTAGGCGCTGTTCTGGCTGGCCAGGATGTTGGCGATGGTCGGCTTGCAGATGTCGCAGCCGGCTCCGGTGCCGTACTTGGCCATGATCTCCTCGAAGGAGGTCAGCTCCAGGACGCGGATGGCGTCGAAGAGTTCCTGGCGGGAGAGTTCGATGTGCTCGCAAAGTGCCTTAGAAACCTCGACGCCTGACTTGGTCAGCTCGGTTTCGAGCAGCTTCTTGAGCATCGGCACACAGGAACCGCAGCTGGTGCCGGCACGGGTGCAACCCTTGAGCTCACCGAGTTCCTGGACCGGGGCGTTGCCGTCGCAGGCGCCGCAGCCGTTGATGGTGTCGCGGATGGTTCCGGCGGCGACGTTGTTGCAGGAACACAGGATGGCGTCGTCCGGGAGTTCAGTCTCCGGGGCCTCGCCGCCGCCTGCCGCCGTCAAGTATGCGCCGGGCTCGGCGCTCAGTTCGCGGCCCAGGAGCGGGCGGAGGCTGGTGTAGGGGCTGGCGTCGCCCACGAAGATGCCGCCCAGGAGGGTCTTGGCATCATCGGTGGTGACGATCTTCTGGTACACGCCGCGGGCGGGGTCGGCGTAGACGATCTCGAGGGAGTGTTCGGTCCTGGCGAAGCCGTCACCGAAGCTGGCCACGTCCACTCCGGAGAGCTTGAGCTTGGTGGCAGTGTCGAAACCGGGGAAGGTGGCCTCGCCGCCGTGCAGGCGGTCGGCAACGATCTCTGCCATGGTATTGGCGGGGGCCACCAGGCCCAGGCACATGCCCTCGAAGTTGGCCACTTCACCGATGGCCCAGATGCCCTCCACCTCGGTGGCGCAGTAGTCATTGATGACCACACCGCCGCGCTGGCCCAGGCTGAAAAGCTGTTCGTCGCCCTCGGCTGCGCGGAAGAGTTCGTCGCGGGGCCGCACGCCGATGGCCACGATCACCATGTCCGCATCCACGATGCGGCCGTCGGCCATCAGGACGCCGGTCACCTGGCCCTCGTCATCGGACAGGACCTCGGACGGGTAGACGCCGCCGTGGACTTCAAAGCCCTTGGCCTTGATAAGCCGGCCCATCGCCTGGCCTGCACCTTCGTCCAACTGCGTGGCCATCAGCCACTTTGAACCGTCGATCACGATCGGAGTGGCGCCCAGCTGCTCCGTGCCGGCGGCCGATTCGAGCCCCAGGAGGCCGCCACCGATGGTGACGGCGTTGACCTTGCGGCCCAGCTTTTCCGTGAGCTCGGTGATGGTCTTGTTAATGGCCCACACGTCTTCAAGCGTCCGGTAGACGTGGGTGAGTTCGTTGCCGGGGATGGGCAGGCGGGCGGCATTCGAGCCGGTGGCGGCCACCAGGTGGTCATATGCGTACGTGCTGCCGGCAGCGGTTTCCACGGTCTTGGCTTCGGGATTGATCTTCACGACGCGCTCGCCGGTCTTCAGTTCCAGGGAAGCGTGGTCCCACATGGAAGCTGATCCCAGGGTGAGGTCGACGTCGGTGTCCGTGAGGGCCTTGGAGAGGGCAACACGGTCGTACGGCAGGTGGGCTTCCTCGGTGAGGACCGTGACATGCCAGCCTTCGAGGCCACGGGAATGCATGGCATCGGCGAAGCGGTGGGCAGCGGGGCCGCCACCGGCGACGACGATGCGGCGCGGGTTCTCTGTGCTTGAAGTCTGTTCGGTCACTGTGGGCCTTTCGCATGGGCCGCAGACGGTGTTCTGCGACCTTCTCTGACGAGGTGTCCACTCAGACTAGGCAACCGCAGTTTCGCTTCAGTTTCCCCTTTGTTTCGTGGGCTTAACTTCTGCATCACGAACGCATTTCCGAGCGGGTGAGTTCTCTTTTACCCGCCGGACACATTCACTGCACGCCGTTGAAACACCGGGTGCCTACGTTGTTAGTACGGCCACGAAGGTCATGACGGTCACATAAAAGTGGCTCAACAAGCAGACAGACAAGCACGGGGAGTTGAACCGGATATGACGGCAACACTGGAATTAGGGGCACTCGCCACCGACACCACCGAATTCGCTATTGGCTGGCACCGGGTTTGCGCCGTGGCGGAACTCGAGCTCGCCTGGGGCGAGGCAGCACTCATCGCCGGCCGCCAGGTGGCCCTCTTCCGGACCGGCCCCAGTGAAGTTTTTGCTGTGGCACACGAGGACCCGGCGACCGGTGCCCACGTGATGGCCCGGGGCATCCTGGGATCCCGCGGCGCCAGGCCAACCATCGCCTCGCCGCTGCACAAAGAGGTTTACGATCTGGAGACCGGTGAATGCTTCGGTACCGCGGCAGTGCGCCTGGAAACGTTCCGGACGCGGATTTCCGACGGTTTTATCGAGGTAGCGGTCTAGGCACGCGCTTGAGCTGCCGGCCCCTGTAGCGTCAGAGTCCGAGGGCCTCGCGGACATCGCCGATCACGGCGTCCAGGGCGAGCCGGGCGGCCTGCCGGGCCTCCGGAAGTTCGGCCGCCGACTCAACCGGGCGGAGGACTTCCAGGTAGCACTTGAGCTTCGGCTCGGTGCCGCTGGGACGGATAATCACCCGGGTCTGGTCACGGGTCAGGTACAGCAGGCCATCGGTGGGCGGCAGGTGTTCGCTCCCCACGGCCAGGTCCACCAACGTCTCCACGGCGGATGAACTGAAGGACTCGGGCGGGCTGACGCGCAAGCGGTTCATCATGGCGTCAAGCAGGCCCAGGTCCGCGACCCGGATGCTCAGCTGATCGCTGGCGTGCAGGCCATACTGGAGGTAGAGCTCGTCAAGTGTGTCGAAGATGGTCTTGCCGGCGGCTTTGGCTGTGGCAGCCATCTCCGCAATGAGGAGCGCGGCTGAGATGCCGTCCTTGTCCCGGACCAAATCCGGCGCCACACAATAGCCCAGGGCTTCCTCATAGCCGTACAGCAGCCCGGGTACCCGGGCAATCCACTTGAAGCCGGTCAGAGTTTCTTCATGGGCGTAGCCGGCTGCCGCTGCGATCCGGGAGAGCAGCCGCGAGGACACGATGGAATTGGCGAACACGCCGGCAGGTCCGGCACCCGCTGTTTCACCGCCGTCGGGCGTTTCGGCGTCGTCAGGTTCGGTATCGTCCGCAGAAACGCTGCCCGCCGCGAGACGGGCCACGATATGGGCCCCCAACAACGCTCCGACCTCATCCCCGCGCAGCATGCGCCAGTCGCCGGTGTCCGGGTCCTTTGCGGCTACCGCGGCACGGTCGGCGTCGGGATCGTTGGCCAGGACAATGTCCGCGTTGAGGCGGGCCGCGGTCTCGAGTGCCAGGTCCAGGGCGCCGGGCTCTTCCGGATTGGGAAAGCTCACTGTGGGGAAATCCGGATCGGGCTCGGCCTGCTCCGCCACGAGCGTGACATCGGCAAAGCCGGCGGCCGTCAACACTGTCACGGCCGTTTCGCCGCCGACCCCGTGCATGGGAGTCAGGACAATCCGCAGATCCCGGGCGGGAAAGCGGGCAGGATCGGCGAGTGCCGCCGTCGCGCGTTCATAGTCGGCGGCCACGGAAGGGTCCAGCACAGTCCAGCCGTCCGCGGCGAGGGTGATGGAATCCAGCGCTCCCACTGCCTCAATCCGTGAGGCAATCCGGGCGTCGTAAGGCGCCACGATCTGCGCCCCGCGGCCGCTTTCCTCCACGGCATGGCGGCCCAGGTACACCTTGTAGCCGTTGTCCTGCGGCGGGTTGTGGCTGGCGGTGACCATCACGCCGCCGTCGCAATCGAGGGCACGCACGGCGAACGCGAGCAGGGGAGTGGGCAGTGCGGCCGGCATCAGGAAGGTGTCAATCCCGGCAGCGGTGAAGATGGCCGCCGTCTCCTCCGCGAAGATGTCCGAGTTATGGCGGGCGTCGTAGCCGACGACGGCGCGCGGCCGGGTTCCCGGCGCAGCTTCACCGACGGCGTCGGTCAGGAAGGCGGCGAGTCCGGCGGCGGCGCGGCGCACCACCACGCGATTCATCCGGTTTGGTCCGGGTCCGAGGGCGGCGCGGAGGCCGGCGGTGCCGAACTGCAGGGTGCCGCTGAAGCTGTCGGCGAGTTCCTGGCTGGCGGCGGCGGAGCCGTCCTCCGCCTGGTGCACCAGTTCTGTGAGAGCGGCGGCCGTGGCTGGATCCGGATCTTTGGCCGCCCATTCACGGGCTCGGCTGAACAAGGAGGCGGCATCGGTGGACGTCATGGGGTCAACGCTATCGTCATTGCCCGCGGAACGGTCCCGGACACTCGCCGGTGACGGTGGAAACCCGTCCGGACTAACCAACGCGCGGTCACATAGTGCCCGAAAAAGGCCTTGATTTGAGCGTTAAGTGACCCCGCGTTGGCCTAAAGCTTCGCGATGATCCCGGCCAGCAGTTTGGAGATGCGCGGTCCGGCTTCCTGGCCCGACTCGAGGACTTCCTGGTGGCTCAGCGGCATGGTGCTGATGCCGGCGGCGAGGTTGGTCACCAGGGAAATGCCGAACACCTCCATGCCCGCATGGCGGCCCGCGATGGCTTCCAAGGCTGTGGACATGCCCACCAGATCCGCGCCGATCCGTTTGGCAAACTGCACCTCGGCCGGGGTTTCGTAATGCGGACCGGAGAACTGGACGTAGACGCCCTCATCCAGCGAAGGATCCACCTCACGGGCGAGGTCCCGGATGCGGGAGCTGTAAAGACCTGTCAGGTCAACGAACGTGGCGCCCTCAAGCGGGGACGTGCCGGTGAGGTTGATGTGATCCTTGATGAGGACCGGCGTGCCCGGCGTCCAGTTTTCGTTGATGCCGCCGCAGCCGTTGGTGAGGACTAGGGTTTTGCAGCCGGCGGCCGCCGCCGCGCGGATGCCGTGGACCACGGCACGGACTCCCTTGCCTTCGTAGTAGTGGGTCCGCGCGCCCAGGACCAGCGCGCGTTTGCCTTCCGTGGTCAGAACGGAGCGGATGGTGCCCACATGCCCCACCACGGCCGGGGCGTGGAAGCCGGGAACCTCGTCCGCGGCCAGGGTGGCAGTGGTCTCGCCGATCAGATCGGCGGCCTCGGCCCAGCCCGACCCCAAAACCAGCGCGACGTCGTGGCTGGCCACTCCGGTCTTCTCGGCAATGTAAGCAGCAGCGGAGCGGGCGGCGTCGAAGGGGTCACTGGTCAGGAAGTCTGTATTACTCACTGGTACAAGTTATCGTGCTGCCGTCCTTGTGCACAGTGTCACGGGTGCCGGTGACGTGCACCATTGATCCGGGCTTTTTGTTGGTGTCCCGGCGAGATGGGGAGAGAATGGTTGATTGTGACTACGCATCCAGATTTCAGCTCACCCCGGATCGCAATCCTGGGAGGTGGCCCCGGCGGATACGAAGCCGCCATGGTCGCGGCCTCCCTGGGGGCGCAGGTCACCATCATTGAACGTGCCGGACTGGGCGGTTCGGCGGTGCTCACCGACGTCGTACCTTCCAAAACGCTGATCGCGACGGCGGATCTGATGACCCGCGTCGGCGAGGCGGGGGAGCTGGGAGTGAAGTTTGACGTGGACGGCGGCGACTTTGTGCCCGTCATGCACGCTGATCTCAAACACATCAACGACCGCCTCCTTGGCCTGGCCCGCCAGCAGTCGCGTGACATCACGTCCGGGCTGCAACAACATCCGAACATCCGCATCATGATCGGATCCGGCAAGCTGGTGAATAGCCACACCATCGAGGTCCTGACAGCGGACGGCACGGAAACCGTGGAGGCAGACACCATCCTGCTCGCAGTGGGTGCGCACCCGCGGGAGCTGCCTACGGCCCGGCCCGATGGAGAACGCATCCTGAACTGGGCGCAGATCTACAACCTCGATGAGCTTCCCGAGGAACTGATTGTGGTGGGGTCCGGTGTGACCGGTGCGGAGTTCGCCTCCGCCTACAACGGGCTTGGCTCCAAGGTGACGCTGATCTCCAGCCGCGACCGTGTGCTGCCCGGTTCGGACACCGACGCCGCAGTGGTGCTGGAGGAAGTGTTCGAACGCCGCGGTGTGCAGGTCCTGTCCCGGGCCCGCGCCGAAACCGTGGAGCGGACCGACGACGGCGTGGTGGTCACCCTGGGTGACGGGTCGAAGGTCACCGGCAGCCACTGCCTGGTCTGCGTGGGTTCCATCCCCAACACCGCCGGAATCGGCCTTGAAGAGGCCGGCGTGGCTGTCACCGAGAGCGGCCATGTCAAGGTCGACGGCGTCTCCCGCACCACGGCGCCGAACATCTACGCCGCCGGTGACTGCACCGGTGTCCTGGCGTTGGCGTCGGTGGCCGCGATGCAGGGCCGGATCGCGATTGCCCACTTCCTGGGCGACGCTGTGATGCCGATCAAGCTGCACCAGGTGGCGTCCAACATTTTCACCTCCCCCGAGATCGCTAACGTGGGTGTCTCCGAGGCAGAGATCCAGTCCGGCAAGTACCAGGCTGACATCATCAAGCTGTCGCTCAAGAGCAACGCGCGCGCCAAAATGCGCAATGCCAAGGACGGCTTCGTCAAGATCTTTGCCCGCAAGGGCTCCGGCACCGTGATTGGCGGTGTGGTGGTGGGCCCGAACGCCTCCGAGCTGATCTTCGCCATCTCCATCGCGGTGAAGCAGAAACTGCACGTGGACGACGTCGCCAGCACGTTCACCGTGTACCCGTCCCTGAGCGGCTCCATCTCGGAAGCCGCCAGGCGCCTGCACGTTCACATGTAGGCGGCCTCGGCGGCCGGAAGCCTTCTCCGCCTAGAACGGATACGGCGCGATGTCCGGGCGCATGGTGAGCCACTGGATCTCCGTGAAGGACTCCATATTGGCGTGGTGCCCGCCGATCCGTGAGCCGTTGCCCGAGCTCTTCATCCCGCCGAAAGGTGAGTTCGCCTCGTCGGACACTGTCTGTTCGTTGATGTGGACCTTGCCCGCATCCAGCTGGTCGGCGATGGTCATTGCCATGCCCACATCGCCCAGGATCCCAATTGACAGCCCGTATTCGTTGCCATTGGCCAGGGCCACGGCTTCCTCCACGGTGGAAAATTTCATCACCGGAGCCACGGGACCGAAGATCTCGTCTTTCCAGGCCGGGCTTGCCATGTTGAGGTCAGCGAGGACAGTGGGCTGGTAAAACCTGCCGTCGTGCGTGCCGCCAGCGGCGACGCGGGCACCGCCCCGCACTGCGTCCTGGACCATCGAGTCGATCCGGTGAAGCTGCTTTTGGTCGATGATTGGGCCCAGAGCCACCGTTCCGCTCTTAGGGTCTCCGACGGGTAGGTTCCTGGCCTTGTCCGCGACGGCACTGACGTAGTCGTCGTAGAGGTCCTCGTGGACGATGTGGCGCCCGGCGGACATGCAGATCTGGCCCTGGTGCATGAAGGAGCCGAAGGCCGCCGCCGAAGCGGCTTTCGCCAGGTCCGCACCCGGCAGCACAATGAGCGCATTGTTACCGCCGAGCTCCAGATGGGCACGTTTGAGCAGCCGGCCGGCTGTCTCGCCGATCTTCCGCCCTGCCGCCGTTGAGCCCGTAAAAGCGATGGTGCTGACTTCCGGTGCCTCGACGACGGCGGCGCCGATGTCCGCTCCGCCGGGCAGCAGTGCCAGGAGTCCGGGCGGCAGTCCGGCTTCCTCGAAGATCCGGACCAGGGTGACCCCGCCGCAGACCGCCGTGCGCGGATCCGGTTTCAGCAGCACCGCGTTGCCGAGGGCCAGGGCGGGAGCTACCGCACGGATGGAAAGGATCAGCGGGAAATTGAACGGCGCTATGACGGATACGACGCCCACGGGTCGACGCCGGGCAAAGGACCAGCGGTTCTCGTTTGACGTCAGCACGTCTCCCGCCGGGAGGGAAGGCAACGCCGAGGCGTCATAGCATTCGTTGGCCGCGATATGGGTTTCGAGGGCTGCCTTGGGAGGGATACCGCCGGACTCACGGACGATCCAGTCCTGGGCTTCGGCGGCGTGCTCCTCCCAGAGCATCCCGGCGCGGCGCAGCACCGCGGCTCGGTCCTCCGGGTTGAGCTTGGCCCACTCTTTCTGCGCGGCAGCGGCCGTTGTGGCTGCTTCGCGGACGTCGTCAACGGAGGCGAGGCCATAGGTTCCCAGCGTATCTCCGGTAGCGGGTTCGACGGCGTCGGCAGCGCCGCCACCTCCGGTACGCCAGCCGTTGAGGTAGATCTTTCCCTCCCAGAGGGAAGCGTCGAGCAGGGACATGTCTTGTCCTTTCGTGGGGGATACGTCGTACCGCACTGGCCAGTGGACGGTGAACCGGACCCGGGGCCTTTGTACATCACATGCCGCCTGGCCTCGGCCGTCAAGAGTGGAAGACGGTTTCGAGACGATGGTGACGTTCGGCCCTACTCCGCCATGCCGCACCGTGGACACACTGGGGCATGGCCAAGATCTACATCCCGTACGGGAGCGTTGAAGGGCAGACCGCCCAGATTGTGGAGTACGTTGCCGATGTGATCCGGGCAAACGGGCACGAAGCTGAAACCGTGGACCTCAAACACTCCGGCGACACCATCCCGGACGGGCAGGATGCCGTCATCGTGGCGGCGTCCGTTCACATGGGCAAGCACGAGAACTTTGTTCTCGACTTTGCCCGCCGGAACCGGGCTGAACTCGAGCGGCTTCCGTCCGCCCTGATCTCCGTGAGCCTCGCCGCCCACGGAGACGAGCACAGCGCTGAGGGCTATGTGGCCGCGTTCGAGGAGCAGTCCGGCTGGCATCCCGCCCATGTTGGGATCTTCCCGGGCGCGCTGCTCTATACGCAGTACAACTTCCTCAAACGCCAACTTATGAAGAAGATCACCAAGGACAAGGGCTCCACGGACCTGGACACGTCCCGCGACTATGTCTACACCGAATGGGACGGCGTGAAGCGTTTCACCGAGGACTTCCTTGCAGGGTTGGCTGAGCCGTCCGTTCAGGGCCCGGTGTAGGGCCGATCAGGACCGGGCGTAGGCCGGGACCATGTTTCCGGGGGCAAAGGGCTTGAACCACTGCTCGAAGCCCAGGTTCGCGTTGACGACGGGATTGGTGCCGTCTGTTTCCAGCTCCGTGTACAGCGCCTGGCTGTCCGCATCCTCCAACAGGACCTCCTCAACCTGTGCCCGCCAGTCCTCCGGCAGATCCAGCTCGTAGATGTCCTCGGTGATTTCCGCCTGGTCGAGCAGGCAGCGGACGGCGAGTTCGGCCGCGATGCAGCCGGGCGCTGCCCAGCCGCGGCCAAGGGAAGCAGCGACGTCGGCGGCGACGACAATGAACTTCCGCGTGAACCCGGCGTCGTAACTGGACGCGAACTGCGGCGGCAGCGAGGACAGCACGTAGGACTTGGCGATGCCGGACGCAGTGACGGCATCCGGCCGGCCCAGCGCCTCGAGATCGCGGAAGAGTTGGTCAAGGAGAATACCCGACGAGTTCCAGAGGAGGCCGGCCAGCAGACGGGTCCGGCTCACAGCTTCTTGCCGACCGTCGGCGGGGACGGCAGCCATTTCAGCCAGCTCTTCCGGGTCGAACAGGAGCCGCTGTTCGGGGGTCATGTCATCGGGGTGGGGATCGAGGCCCAGCAGTTCCAGGCTCAGCCCGGTCAGCTTGCCTGCGTCGGCCAGCAGTTCTTCGGTGATGTCGTCTTCCTCGTCGGCATTCATGGCCCCGATGCTACCGCCCGTCTGCCGGCATACCGATTCGCGTTACGCATCCATGTCCACGTTGGGCGTGTACATGCCCGGCCTCCCCGTCTTCAGCGCACCTCAGGCGGCCGGCACCGCTTGGAAGTGTTTTTCGATGAGCCCCTTGATGTCGTCGTGGCAGCCGCCGCAGCCCGTGCCGGCGCGGGTCGCCTTGGACACGTCGGCGACGGTGGAGCAACCGCCTTCAACGGCGCCCTGGATCTTGGCCCCGCTGACTCCGGCGCAGCGGCACACGGTGCCGGCAGGATCGGCCGGGCCGGTGGAGGCCATCTGGTCCGGGCCGTCCAGCCGCAGCAGCAAGGACCGGTCCGCCGGCAGTTCAGCACCCCGCTCGAACAGTCCCACCAGTTCGGCGGCCGTCCGCGGCATGCCCACGGCCACCAGGCCTTCCAGCACTCCGCCGCGGGTGGTCATCTTGACGTAGCGGCCGTGCTCGGGGTCCGCCCACTGGGCGATCTGCAGGCGCGGGCGGCCGCCGGCCGCCCCGGCGGTCAGGACCTCCTCGTCCCATGGATCGGCCGCGTTGTTACCGGCGACTGCCATGTTCAGGCCGCGGGCCTTGAGCACAATCACGCCAGCCTGCTCCCGGGGCAGTTCCGCCAGCGAATCGGCTTCGTCCTGCGTGCCGGTGGCCAGCAGGGTCAGGTATTCGGCCAGCCATTCGGCCTGCCGCCAGCCCGGTCCCACCAGCCCGGACGGGCCCTTCGCCGTGCGGCAGTCATGGCAGGCATGGTCCGGGCACCGCACTTCCGCGCAGTCACCGATGGCGAAGATGTGCGGCTCGTGGTGGGCCCGGAGCCGGTGGTCCACCAGGATGCCGGTACCGGTGGACAAGCCGCACCCTTCGGCGAGTTCGGTCCGCGGCCGGACGCCGCATGACAGGACCAGGAGGTCGCCGTCGATCGCGGAACCGTCGTCGAGCAGCAACGCCGAAAAGCCGCCGTCGGGCGCGCTGTGCTCCACCCCGGTGGAGCGGGCGTTGCCGGCCATCCGGACGCCGCACCGGCGCAGGCTGGCGGCGAGGACCGCGCCGCCGCCGCGGTCGATGTTGCGTCCAAGGGGATGCGGGCCGTTGTGGACTACCGTGACGGTGGCGCCTTCCTCGGCCGCTGCGAGGGCGGTCTCGAGGCCCAGCACACCGCCGCCGAGCACCACCACGCGCTTGCCGCCGTCGACCGCCGCGCGCAAAACCGAAGCGTCACGCAGGTCCCGCAGCGCCGTGACTCCGGCCGGGAGGACGGGGGAGGCGGGGTCCGGGTTGATTCCCGTGAGGTTGGGGATGACCGGACGCGAACCGGTGGCGAAGACGAGGCGCTCATAGTGGGCCGTCGTACCGTCCGTGAGGATCACCTGCTGGCGGGCCCGGTCCACCCGCCGGACCCGCACACCGAGCCGCACGTCCACGCCGTCGGCGATCAGGGCGGCCGCATCCGAAAGAGCCAGGGCATCCGCCGTGGTGCGGCCCGCGCCCAGATCGGCGACCAGGACCCGGTTGTACGCGGCCTCCGCTTCCTCGCCCACCACTGTCAGGCTGACATGCCCGTCGCGGACCGCAGGCAGCAGTTCATCGATCAGGCGGGCTGCCACCGGGCCGAATCCGACAATGACAATCTGCTCACTCATGAGGCCTCCGCTGTTTGAAGAACGCTGTGCTGAAGTCCGCTTTGTTGAAGGTCGCTGCGTGCCGCCGCCCGGACCCAGACCTTGTTGAACTTGAATTCGGGCATCCCGGAGACGGGGTCGGTGGCGGCTTCCGTCAGGCGGTTGGCGCTTTCAAGTTCCGGGAAATGGAACGGCAGGAACACGGTCTCCGGGCGGATGGCGGTGCTGAGTTCCGCCCGGCAGACCACCTCGCCGCGTTCATTGGCCACCGAGACGAAGGTGCCCTCGGTGATGCCCATCGCCGCAGCGGCCGCCGGGTGGATCTGGACTTTGGCCTCCGGCTGGCTGGCCAGAAGTTCGGACACCCGCCGGGTCTGGGCCCCGGACTGATAATGCTCCAGGAGGCGGCCGGTAATGAGGGTCATGGTCTGGGCGGCCGGGTCCGGATTAGCGGCCGGCGTACGACGGCGGCGGGGCGTCACCGGGGTCATGACCGCCTTGCCGTCGGGGTGCGCAAAGGTGTCCAGGAAGAGCCGCGGCGTACCGGTGCTGCCTGCCGGGTACGGCCAATACGCGGCTTCGCCGCGGTCCAGCATGGCGTAGTTGATGCCCGAGTAGTCGGCCAGTCCGCCGGCGGAGGCGAGGCGCAGCTCTTCGAACACCGTTTCCGGGTCCTCGCTGTACGTCGAGGGGGCGTCGAGGGCCTCCGCCAGCCGGGCCATGATCCATAGCTCGCTGCGGGCACCGGCGGGAGGCTGGATGGCCCGGCGGCGGCGCAGGACACGTCCCTCAAGGTTGGTCAGGGTGCCTTCCTCTTCGGCCCACTGCAGTACGGGCAGGATGAGGTCGGCCTCGGCGGCGGTCTCGGACATAAAGAAGTCGCAGACCACCAGGAAGTCCAGGCTGCGGAGCCCGGCGATGACCGCGTTCGCGTCGGGGGAGGCCACCGCAATATTGGACGCATGCACCAAAAGGCACCGGACGCCGTCGGGCTGTCCCAACGACTTCAGCAGCTGGACGGCGGGGAGACCGGGGCCGGGAATCAGCGATTCCGGGACGCCCCAGACGCCGGCCATGTGGGCGCGGGCGGCGGGGTCGGTGATTTTGCGGTAGCCGGGGAGCTGGTCGGCCTTCTGTCCGTGCTCGCGGCCGCCCTGGCCGTTGCCCTGGCCGGTGAGGGTGCCGTAGCCGCTGCGGCGTGAGCCGGGCAGGCCGAGGAGCAGGCTGAGGTTGATCGCGGCGGTGGCGGTGTCGGTGCCGTCCACATGCTGTTCCACGCCGCGGCCGGTGAGGATGTAGCTGCCGCCCTTGCGGGCGCCGTCGGCAAGCCTGCGCGCGGTGTCGCGGATGAGTTCCGCCGGGACGCCGGTGATGGACTGGACGCGTTCGGGCCAGAAGGCGCTGACGCTGCGGGCCACGGCGTCGTAACCGGTGGTGCGTGCGGCGATGAAGTCTTCGGCTGCCAGGCCCTCGTGGATGATCACGTGCGAGAGCCCCAGCAGGAGGCTGAGGTCGGTGCCCGGCAGGGGCTGCAAGTGGAGGCCGCCGCCGTCGGCCGTGAAGTTTGCCGTGGCTGAGCGGCGGGGATCTACGACGATGAGGCCGCCGGCGTCGCGGGCACCTTTGAGGTGCTGGACAAACGGCGGCATGGTTTCGGCAACGTTGGAGCCCAACATCAGGATGGTGCTGGCGGTGTCCAGGTCCGTGAGCGGGAATGGCAGGCCGCGGTCAACGCCGAAGGCCCGCATGCCGGCGGCCGCTGCGGAGGACATGCAGAACCGGCCGTTGTAGTCGATGCGGGAGGTGCCGAGGGCCAGCCGGGCGAACTTCCCCAGCATGTAGGCCTTTTCATTGGTGAGGCCGCCACCGCCGAACACGCCGACAGCGTCCGCCCCGTAGCGTGCCTGCGTGTCCCTGACGGCGGTGGCGACCAGGGCCAGGGCCTGGTCCCAGCCGATGGGCCGGTGGATGCCGTCGGCACCCTTCAGGAGAGGTTCCGTAACGCGTCCCGGGTGGTTCAGGAGGGTAGCCGAGGTCCAGCCCTTCCGGCACAGGCCGCCGCGGTTGGTGGGAAAGTCGCGTCCTTGGACGTCGAGGAGCGCTTCGGGGAGCGGGGCTTCGAAGGTGGCCGGCACGGCGGTTTTGGCGGGCACGGGCGCCGGCCCCGGCTCGGAAGCCGGGGCCAGTCCCGCTGGAGACGTCAGCGTCATGGCGCACTGCAGGGCGCAGTAGGGGCAGTGCGTGGCGGCGCTTTTGGTCATGTTAGACGTGTCCCATCGCGTTTCGGTTGGCGTTGCGGATGTAGCAGAACCAGCAGACCGCCAGCATCAGGACATACGCTCCGACGAAACCGTAGAACGCCGGGGTGTACGAGCCGCTGGCGGTGTTCGAGGCGTTCAGCACCTGCGGGATCACGAAGCCGCCGTAGGCGCCGATGGCCGAGATGAGGCCGAGGGCGGAGGAGGCGAGCCGCTGGGTGGCCACGGAGTCGGCACCGTTCCGGGCAGCCCGGCTGGAGGTGGCGAAGATGACCGGGATCATGCGGTAGGTTGCGCCGTTTCCGAAGCCGCTGGCGGTGAAGAGCATCAGGAACAGGACCAGGAAGAGCCAGAAGCTCTTCAGCGGCAGGGTCCAGATCATGGTCAGGGTGATCGCTGCCATCGAGGCGAAGGCTGCCACGGTCATCCGGGCGCCGCCCATCCGGTCAGCCATCCGGCCGCCGTAGGGGCGGGCCAGGGAACCGACCAGCGGGCCGAGGAACGCCAGCGAAAGAGCTACGGTGCCGACGCCGATGGAGGAGAACGCCGGGAAGTAGTCCTTGATGAGCTTCGGGAAGACACCGGCGAAGCCGATGAACGAACCGAACGTGCCGATGTACAGCAGCGCCATAACCCACAGGTGCGGTTCCTTCAGCGCAGCGACCGAACCGGCCACGTCACCCTTGGCGCTGGTGAGGTTGTTCATGTACTTAAAGGCGCCGTAAGCGGCCAGGAGGATGAACGGAACCCACATCCAGCCTGCCATCGGCAGGTTCACGGTGCCTGCGGCCAGCAGGGTAATGACAACCGGCACGGCGAGCTGTGCGACGGCGGCACCCATGTTGCCGCCGGCGGCGTTCAGGCCCAGCGCCCAGCCCTTTTCGCGGGCCGGGTAGAAGAAGGTGATGTTGGCCATGGAGCTGGCGAAGTTGCCACCGCCGAAGCCGGCCAGGGCTGCCACCAGGAGCATCACGCCGAACGGGGTTTCGGGGTTGGAAACACAGAGTCCCAGGCCGATGGCGGGGATCAGGAGCAGCAGGGCGGACACGATGGTCCAGTTCCGTCCGCCGAAGCGGGGAACCATAAAGGTATAGGGGATCCGGAGCGTGGCGCCCACCAGGCTCGGCATCGAGATCAGCCAGAAGATTTCCGACGTGGTGAAGGTGAAACCGGCTGCGGGCAGCTGGACCACCACGATGGACCAGAGCTGCCAGACCACGAAACCGAGGAACTCGGCGAAGATGGACCAGTTCAGATTGCGCCGGGCGATGGTGCGGCCGGCGGCTTCCCACTGCTCCTTGTTCTCGGCGTCCCAGTTGGCGATCCAGCGGCCGGGGAGGAATTCCAGGGCCGGGGCGGCTGCGGTTCGGGTGGAGCGAATATCTGTGGTGCGGTCAGCAGTCACGGCGTGCCTCCTTGGGGGATGTTGTTCCTCCACGTTAAAGACGGCGCGTTTCGCGGACGGTCGCGGTGTGTTAACGCCCTGTGACATTTGCCTATCAGTGCCCGAAAAGAGGTGTGAGGCGACGTGACGGCCACGAAGTGAGACGAAGCCCACAGGTCCATATGTTGGAACTCTTGTCCATTGACTGGACGGCGGGAACTAATATTGAACTCTAACTACTGCAAGCCTGGCCGCACCACGCCAGGCCGGTTCTCATGAAAGTGTTCACATGTCATCCAAACAAACCACCGCGGAACCAGGTTCGCCCAAGGCCGTGAACTCGCGCGGGCGCGTGATCGTGGCCAGCCTGATCGGCACCACCGTGGAGTTCTACGACTTCTACGTGTACGCGACCGCCGCTGTGTTGGTCTTCCCGGCGCTGTTCTTCCCCAACCAGAACGAGACCACGCAGCTGCTGAGCTCTTTCGCTGTGTTCGGCGTGGCATTCGTTGCCCGCCCGCTGGGGTCCATCGTCTTTGGCCACTTCGGTGACAAATTCGGCCGCAAGGGAACCCTGGTGGCCTCGCTGCTGACCATGGGCATTGCGACGTTCCTGATCGGCTGCCTGCCGACGGCACTTGTTCCGGGCTGGGAGTTCTGGGCTCCGGCCCTCCTCGTGGTGATGCGCTTCGCCCAGGGCCTGGCCCTCGGCGGCGAATGGAGCGGCGCGGCCCTGCTGGCCACCGAAAACGCCCCTGCCAACAAGCGCGCCGTCTACGGGACGTTCCCGCAGCTCGGCGCGCCCATCGGCTTCATCATCGCCAACGTGCTCTTCCTGGTCTTCAGCTACGCTTTGACACCGGCCGCCTTCATGGCCTGGGGCTGGCGTGTGCCGTTCCTGGTGAGCGCCGTGATGGTCATCATCGGGCTCTATGTTCGTCTCAAGCTGATCGAGACGCCTGCCTTCACCAAGGTTCTCGAGTCCAAAGAGGTGGCCAAGCTGCCCCTGGCCCGCGTCTTCAAGACCAGCTGGCGCCAGCTGATCCTGGGCACGTTCATCATGCTCGCCACGTACGTGCTCTTCTACCTGATGACCACGTTCACGCTGACCTACGGCACCCGCGCCTCCAGCCTGGATGCGGCCAAGGCGGCTGCAGAGAAGGCCGGAAAGCCAATGACCGAAACCGCAGCCGCTGCGTTCGTTCCCGGGCTGGGCTTTACCCGCAACGACTTCCTCTGGATGCTTATTGCCGGCGTTGTGTTCTTCGGTATCTTCACCCTGGTATCCGGACCGCTCGCCGAGAAGTACGGCCGCCGCAAAATGCTCCTGGCCGTGACCGCCGGAATCTTTGTGTTCGGCCTGCTGTGGGTCCCGCTCTTCAGCGGCGGTTTCGCGGGCACCATGGCACTGCTGATCATCGGCTTCTCGCTGATGGGACTGACCTTCGGGCCCATGGGTGCAATCCTGCCCGAGCTCTTCCCCACCAACGTCCGGTACACAGGTTCGGCCATCGCCTACAACTTCTCCAGCATCCTGGGCGCAGCGGTGGCACCGTTCGTCGCCGTCTGGCTCTGGGAAATGGCGAAGGGCAGCCCTGTGCTGGTGGGCGTCTACCTCACCGTTATGTCGGTCCTGACCCTGTTCGCACTGTTCGTGAGCAAGGAAACCCGCGATCTGGACTACGAGAACAACGTAGCCTGACCCTCCGGCGATCGTTCCTTGACGCCCGGTTGCTGACAGAACTGCCCGGCGTGTTCCCCGATATTCCCGGGAACACGCCGGGCATTGCTGTGTCCGGGTGCCGCACGGCCGGGCAGGAACGCACGACGGCGGCGCCCGCCACCCGTCCGAAGGCTCATCCTGCGTAGCGGGCGACGAAGTTCTTCAGGATGGTCATGGGCTCGGTCACGGTGAATGCGCGGGCGGACACCATCAGCTCCTCCGCGGACTCCGGCGGGAAGTAGCCGGCGTGGCGGTAGGTATCGATCCGGGTGACCAGACCCTCAACATCCAGTTCGGGGTGGAACTGGGTGGCGTACAGGTTCTGTTTGATCCGGAACATCTGGACCGGGCAGGCCTGTGAGGATGCGAGCAGCACGGCGTGTGACGGCAGCCTGGTGCAGGCTTCCTTGTGGCCGGTGAAGGCAGTGAACCGGCGCGGCATCCCGCGCAGGACAGGGTCCGCGATGCCCGCATCGGTCAGCTCGATTTCCACGCCGCCCAAGGGTTCGCCGAACGTCCTGTCGATCACGGCACCCTGATGCGTTCCCAGTGTTCCCACCCCGTAGCAGGCGCCGAGGAACGGAAAGTCCAGGTCCACGATCCGGTCAAGGAGCCCTGCAAGTTCCCGCTCCACCCGATGTTGGGTGGCACTTTTCCTGTCTTCGGGATCGCTGGACGTGAACGGGCTGCCGCCCACAATGACGCCGGAGTACGCCGCCAGGTCCAGTTCCGGCAGGGGACCAGCCTCCAGCCGGATGCGGCGGAGCTGTTCCGGCGCAAGCCCGCCGTACCTGAGGTAGGCGGCGTATTCGTCCTCGGCGGCGGTATCTTCGCCCCGGGAGGCCAGGAGCAGGAAAGGCTTCACACGCTAAGTGTGCCCGCGGCCCCCTGCCGAACGCCAGAGTGCCGGCCAGCGGCCCCGGACAGGGTCTCAGTGCCCGGCAGGTTCACCTGCGGACTGGGCCAAAGACCGCCGGGCCTGCGGGCGGGTGGCGGGGTCGGCGTGCCGGTGGACCAGTTTCCAGTACCCTTCCTCACGGCGGAAAATACTGGTCACCCGGAGCGCGAACTCCTCCGTGAGCGATGCGCCCTCCAGCCGGGCCCGGAAATGTTCGGTCTCCACCAGGTAGGCGGTGTCCCGGGCGGTGTAGGACGTGATGGTGTCAAACCCCAGCATCTCGCCGTCCTGGAACTGCCTGCCGGCCTGGTCCAGGCGTGCTTCCACCTGGGCCCAGCCACGTGCGATGCCGCCGAAGGGGTTAGCCAGGGTGACGTCGTCGAGCCTTGAATACAGGTCCTTGACCGGCCCGGGGTTCCCGCGGGTGATCTCCGGAACGGCCAGGTGGTAACGGGCAACTTCTTCTTCGAAACTGGGAGCAAGCATGGGGTGCCTCCGGCGGGTCTAGTCTTCGATGCTGGCGATGACGGCGCCGGCCGCGATCGTTTCGCCGGCCGCGGCGCCGAGGCCGGAAATGGTCCCGGAACGGTGCGCGGTCAGGGGCTGTTCCATCTTCATGGCCTCGAGCACCACGATCAGGTCACCTTCAACCACCACGTCGCCGTTGGCCACGGCCACCTTGACGATGGTGCCCTGCATCGGGGATGTCAGCGAATCGCCGGTGGCGGCTGCCGCTGCGCCGCCTGAGCGGAGGCGTTTCTTGGACTTGCCTGCCTTCGAGCCGCCGCCTGTACCCGTGCCGATGGATCCAAGGGAAGCCGGCAGGACCACTTCGAGGCGCTTGCCGCCGACCTCGACCACCACGCGCTGGCGTTCACCGGCGGCTTCAGCGGACACACCCGTTCCGTCCGGGGACCAGGCCGGAAGGTTGTTGACGAATTCCGTTTCGATCCAGCGGGTGTGGATCTTGAAGGGGCCGTCGGCGGGGGCGAAGTCGGGGTTGGTGACCACGGCCAGGTCGAAGGGGATCACCGTGGGGATGCCTTCCACCACCATTTCCTCCAGGGCGCGGCGTGAGCGCTGCAGGGCCTGGGCCCGGGTGGCGCCGGTGACGATCAGCTTGGAGAGCATGGAGTCGAAGTTGCCGCTGATGATGTCGCCCTGTTCCACCCCGGAATCAATCCGGATGCCGGGGCCGGTGGGGTTCTTCAGTGCGGTGATGGTGCCGGGTGCGGGCATGAAGTTCCGGCCCGGGTCCTCGCCGGTGATGCGGAACTCGATGGAGTGGCCGCGGACTTCGGGGTCGCCGTAGCCCAGTTCCTCGCCGCGGGCCAGGCGGAACTGTTCGCGGACCAGGTCGATGCCGGTGACCTCTTCGGAAACGCAGTGCTCCACCTGCAGCCGGGTGTTGACCTCCAGGAACGAGATGGTGCCGTCCTGGCCGACCAGGAACTCGCAAGTGCCTGCGCCGAGGTATCCGGCTTCCTTCAGGATGGCCTTGGAGGATTCGTACAGTCGGCGGTTCTGCTCTTCGGTGAGGAACGGGGCCGGGGCCTCTTCCACGAGTTTCTGGTTGCGGCGCTGCAGGGAGCAGTCGCGCGTGGAGATCACCACCACGTTGCCGTGGGCGTCCGCGAGGCACTGGGTTTCCACGTGGCGGGGCGCGTCCAGGAAACGCTCGATGAAGCACTCGCCCCGGCCGAATGCTGCGGTGGCCTCCCTGACGGCAGATTCAAACAGTTCCGGAATCTCCTCCCGGGTGCGGGCTACCTTGATGCCGCGGCCGCCGCCGCCAAAGGCAGCCTTGATGGCCACCGGCAGGCCGAACTTGTCCACGAATTCAAGGATTTCTTCGGCTGACTGCACAGGGTCGGCGGTGCCGGGAACCTGGGGCGCGCCCACCTTTTCGGCGATGTGGCGGGCCTGGACCTTGTCGCCAAGGGCGGAGATGGCGTCAGGGCCGGGGCCGATCCAGATAATGCCGGCTTCAATGACCTTGGCGGCGAACTCGGCGTTTTCGGCGAGGAACCCGTAACCCGGGTGGATGGCGTCGGCGCCCGACTGGCGGGCGGCGTCAATGATCTTGTCCATCACCAGGTAGGACTCGGCGGCGGTGTTGCCACCCAGGGAGTAGGCCTCGTCTGCGAGCCGGACGTGCAGCGCGTCCCGGTCAGGATCGGCGTAGACAGCCACGGAGGCAATGCCCTCGTCACGTGCTGCGCGGATGATCCGCACTGCTATTTCGCCGCGGTTGGCGATCAGCACCTTGGTGAGGTTCGACTGCACGGGACTTGCGGACTGCTCCAAAATTGCTGACAAGGCGTCTCCTTCTTTCCTTCAGGGAGCCTAGCGCGATTTTGAGGGTTCCGCCGATATTGCTTGCGGATTCCGCGGGTAAACCGGCATTGCTTTGTAGGGAACCTACAAACGTCCGAGCAATCGAGGCGATTATGGCGCAGCCCAAAGCTCCGTGATGCGCACGTTGGCCTGGCCAAGAAGGGCCCGGAGCGTCGAAATGGAAAGTCCGACGACGGTGTGCGGGTCCCCGTCCACCTTGCGGATGAACGCCCCGCCGAAACCGTCGATAGTGAACGAGCCGGCACAGTGGAGCGGTTCCCCCGTAGAGATGTACGCGTCGATTTCTTCCAGTTCCATGTCCGTGAAGTGGACCTCGGCGGAGGTGACCGCCCCGAGGGTGGCGCCGGACCCCGGCGCCACAGCGCCGTCGTCGGACTCTTCGCCCGTGCCGTCCGCCGCCACCGCGCGGCAGTCCACCAGCCAATGTCCGGTATGCAGCACCCCGCTGTTGCCGCTCATCCGGAGCATCCGTTCACGGGCGACGTCGGCGGTGTACGGCTTGCCGTGCGCCTCGCCGTCGAACTCAAACACCGAGTCGCAGCCGATGACCAGCGCGCCCTCCGCGTCCGGCAGCGCGGCCACGGCTTCGGCCTTGGCGCGGGCCAGCAGCAGCGCGGTATCGTGCGGGTCCGTGACCCCGTAGCGTGCCTGGACCGCGTCCTCGTCCACGTCGGAGACAAGCACCGAGTGCTGAATCCCGGCGTCGGCCAGTAGCTTGGTGCGGGCGGGGGACTGGGAGGCGAGGATAAGGCGGATCACGGTTTCAGCCTAATGGACCGGCTGACAGCCGCGCAGCGCAGGGACGAAAGACTCTGGCCGGCCGTTCGTAGCCGCGGTCGAATGAGACTGCATTCCCGCGAGAATCGAGTAGCCCATGACCGCACGGCTCGTGGCAGGCGTTGCCACCGTAGGTGCAGGGACCTATTTTGGCTGGGACGGCTTCACCATCCAGTCCGGAAACCTAGTTGTCATCCTGGTCATGATTGTGCTGTTTGTCCTTGCCCTTGTCCTTCCGTTTCCCGGCGGGAGGCAACGCAAATGATGGTCCGGGCCACGCCCGCGCACGGTTTGCAGGCGGAGGAAAGCGACGCCCACACCTGGACCGGGAAAGCTCGCAGATGGCTCCTGGGAAAGCTTCCTCCGGACAAGCTCTTGCCGGAGGACCAGCCGAGCTACGTGGCGTCGTGGGCGTACGTGTTCGGTATGGGGGCGGTTGCCTCGTTGCTGTGGATCATCATTTCCGGGGTCGTACTGGGATTGAACGGACCGCAGTGGTACCACGTATCTTCCCTGGGCCGCTTCGTGAACAGTACCCATCTGTGGAGTGTGGAGCTGTTCTTCATTTTTATGGTGGTGCACCTGTGGCTGAAGTTCTGGATGGCGGCCTGGCGTGGGGGACGCGTCCTGACCTGGATCAGCGGGATGCTGTCATTCGTCGTTTCCATCGTGGCAGCCTTCACCGGGTACCTCCTCCAAACGAACTTCGATTCCCAGTGGATCGCATTCGAAGCCAAGGATGCACTCAACGCAGTCGGAGCCGGCGCCTGGTTCAACGTAGCCAACCTTGGACAAGTTTTCGTTTGGCACATCACGCTGTTGCCCCTGGCCGTAGGGGCCGTGGTGGTCCTGCATGTGCTGCTCGTCCGGGTCCACGGAGTGGTGCCGCCGCTGGAGGCAGCAGAGGGCGATGCCCAGTTGGCCGGCAAGCGTGGCGGCACCGCCGGGCTAGAGACGCAGTGAAAATGCGCGTTCAAGAGGACACCTCCTGGCGGAAAACCAACACCATTGCCAGCCGGCCGTGGGCAGGTGCCGTCCGCGAGGCCGACGGCGACTACGGCCCGGTTCCGGGGTTGACCGGCGCGTTGCTGGAGATGGCCCTGCAGGGCAGCCTGGATGGAGCCCTGCAGGGCGGCGGTACCTTCTACAGCATGGATTACACCCGGAGCCTGCTCTTCCTGGGAGATGGCAGCTATTTTCAGGACCTGGCGGCCAGCCAGCACCTCACCGGCGATCAGTGGGGTGTGATGAACGAGACGGGAGATACGCCGGGCCAGTCCTGGCTGTGGCTCTTCTCGCTCCTGTACCAGGTGGAGCCCTTCAAGTCCTCGCCAAACGCCGATGCCCTGGTGGCTGTCACGATGTTCGTGCTGACCGCGTTGCTGACCCTGCTGCCGTTCATCCCCGGTTTGAGGTCGTTGCCGCGGAGGATACCGCTTCATCGGCTGGTGTGGCGGGACTACTACCGGAATCGCTGATCCCTTCGAGTTCCCGCGTCGGGGCGTCCCTGCTGAGCTTGGCGCCCTCCACATCTACGTCCGGCAGGAGGCGGTCCAGCCACTTCGGCAACCACCAGGTCTTTTCGCCCAGTAAGTACATGACTGCCGGCACAATGGTCATCCGGACCACAAAGGCATCCAGCAGCACCCCGAACGCCATGGCGAAGCCCAGGGGCCGGACCATTGTCAGGTGGCTGAAGATGAAGCCGGCGAACACACTGACCATGATGATGGCGGCGGCGGTCACCACAGCGGCGGCATGGCTGAAGCCAATCCGTACGGCCTTTTTGGCGGATGCGCCGTGCATGTATGCCTCCCGCATCCCGGAGGCGATGAACACCTGGTAGTCCATGGCCAGGCCGAACAGCACACCGATCAGGATGATCGGCAGGAAGCTCAGCACCGCGCCGGGATTGGCGACGTCGAACACGGCGCCCAGCCAGCCCCACTGGTAGACGGCCACCACGAGGCCGAACGCGGCCGCCAGTGACAGCAGGAAACCGCCGGTTGCCAGCAGGGGAACCACGATGGACCGGAAAACGAGCAAAAGGAGAAGCAGCGAAAGCCCGACGACGATCGCCAGGTAGGGCGGCAGTGCGGCGCCAAGTTTCGTGGAGACGTCGATGTTGCCGGCGGTCTGGCCGGTCAGCCCGATGGTGACACCCGTTTCGGCCTTGATCTGCGAACCGCGTTCGCGGAGCTCACTCACCACCTGCACCGTGCCTGCCTTGGCCGGACCTTCCTCGGGGATGACTTGGAAGACGGCGGTGCGGCGGTCTTCGCTCAGTGCCACCGGAACGGCAGCCACTACGTTGTCCACGCCCCGGATCAGGTCGGCGACGTCGTACTGCAGTTTCCGGGCCTGGCCCTCGTCAAGGTTGGCAGGGAATTCGCCCACCACCACGATGGGGCCGGTGACGCCTTCGCCGAAGCTGCGGGCGGTCACGTCATAGGCCTGGTAGGCCTCGGAGTCCACCGGCTCGGAGCCGCCATCGGGCAGTGCAAGCTGAAGCTGCGCGGCCGGCAGGGCCAGGGACCCCAGCAGGAGCACGCCTGCGACGAGCGCCACGATGGGGTGCCTGGTGACCAGGCCGCCCCAGCCCCGGGTGCTTTTGGCTTCCTCCTTGGCCTGGTCAGCTGCCTCATGACCGGATTCGGCGTTGTGGGCCTCGGCTTTGGCCCACGCCCGCCGGGAAATGATGCGCCGCCCGATCAGGGACAGCATGGCGGGTGTCAGTGTCAGCGCCACGAGGACGGCCACGGCGACGGTGCCCGCGGCTGCCAGGCCCATCACGCTCAGGAAGGGCAGGCCCGGTACCACCAAGGCAGCCAGGGCGATGATGACGGTCAGGCCGGCAAAAAGCACGGCATTGCCGGACGTTCCCGTGGCGCGCGCCACCGACTCCTCCGGATCCATGCCGGTGAGCAGCTGGGTCCGGTGCCGGTTCACGATGAAGAGGGAGTAGTCGATGCCCACGGCCAGGCCGAGCATGAGGGCCAGCATGGGGGAGATGGAGCTCATGTCGAACGCGCCGGAGAGGGCAAACGTGATGCCCACGCCCACGCCGACGCCGATCACGGCCATCAGCAATGGCAGCCCGGCGGCGACCAGTGTGCCGAGCATCAGGATCAGGACCAGGGCGGCCACGGCGATGCCGATGATTTCTGCGGTGCCGAAGAGCTCGGAGATGTCTTCGGTGATTTCCTTGCTGGCCAGCGCCGTGACGCCGGCGGACGACGTTTCATGCGCGATGTCCTGGACCTGCTGCCGCACCGCAGGGGTGAGGGCGTTGATGGAGGTGGTGAACTGAACCTGGGCCACCGCGGCCTGGCCGTCCGATGAAACGAAACGGATTCCGGTGGAGGCCTCAGCCTGCCGCTTGCCGAGCTCCAGTTTTGCCTTGGCGGCTTCGAGTTCCTGCGTGCCCGCGGTGAGCTGTTCCTGCCCCTGGGCCAGGGCAGCCTTCTGCTGTCCCAGCCGTGCTTCGACGACGGCGGCGGGCGCTCCCGCAGCCGTCAGCTGCTGCTCTGCGGCACTCAGCTGCGCCGCACCGGCGTCGAGCTGGGAACGTGAGGCGTCAAGCTTGGCCTGGCCTGCGGCAAGCTGCTGCCCGCCGTCGGTGATGGCCTGCCCGGCCTGGTCCAGTTGGGCCTGGGTGGCGAACGGGTCGGTGGTGGCCTTGACGTCCGGAAGTTCCCCCAGTTTGGTGAGGGCAGCCGTGACGGCCGCGCGGCTCTGGTCGGTGAAGCCGCCTGCAGGGGCTTCAAAAACAATGGTCGCGGAGCCGCCTGAGGCCGCCGGCAGTTCCTGCTTCAACTTGTCCGCGATGCGCTGGGTCTCCGTGCCCGGAATCTGGAAATTATTGGAGAGCGTGCCGTGGAAGGCGGCAGCTGAGCCGCCGACTGCCACCAATACGGCCAGCCAGAGTGAGATGACCAGCCATCTGTGGCGGTAGGAGAACTTGCCGAGGCGATAGAGCAGCAGGGCCATGTCAGAGCCGTTCTTTGAGGAGGTTAGGGGTGGCAGTTGTTTGGACTGTGGCGGTTGGTTGGTTCGTGGCGGCCGCGGCTGTTCCGGCTGCCGGATGGGGGCTGCCGAAGCCGGAGCCCAGGTGGCCCATGGCATCAATCAGCAGTTGGCGCAGGATGGCGAGCGAGGCAGGGGAGAGGTCAGCGCCGCAGCGGGCGAACCAGACGTCCATGGCCGCCTTGCCGCAGGCGATGACGGATCCGGCGAGGGCACGCAGGTAGAGCTCGTCGACGGCGGCGCCCGGGGTTCCGGCGAACCGTTCCCGCGCCGCGTTGATGATCTGCTCGGTGCAGTGGTCCCAGGCTTCAAGTTCGGAGCGGGACAGGAGCGCGTTTTCCTGGGTCAGGGTGAAGAGCTCAGCCAGCGGGGCCACGGTCATGGGGTCCGCCAGTTGCATGAGGGCGGCCTGCGCGGATTCGAGGATGGGTTCGTCCGCGGGACGCTGCCTGAACTGCTGCAGGGCGCTGTCCAGGAATCCGTTCGTCACCGCGGCCAGGGCAGCTTCAATGCTGCCGAAGTAGTTGAAGAACGTCCGCCGCGAGATGCCAGCCATCTCGGCAATATCCTCCACCGTGAAGTTCCCCGGCCCGTTGCCGCGAAGCAGCGTCAAGGCAGCATCCGTGATCGCCTGGCGCGTGGCGGCCTTGTTGAGTTCACGTCGAGAGAGGATTTCTGTCACGAAATTACACTACGTGCAAGTTTGCACGTTGCGCAAATACATTCACAGGAAGATCAAAGGTTCCCGACAGCTGGAACTGATCCTGAAGCCCGAGACTGAAACAGTCCCGTCAGGGAGAAGATGACCCGCCGTCGGTGACGGCAGATTCAGGAGAAATGAATGGCACGCACTAGGAGAATTACGCTGGGCCTGACGGCCGCGGCGCTCGCCCTTGGGGCTGGAATCGGGGTTGCCGGGATGGCTTCTGCAACCACAACGACGACCCCCACCCCCAGCGCCAGCTCAAGCACTTCCGCGGACGGCAGCACCAGCACCGCTCCGGCCGAGGGCAAGGGCGGCCGGGGTGGCCACGGCGGCCACGGCGCGTTCGGCTTCGGCGGCCAGGACGCCACTGAACTGGCCACCAAACTGGGCGTGGACCAGGCCAAGCTGACGGATGCCTTAAAGGCCTTCCGCGACGCCAACAAGCCCGCCGCCGGTACGGAGAAGGGTACGTCGGCTGACGGAACCCGGCCCGACCCGGCTGCCATGCAGGCAGGGCTCGCCAAGTCGCTTGCGGCATCGCTGGGTATCGATGAGGCCAAGGTGACGGCGGCACTGGAGGAGCTGCGCACCGCTGAGCAGACAGAACATGCCGCGGAGCTGAAGACCCGCCTGGACAAGGCCGTTACTGACGGCAAGCTGACCCAGGCTGAGGCGGACGCTGTCACCAAAGCGGTGCAGAACGGGGTAATCGGCGGCGGCGGCCGCTGACCTGCAGGCTGGAGAGTAAGGGAGCCACCCAAAGGAAGAAGTCCCCGGGAACACATGAGCTCCCGGGGACTTCTTCGTTACGCACTCCTCAGGCGGGGTTAGGCCTTCGCGTCGGCCAGTTCCCGTCCGGCGTCGGCGGGGTCAGTGCCCCGGGCGCCAGCGGAAGGATCCACACTCGCGGAGTTGGCGTCGGTCTCGGCGTCGTCCGCGAACGGGTTTCCGTTGCGGGGCGCGTTGTAGAGCGTCTCGTCAAGGATGCCCTGGCGCTTGGACACAATGGTCGGGACGAGGGCCTGGCCCGCCACGTTGAGCGCGGTGCGGCCCATGTCGAGGATGGGATCGACGGCCAGCAGGAGGCCGACGCCGGCCAGCGGCAGCCCCAGCGTGGAGAGCGTCAGGGTGAGCATCACCACGGCGCCGGTGGTGCCGGCCGTAGCGGCAGAGCCCAAGACGGAAACCAGGGCGATCAGCACGTACTGGGTGAAATCGAGCTGGATGCCGAAGAACTGGGCCACGAAGATGGCGGAGATGGCCGGGTAGATCGCGGCGCAGCCGTCCATCTTGGTGGTGGCGCCCAGGGGCACGGCGAAGGAGGCGTACGCACGCGGAACGCCGAGGTTGCGTTCGGTGACCCGCTGGGTCAGCGGCAGGGTTCCGATGGACGAGCGGGACACAAAGGCCAGCTGCACTGCCGGCCAGACGCCGGAGAAGTACTGCTTCACGGAGAGTCCGTGGGTGCGGACCAGGACCGGGTACACAACAAACATCACCAGGGCCAGGCCAACGTAGATGGCGAAGGTGAACTTGCCGAGCGCGCCGATGGTGTCCCAGCCGTAGACGGCCACGGCGTTGCCGATCAGGCCGACGGTACCGAGGGGCGCGATCCGGATGATCCACCACAGGACCTTCTGGATAACGGCCAGCGCGGACGCGTTGAGGTTCAGGAAGGGCTCAGCGGCCTTGCCTACCTTGAGGGCTGCGACGCCCACGGCGATGGCGATGACCAGGATCTGGAGCACATTAAAGCTGACGGAGGTGCTGACAGTCGTGGCGGCGTTGGCGCTCTCGGTCACGGTGGAGCTGGCACCGAGGCCGAGGAAGTTCTTGGGGAACAGGCCGATCAGGAAGGACCACCAGTCGCCGGTTTTGCCGGCGTACTTGGCTTCCTGGGTGATGCCGGTGTTCGCGCCGGGCTGCAGGAACACTCCCAGGCCGATGCCGATCAGGACCGCGATCAGCGACGTGATGGCGAACCACAGCAGGGTGTTCCAGGCCAGCTTGGCGGCGTTGGACACCTGGCGCAGGTTCGAGATGGAACTGACTACGGCCGTAAAGATCAGCGGCACCACGGCGGTCTGCAGCAGCGAGATGTAGCTGGAGCCGATGGTCTGCAGCGTGGCGCCGAGGCCGTTGGGGGCTTCCTTGGTGCTGCCCGTGTACTTGGCCAGCAGGCCGAGGCCAAGGCCCACGATGAGGGCGGCGATGATCTGGAAGCCGAACGAGCCAGCCCATTTGGGCAGCTGGAAGCCGGTCTTTCCTGAGGATTCGGGGGTGCGGGTTTGAGTGCTCACCAGAACACGCTAGGACCGCTGTTGTTATCACGACGAACAGATGTTGAGAAATGTTACGCCGTCACAATTCCCGTAGAGGCTGCAGATCCTTGCAAATCCGGCGTCACACAAGGCAATTGTGAAGTTATTCCCTGGGGCGCAGTGCCAAAGATCACCCGAGAGGCCCGGAGGGGACGCATCCGGCAGCGTGCGTCAAAGCGACGAAGGAGCAGCACGCAGAGGATGTGGTCCCTTCGGGCCGCGCCCGAGCGGAATCAGGAAAGCAGCGCCCGCCGGAGGGTATCCAGTCCGACCGAGCCGATGTTGAGGGCCTTGGTGTGGAAGGCCTTGAGATCGAAGCCCGGCCGGGCTTCGAGGTCGGTTCGGATCTGCTCCCAGAGCCGCTGCCCCACCTTGTAGGACGGGGCCTGGCCGGGCCAGCCGAGGTAGCGGGTGAATTCGAAGTTGAGCTGGCCTTCGCTGATGGCCAGGTTTTCCTTGAGGAAGTCGCAGCCCTTGTCCGGCGTCCACGTGCCGGCGCCCCAGTGGTCAGGGACCTCGAGTTCGAGGTGGACGCCGATGTCAAAAACGACCCGTGCCGCGCGCATCCGCTGCATGTCCAGCATGCCCATATGGTCGCCCGGGTCGGACAGGTAGCCGAGTTCCTGCATTAGCTTTTCGGCGTACAGGGCCCAGCCTTCACCATGCCCGGAGGTCCAGCAGACGTTTCGCCGCCACTTGTTGAGCAGCTCCCGCCGGTAGGTGGCGGTGGCTACCTGGAGGTGGTGGCCTGGGACGCCTTCATGGAAGACAGTGGTGGTCTCGGCCCACGTGGTGAACGTGTCTTCACCGGCGGGGACGGACCACCACATCCTGCCGGGGCGGCTGAAGTCGTCGGAGGGGCCGGTGTAATAGATGCCGCCCTCGTCGGTGGGGGCGATCAGGCATTCCAGCTTTTTCATCACGTCGGGAATGTCGAAGTGCACCCCGGCAAGGTCGGCAACCGCTTTGTCGGAGAGTTCCTGCATCCAGGCCTTGAGGGCTTCAGTGCCCTTGAGCTGGCGTGCGGGATCGTTGTTGAGCACCTCCTTCGCTTCGGCGATGCTGGCCCCCGGCTTGATGATGGACGCGACCTTCTCCTGCTCGGCGATGAGCCGGTCCAGTTCCTGGACTCCCCATGCGTAGGTCTCTTCGAGGTCGACGGCGGCGCCAAGGAAGGAGCGCGAGGCCAGTGAGTAGCGTTCCCGGCCTACGGCGTCCTTCTCCGGTGCCACGGGCAGCAGTTCCGTGCGGAGGAACTCCGCGAGGTGCCGGTAGGCGCCGCGCGCGGCGGCAGCACCGGCGTCGAGCTTTTCCTGTATTGAGGCTTCGAGCGGGCCCCCGGCGGTCTGCGCCCCGGCGGCGAGCTTCGCGAAGAAGCCGTCGTCGGCGGCATACTTGGTGGCCTGTTCGATGACGATGGAGACCTGGCGGGCGGCCGACACTTTCCCCGCGTCCCTGGCATGGCGCAGGGAGTCGATGTAGCCCGCGATGGCGCCCGGAACGTTCAGGGCGCGGCCGGCTATGTGCTCCCACTGCCCGGCCGTGTCAGTGGGCATCAGGTCAAAAATGGACCGGATGTCCTGCGCCGGCGAAGCGATATTGTTCAGGTCCGCTGCGTCCCAGCCGGACTCGTGGATTTCGAGCTGCAATCCCAAACGCTCCCGCATGGCGTCCAGCGTGACGGCGTCCACGTCGTCCCCGGGTGCCAGGCCGGCCAGGGCCGCGAGCGCTTTCGAGGCCTCCGCCGCGAATGCGGCGATGCCGGCAGGGGAGTAATCGGGGTACTCGGTCTCGTGGCCGGGCAGCCCGAGCTCGGTGGCAAAAGACGGATTCAACCGGATGAGCGTGTCGGTATAGGCATCCGCCACGGCATCGATGGCGGAATGCGGACGGACAGCAGGCGGGGCTTCGGTAGTCACCCCCAGAGCTTATCCCCGGCTCCGCCTCCACGCGTCGGGACCCGGCGTGGGCGCGAGCCGCAGTTGCTGCCGGCGCACCCAGTGCCGGAGGGTGGACTTCCCGGCGCCTGGAGCGTTCGTGCCGGCCAGGGACAGCACGACGGCGGTCAGCGCCGCGAGCTCCTCGGCCGACGGCTCGCCCTTGACCACGGAGAACAGCGGCGAGGCCGTTTCGGCCGCTGGGTTGCCGTCCGGGGCATCGTTGGGGATCACAGCGGGATGTTCCCGTGCTTTTTGGCGGGCAGGCTGGCCCGCTTGTCCCGGAGGGCGCGCAGCCCCCTGATGATCTGGATCCTGGTCTCGGACGGAGCGATGACTGCGTCCACGTAGCCAAGCTCAGCAGCCTGGTAAGGGTTCAGCAGCTCTTCTTCGTACTGCCGGATTACCTCGGCCCGGCGGGCTTCAACATCCCCGCCGCTCTCGGCAACGGCGATCAGGTCGCGGCGGTAGAGGATGTTGACCGCACCCTGCGCGCCCATCACGCCAATCTGGGCGGTGGGCCAGGCGAGGTTAAGGTCCGCGCCGAGCTTCTTCGAGCCCATCACGATATACGCCCCGCCGTAGGCCTTGCGCGTGATGACAGTCAGCTTGGGGACGGTGGCTTCGGCGTAGGCGTAAAGCAGCTTGGCACCGCGGCGGATTATGCCCTGGAACTCCTGGTCCTTGCCGGGCAGGAAGCCCGGCACGTCCACCAGGGTGATGATGGGGATGTTGAACGCGTCGCAGTTCCGGACAAAGCGGGCAGCCTTCTCGGAGGCCGCGATGTCCAGCGTGCCGGCAAACTGCAGCGGCTGGTTGGCAACGATCCCCACAGTGTGTCCTTCGACCCGGCCGTAGCCGATGATCACGTTGGGGGCATAGAGGGACTGCATTTCCAGGAAATGCGCGTCGTCCACGATCTGTTCGATGACGGTGCGCATGTCGTATGGCTGGTTCGCGGAGTCCGGCACGAGGGCATCCAGGGCGAGGTCGTCGTCGTCGAGCTCCAGTTCCTGCTGGTGCTCCAGCGCCGGGGCCTCGGCAAGGTTGTTGGACGGCAGGAAGTCCAGCAACTCGCGGACAAACCCGATCGCATCGGCCTCGTCGGAGGCAAGGTAGGTGGATGTGCCTGTGTTGGCATTGTGCTGCCGTGCGCCGCCGAGCGTTTCCATGTCCACGTCTTCGCCCGTGACGGTCTTGATGACGTCGGGGCCGGTGATGAACATGTGCGAGGTCTTGTCCACCATCACCACGTAGTCCGTGAGCGCGGGGGAATACGCGGCGCCGCCGGCGGACGGTCCCATGATGAGGGAGATCTGGGGGACCACACCGGAGGCATGGACGTTGTTGCGGAAGATGTCCGCGAACATGGCCAGCGAGGCCACGCCTTCCTGGATCCGGGCGCCGCCGCCGTCCAGGATGCCCACCACCGGGCAGCCGTTACGCAGGGCAAACTCCTGGACCTTGACAATTTTTTCGCCGTTGACCTGGCTGAGGGACCCGCCGTAGACGGAGAAATCCTGGCTGTAGACGGCCACGGGACGCCCGTCCACTGTGCCGTAGCCGGAAACCAGGCCGTCTCCGAGGGGCTTCTTCTTTTCCATCCCGAAGGCGGTGGAGCGGTGCACTGCCAGGGCATCAAGCTCCACGAAAGACCCCTCGTCGAGGAGGAGGTCAATGCGCTCGCGGGCGGTGTTCTTGCCGCGGGCATGCTGCTTCTCGATGGCTTCGGGGCCGGACGGCTGCTCTGCACGGGCCTGGCGGTCGCGGAAGTCGGCGATTTTTCCCGCTGTCGTGGTCAGGTCGTGGCTCATCAAGTGTCTCCGGCTCTGTAGCAGATTGGTGCTGTAACAAAATGGTGCTGCGTCTCGGTGCTGGCAGGCAGGTCGAAATGGCGGGATTTAAGTAGCTTCCGCACAAAGGACGAACCCTGCTGGCTAGTCTAATGACGCTTTTGCGGAGGACGGCTGTAGAAACCCTACAATTTTCAGGCACATCCACCCATCAAGCGGTATGTTACTGGCCAGTAACATTTCTGGACTACAGTGGAGCCCATGACTTCCAGCAACGACGCAAGGTCCGCCGCCGTCACGCCGTACCGGTCCGCCGGTTCCCTTCGGGGCCGCACCATCCTCATGTCAGGGGGCAGCCGCGGCATCGGCCTGGCCATTGCCACCCGCGCTGCCCGGGACGGTGCCAACATTGTTCTGTTGGCCAAAACCGGTGAGCCCCATGCCACGCTCGCGGGCACTGTCCACAGCGCGGCCGAGCAGGTTGAGGCCGCCGGCGGCCAGGCGCTTGCCATCGTGGGTGACGTGCGCCGCGACGAGGATGTGGCAGGCGCCGTGGCCGCCGCCGTCGAGCGCTTCGGCGGTATCGATGTGGTCCTGAACAATGCCTCCGCGATCGATCTGTCCACTACGGACGACGTCGAGATGAAGCGCTACGACCTGATGCAGGACATCAACGTCCGCGGGACTTTCCTGCTGTCCAAGCTGGCGCTGCCGGCGCTGCGCAAATCGAACAACGCCCACATCCTCACCCTCTCACCGCCCCTGAACCTGGACCCCAAATGGGCCGGCCGGCACCTTGCCTACACGATGGCCAAATACGGCATGAGCCTGACCACCCTGGGCCTGGCTGAGGAACTCAAGGCAGACGGTATCAGGGTCAACTCCCTCTGGCCGTGCACGCTGATCGACACCGCCGCGATCCGGAATATGCCCGGCGGCCGGGCCATGGTGCAGGCTGCCCGCGGGCCGCAGATCATGGCGGACGCCGCCCACGCGATCCTGACCGGCAGTAATCTCGCCGGTGCTTCGCCCACCGGATCTTCGCCCGCAGGATCGTCGTCCGCCGGCGCGGGTGCCCCCAGCGGGAACTTCTACACGGATGAGCAGGTGCTGGCGGCCGCAGGAGTCGCCGACTTCCGGCCCTACAGCCTCGGAGCAGCCGAGGAACAGCTGGTAAAGGACATTTTCCTCTAAAGCACATTCCGGTCATGCGCTTGGGGTCATGTGCCCGGGTCATGTGCCGGGGGTCATGTGGTGGCCGGAACAGCCGCCGGAGGCGTATGAGTCGATAGGATTCAATCATGGCTGACTCACACACCCCTGGAAGCCCGTTGAACCGCCAGGCCCTGGCAGACCAGGACTTCCTGGCCGCCACCGGCATCGCGAAAATGGTTGTGGTGGACTCCACCGGATCCACCAACGCGGACCTCCTGCGCGCCGTGACTGTTGAGCCAAGCGAGTGGCCTGACTTCTCAGTACTGACGGCCGAGTACCAGACCGCGGCCCGGGGCAGGCTGGACCGGAGCTGGGAAGCGCCGCCGCTGAGTTCGGTGTCGGTGTCCATCGTCCTGCGGCCCATGAACGCCGAGGGCAGGCCCTTGCCCACCCATACCTATTCGTGGCTGTCGCTGCTGGCCGCACTTGCTCTGCGGGAGACGCTGCTGGAGACGGCCGGCATCCCTGCTGTGCTTAAATGGCCTAATGACGTCTTGGTCCGTGGCCGCAAGATCGCCGGGATTCTGGCCCAAATGGGCCCCATGGGCGACGGTTCAGTGCCGGCGGTGGTCCTCGGGACCGGCCTTAACGTGACGTTGACGGCGGCAGAACTGCCGGTGCCCACGGCCACCTCCGTGGCACTTGAGCAGCCGCTGACCGATGACCGGACCCAACTGCTCAAGAGCTACCTGGCAAACTTCGCCCGGCTCTACCGCAGTTTCTGCAATGCCGACGGCGACCCCACCGCCGGGCTGGCCGGTGGACCTTCCCTCCATAAGCGGGTGGAGTCGGTGATGGTTACGCTGGGCAGGCAAGTGCGCGCGCAACTGCCGGGCGACCACGAGATCATCGGTCATGCAACCAGGCTGGACGAGTACGGTTCCCTCCTTGTGGTGGATCAGGACGCCCGGGAACATGTGGTGACCGCAGGCGACGTGGTCCACCTGCGTCCCTGGACCCCGCCGGGCCAGGACGCCGAAGGTGGTTATGCGTAAAGGCCTCGTGCCGGGCGAGCAGGTCATCACCATCACGCGTCCGCAGCCGAGGAAATTGGCCGGCCCGGCGGCAGCCTTCATCGCCGCACCGGCCGCTGCCGCCTTCGCCAGCGCCTGGACCCTGCGGGGTGAGGCCGCCCGGGTGGTGCCGGCCATCTCCGCTGATTGGGCACCGTGGATCGTCCTCGCATGCGTCCTTGCCGCCGCGTGGATATGGTTGGCATATTGCTTGCCGCGATTGCTGCGCTGGCAGGGAACCCGGTACATACTCACCAGCCGGAGGATTGTTGCCCGCTACGGCATGGTCCGGCGCCGGAATGAGCAGGTCAATCTCGGCTCGGTCCGGAACGTGACGGTCTATCAGTCGGTGTTGCAACGCATATTGCACTCCGGGAATATATCCTTGGAAACCGGGTACCAAAGCGTGGTGACCATTCAGGACGTCCCGGAAGCGGCACGGTTTCGGGATTTTGTGCTGGATGCCGTTGCCGAACTGCCTGCGGGCAGGGATCCGGAGACCGATGAATTGCCGGAATATGCCGACGAGGCGTTGCCGTGGGAGTTGAGAGAAGGTGGACACGATGAACGATGAGGACGAACAGGACCAGCAGGCCCTGCCTGCCCCCACGGCTGACAGTGCCCATCCTCCAACAGGCACGCTGTCCGTCGAACGGCTGGCGGCCAAGGCACTTGAGGCCAGGCTGCTCGGCGGCGAGCGTAAGCTTCGGCGTCGTGAAGTAGCCGCCGGGGCCGGGCTGTCGCTCCTGTCTGCGCGGAAGTTGTGGCGGGCCCTGGGCTTTCCGAATTTCGGCGATGAAGATGTCGCCTTCACCGAACGTGACCAGGCAGCCCTTTCAACGGTGGTGGACCTGGTCCGCACCGGGGTTTTAACGGAAGAAGCAGCAATCTCCGTTACCCGGGCCATCGGGCAGATGACCGACCGCATGGTGGTCTGGCAGATCGAAGCCCTGGTAGAGGACATGGTCCACGAACAGGGTGTCACCGATGCCGTGGCGCGCAAACGGCTGGTCAACGAAATGCCGGCGCTGCTCGACGCGCTGGAGCACATGCTTGTCTATTCATGGCGGCGGCAGCTCAACGCCGGGGTCCAGCGGCTGGCCGTCCGCGCCGAAGCCGGCCTGCAGGCCAGTGAAGAGGGCCGTGAAGGCGACGAAGATGATGCGCCCTTGCCGCTGGCACGCGCCGTTGGTTTCGCTGACCTCGTTTCATACACGAGCCTCTCCCGCCGGATGAATGAAAAAACCCTCGCCCGGCTGGTCCAGCGCTTCGAGAACAAATGCGCCGAGATCATCTCCGTGGGCGGTGGCCGGCTGGTCAAGACCGTGGGCGACGAAGTCCTCTACATCGCCGAGACGCCTGCAGCCGGGGCTGAAATTTCACTGGCCCTGGCCCAGGCCTTCACCGAGGACGAGATCCTCCCTGAAGCGAGGGTGGCGATGGTCTGGGGCAGGATCCTTTCCCGGCTCGGTGACATTTACGGGCCCACGGTTAACCTGGCCGCCCGGCTTACTACGCTTGCCGATCCGGGGACGGTCCTGATCGACTCCATGACGGCGTCCGCGCTGGACCAGGACGAACGTTTTGTCCTGGTGCCGCAGCCCGCCGAAAACGTGCGCGGCTTCGGCGAAATCCACCCCGTTCTGCTGGCCCGGGGCGAAGGCAAAGGCCTGGTAGTCGACTAGCGTCAACCGCCTGCCTTTTGCCGACCTGCGGGTTTATCCAGTTGTTGGCGTATCGCGCTATAGTCTGACGTTGTGGCCGCCTGCGTCCACAACGCAGGGGAGCGCTACCCATCGCGACCCTGTCCCTGCTTCGGTAGGCTAGCGCGGGAACAGAGAGCCCGGTACCGGGTCTTTGAACGGTTCGGCCGGGGGGCCGCCACAATTTCGGGGGATTAAAAGGGCTGTGACAACGCTGCTGGGGAAGCTTGGTCTCAAGAGACGCCACAACAGGATGGTCACCGGGGCGGCGTTTGCCGCCGCCGGTGCCGTGCTGGTGGCCGGTGCGATCATCTATCCGGGGTTTAAGACCACCGAAGTGGAGTTGAACGACGGCGGGGTGTGGGTTGTCAGCAAATCCAAAAACGCCGTCGGCCGCCTGAATTACCCTTCGCGGGTCCTCGACGGTGCGGTGACCCCGGCGAGCACCACCTTCGACATTCTGCAGAACGCGGGGGACGTGTTTGTGGATGACGAGACCGGTTCAACGCTGAACCAGGTTTCCCCTGCTAACATGCGCCTGGGCGGGGACAAGCAGTTGCCGGGTTCCGCGGAGGTGAGTTTTGGTGCCGGCGTGATCTCCGTGACGGATCCGGCCGCCGGCAAGGTCTGGGCTCTCTCGCCGTCCACGGTCAACGGCTTCGACCAGGAGGCGTCCGAACCGGTCATGGTGGGTTCCGAGGGCCTGGTCTCGGCAGTCGGTGCCGATGACCGGGTGTACTCGGCGGACCCGAAGTCCGGCGTGGTCACGGTGACCACTGTGGACGCCAACGGCGAAGTGGTGAACTCGGATTCAAACACCTGGAATGAACTTAAGGGCGCAGGGGATCTGCAGGTCACGGTGGTGGGGGATAAGCCGGTGGTCCTGGACGCTGCGGCCGGGAGCCTTTTCCTGCCCGGCGGGAAGCGGCTCCAGCTGGATAACGCGCGGGACGCGAAGCTGCAGCAGGGCGGTCCCGCAAGTGATTTTGTGGCCATCTCCACCCGGAAGGCGCTGCTGAAGCAACCCCTGGACGGTTCCACTGCCAAAACGGTCACGTTCGGCGGCGAGGGTGTGCCCGCTGCACCGGTGCAGTTGGGCGGCTGTGTGCACGCGGCGTGGTCGGGGGCGAACAAGTACGTGCGTGACTGCGCCAATGATGCTGACGATAAAAACGTGGACGTGCCCAAGGCGAGTGCGTCGCCGTCGTACGCGTTCCGGGTGAACCGGGACCTGGTGGTCCTGAATGATGTGAACTCCGGGAACGTGTGGTTGGTGAACCAGAACATGCAACTGGTGAACAACTGGGACGACGTTGTGCCGCCGAAGAACGAATCCGACGATCAGGACCAGGAATCGGCGGACAACAACACCATCAACTTCCTGCCGGATCGGACCAAACCGAACCGGCCGCCGGAAACCAAACCGGACACTGTCGGTGTCCGTCCCGGCCGCACCACCATCCTCAGCGTCCTGGACAACGATTCCGATCCCGACGGCGACGTCCTGACCGCCGCCGTCGGCGATTCCGGCCCCAAGGCCGGAACCCTGCAGAGCATCTACGGCGGCACCGCGTTCCAGATTTCGGTGCCGGCCGATGCCAGGCCCGGCACCGAAACGTTCAGCTACAACGCTTCCGACGGCCGGGGTTTCTCCGCCGGCGGACAGGTCACACTCAACGTGGTGGGACCTGACGAAAACCGTCCGCCCGCCTTCAAACGCGGCAGCGATTCCACCACCATGCTCGTGGAGCAGGGCAAAACTGTCAGCCAGAACATCCTCACCGACTGGGTGGATCCCGACGGCGACGACCTGGTCCTGTTGGACGCCAAGGCCGACAACGACCAGGACCAGGTCAAGGTCCGCCGCGACGGACTGCTCACGTTCCAGGACTCCGGGGCCACTGCCGGGAAAAAGAACATCACAGTAACCATCTGGGACGGCCGCGCCACCGTCACGGGCAAGGTGGTGGTCAACGTCCAGCCGCCCGGGGCGCTGGCGCCTGTGGTCAACGCCGATCACGTCACGGCGGTGGTGGGCCAGGACCTGGTGATCGCACCGCTGAAGAACGACGTCGATCCCAACGGCGGCGCCCTGCGCCTGGCACAGGTTGAGGCCAACGGCCCGGCTGAGCTGGGCCCGGTCACCGACGGCGGCACCTTCACGTTCCGCAGCACCACCCCCGGCCCGGTCTACCTGACCTACATCGCCAGCAACGGTCCGCAAAGCAGCCAGGGGCTGATCCGGGTTGACGTCGAATCGGGCAAGGACGCCGGTGATCCCGTCGCCGTGCACGATGTGGCGCTCATGCCCACCGGCGGAAGCGTCCTCCTTGACCCGTTGGCCAACGACTCGGATCCGTCGGGCGGGGTCCTGGTGCTGCAGTCCGTGAAGCTCCCGGAGAACACCACGGCCTCGGTGAGCGTGATCGACCACAGCGTCCTGCGCATCACCGACGTGCTGGGCACCAAGGATCCCTTCCTCTTCGAATACACCATGTCCAACGGCAAAAAATCAGCCACCGGCAGCGTCTCCGTGGTCCCCGTGCCCGCGCCCGCCGTCGTCGAAGCACCCCAGCCGAAGCCTGACGAAGTGAACGTCCGCGTCAACGACGTCGTCACCATTCCGGTCCTGCAGAATGACACCCATCCTCAGGGCCTGGAGCTGAGCGTTGACCCTGTCCTGCCGCAGGCCGTCGATGAAGCCGACGGCAAAAGCTTTGTCTCTGAAAACACCCTGCGGTTCATTGCCGGTCCCCAGCCCAAGACCGTCAGGGCCATCTACAACGCGGTGGACCCGCAGGGACAGAAAAGCGCAGCCGCCGTCACCATCCACATCCTTCCGCTCGAAGGGGCGCAGAACTCGCGTCCGCGGCCGCCGAACCTGACCGCCCGGGTGGTGGCCGCGGGAACGGTCCGGATCCCGGTTCCGCTGGACGGCATTGATCCCGACGGCGACTCCGTGCAGCTCACCGGCATTGACAGCACCCCTGCGATGGGCACCGCCACTGTGGGCAGCAACTTCATCGACTTCATCGCCGCGGGTGACGGCGCCGGAACCGACACGTTCCGCTATAAGGTGGTTGACCGCCAGGGTGCCGTCAACACCGGCACCGTGACAGTCGGCATCGCCCCCCGGAGCGAGACGAACCAAAACCCCACCCCGGTGGACGACGAGGTGAAGGTCCGGCCCGGGCGGCAGATCGCCGTGGACGCGACCCGCAACGACACCGATCCCGACGGGGACCTCATCCGCATCCTGACGGACGGAATTGACGCTGACCCGGCCCTCCAGGCCACCGTGAGCAAGACCAGCGGCCGCATCCTCCTGCTGGCGCCCAACGCCGCCGGCACGGTTAACGTCCGCTACACCATTGCCGATGACAGGGGAGCTGAGGCCCAGGCCACCATCCGCGTGGTGGTGGACAACAACGTGCCCCTGAAGGCGCCCATTGCGCGCGACGACAGGGTGACGTCTGCCCAGGCCATGGGAAAGACCGCCGTTGACGTGCCCGTCCTCAAGAACGACGAAGACCCCGACGGTGTGGGCGAGAACCTCAAGATCAGCACCGGGTCAGCCACGGCCCGTCCCGGCCCCGACGGAAACGTCATCGTGGACCTCACCGCGGCTCCCCAGCTCATCCCGTACACCGTTGAGGACGTTGATGGGCAGAAGTCCACCGCAATCATCTGGGTGCCGGGACTGGGGCAGCAGGTTCCCACCCTGGCCAAGGACGAGGTCATCGAGGTGATCTCGGGGCAGTCCGTGAACGTTGACCTCAAGGAATGGGTGAAGGTGCGTGAGGGAAGGTCACCCCGCCTGACCCAGGCAGACCGCATCAAGCTCATCGGCGCGGACGGCAGCAACCCCGTCTCCGGCGACGCAACCTCGCTGAAGTACACCGCCGGCGCGGACTACGTTGGCCCGGGCTCGCTGAGCTTCGAAGTCACCGACGGAACTGCCGTTGACGATCCTGCGGGCCTGAAGTCCACCCTGAGTATCCGCACCAAGGTGTTGCCGGACCCGAACCGCAACAATCCGCCCGAACTCCTGGGCGCCAAAGTTGAGGTCCCGAAGGGGGAGTCTGCCGACCTGGACCTGAGCCGGCTGACCTTGGACCCGGACCGCAACGACGTGGACAACATGAAGTACCAGCTGGTGGGCGGCAGCCCCGCCAGCTTCAATGCCCGCATGGAAGGCAAGATCCTCAGGACCTCGGTGGACGGATCCACTGCCACCGGCACCGCGGGTGCGGTGCAGGTCAAGGCGACGGATCCGCGCGGACTGGAGGCGACCGCCACCTACCAACTGTCCGTCATCGCCTCCAACCGGCCCAAACCGGTAGCCAACGACGACCTCGAACCCAACGCCGCCGCCGGTAAGCCGGTAACCGTCAAGGTCCTGGCGAACGACGCCAACCCCTTCCCGGAAACAGCACTGAAGATCATTTCGACATCAACCGAAACCGGGCAGGGAAGCGCTACCGTGTCCGGGGACTCGGTGACTGTCACCCCAGCGGCAGGGTTCACCGGAACCATGGTGGTGGCCTACACGGTGGCCGACAAGACCGGCGACGATTCCCGCAACGCCACGGCCCGCATTCGGCTGACCGTCAAGGACAAACCCCTGGCGCCCACTACTCCGCAGGCGCAAAGTGTCGGCGACAGGACGGCGCTGCTGAACTGGTCTGCCCCGGCCGATCGCGGTGCGCCCATCACCAAGTACACGGTCTACGGTGAATCGGGCTTCAAACAGGACTGCCCAGCCAACACCTGCACTTTGTCCGGGCTGACGAACAACACGAAGTACCACTTCGACGTGACGGCCACCAACGAGTTCGGTGAGTCTGACCGTTCCCCGGCTTCGGCCGAGGTACGTCCCGACGTCAAACCGGACACCCCGTTGGCTCCTACCCTGAAGTTCGGAGACAAGCAGCTCGCGGTGAACTGGGTGGCACCGGCCAGCAAGGGGTCACCGGTCAAGTCCTACGACCTGGAAATTTCGCCGGCCCCGCCGGGCCAAAACGCGCAGATCCAGAACCTGACTGCTGTCAGCTACGTCTGGAAGGGACTCCAGAACGGCGTCTCCTACAAGGTCCGGGTCCTGGCCCGCAACGATGCCAAGGAACCGTCCGAATGGAGCCCGTACTCGGCAGCCGAAGTGCCGGCCGGAGTTCCCGCCACGCCGGCCGCTCCGAGTGCTTCGCAGGCCGGACAGCTTGGATCCACAAGCCAGCTGAAGGTCAGCTGGACTGCCCCGAACAATAACGGCGACGCGGTCTCCTCGTACACACTCACCACGCTGAGGGGCGGTGCGGTGGTGGCCACCCAGCCGGTGGCTTCCGGCACCACACAGAACGTCACGGTGGACAACTCCGAGAGCAACTACACGTTCACTGTTTCGGCCACCAATAAGGCGGGCACCAGCGGAACGAGCGCCCCGTCCGCTGCCATTCGGGCGGCGGGCAAGCCCGGCCAGGTGAGCAGCGGAACCGTGGCTGAAACGGGCACCAGCGGCCAGCTCCGCCTGACATTCACACCGCTGAACGAGGCGCAGCGCAACGGCTCTACCTCAACTGAGATCGCCTACTCCTTCAACGCCGACGGCAAGTCGGGGAGCATCACGGCCGGCGGCGGCACCATCGGCGGGATGACCAACGGCCGGGACATCACAGTAACCATCATCGCGACCTCCACCAAGAACAACATTTCCGGGGATGCAAAAGCCATTGGCACCGGGAACCCCTACGGCCCGGCGAACGCCCCCAGCGTGAATGGCATGACATCACCCAAGGGCGACGGTCAGGTGCACTGGTCCTGGAACAACCCCAACACCAACGGCCGCGCCCTGAACCACTACGACGTCAGCATGGACAGTGGAAGCTGGCAGAACGTGGGCAAGGCGACCAGCTTCGACGCCGGTGCCGGCGGCTGGGGTAAGAACCATAACCTGCGCGTCCGGGCCGTCACGGTGGTGGACGGCGCCATCGGCGGCCCTGCCACCTCCACATCCGGCGCCGATAACACGCCGCCGCCGGCGCCCACCAAGGTCCGGGTCAAGCAACCGACCAACAACAGCTGCCCGGGCAAGCCCAACGTCCCGGACCGCTTCGGGTACCGGAACGGCAGCCCGGATTGCGGCGGAAACGATGCGAACTGGGTCTCCTTCTCCGACGGGTGGATCAACAGTGCCTGCTGGATGAACATCTATGGTTCCAGCGAAACGGCCAACCCGCCCAGCTACTACAAGTGGTACCGCATGGACGGCGGTCCCCACTCGGGCTGGTACGTCAAGCTCGAAACCATAGACATCAGCGGCGCGGACGTCGGCAGATGCTGACGGTCCAGACGGCCACTTCACGCCAGCTTCAACAGATCTGCACCATGAGAAAAGGACTTACTTCATGACCATGACCACCGAGCAGGCCGAATGGTTTGCAGGCACTTTCGACAAGCTCGTTGCCAACGTGGGGCAGGCGGTGCTCGGTAAGGAACACGTCATCCGGCTGACGTTCACCGCGATGCTGTCCGAGGGGCACATCCTGTTTGAGGATGCGCCCGGCACCGGCAAGACCATGCTGGCCAGGGCCATGGCTGCCACCGTCCAGGGCTCCAATAACCGCATCCAGTTCACCCCGGACCTGCTGCCCTCGGACGTCACCGGTGTGACCATCTACGACCAAAAGACGCAGAAGTTTGAGTTCCACAAGGGCCCGATCTTCAACAACATCGTCCTGGCCGACGAAATCAACCGTGCCTCGCCGAAGACCCAGTCGGCGCTGCTGGAAGTCATGGAAGAATCCCGGGTCACAGTAGACGGTGTGACCTATGAGGCAGGCCGGCCGTTTATGGTCATGGCCACCCAGAACCCCATCGAGCAGGCAGGCACCTACCGCCTTCCCGAGGCCCAGCTGGACCGCTTCCTGATCAAGACCTCCATCGGCTACCCGGACCATGCCTCCACCGTGCGGCTGCTGGGCGGCTCCAACCTGAAGGACCGTTCCAAGGAGATCTCCGCGGTCATCACCACCCAGGCTGTCGCGGACATGGCTGATCTGGCAGCCACCGTGCACGTTGATACGGCTGTCCTGGAATACATTTCCCGGCTCTGTGAGGAGACCCGCAACGCGCCCGAGAGCCGGCTAGGGGTCTCCGTGCGCGGTGCCATCGCCATGGTGCGGGCTGCCAAGGTCTGGGCCGCAAGCCAGGGGCGCAACTTCGTCCTGCCGGACGATGTCAAGGAACTGGCCCCCGTGGTCTGGACCCACCGCTTCGTGATGGACCCGGAAGCGGAGTTCTCCGGCGCCACAGCCGAGGCCATCCTGGCCCGGGTGCTGTCCGACGTCGCCGCACCGCAGCAGCGCGCCACCGTCTGACGCTCCCCGGAGCCCAGACATTCACCCTTCAGCGCGAACAAAGGTACCTCTATGTCCAGCAGCACTCCGCTGGCCCGGCTTGCTGAACGCCTCCGGCAACCCTTCCACCGGGACGGCAAGGCCACCAGGCTGCATCCGTCGTCGGTCTGGGCGGAGGCCACCGGCACTGCCGCACTTGCCCTCACCCCGGCGTGGGAGAAGGTCCGTGGACTGTGGCTGCACTTCGTGTGGCCGGTCCTGTCCGTCGTCAGCGTGCTGGGCTGGTCAGTTCTGCTGGCCTCGATCCTGTTGTGGACCGCGGGCCAGGCCTTCGGCTGGCAGGAGGCAAAGGTTGCAGCCATCGCGTCGTTTGTCCTCTTCCTGATCGCCATCGGGTTCATTCTGGGCCGCTCCTCGTACGGCGTGATCCTGGACCTCGCCCGGACCCGGGTGGCCGTGGGGGACAGCGCGGTAGGAAGCATCGCCGTCTCCAACACCTCCGCGCGCCCGCTGCTGCCGGCCGCACTGGAACTGCCGGTGGGCAACGCCACGGCGATCTTCCACCTGCCCAGGATGAAGCCCCGGCAGGTGCACGAGGACCTCTTCACCATCCCCACGGCCCGCCGCGCCGTCATCGTGGTGGGGCCCGTCCGCTCCGTCAGGGCAGACCCGCTGCACCTGCTCCGCCGCCAGGTCATGTGGACCGAACCGGAGGACCTCTTCGTCCACCCCAAAACGGTGGCCCTGGCCGGTTCCGCAGCGGGCTTCATCCGCGACCTTGAAGGCATGCCCACCACGGATCTCTCCAGTGCCGACGTCTCCTTCCACGCGCTGCGCGACTACGTCCCGGGAGATGACCGGCGACACATCCACTGGAAGACCACCGCCCGGACCAACAAGCTTATGGTGCGCCAGTTCGAAGAGACCCGGCGCGCCCACCTGGCCATCTCGCTCTCCATCAACACTGACGAATACGCTTCCGAGCAGGAATTCGAAATGGCCATTTCGGCGGCCGCCTCGATCGGGCGGCAGGCCATCCGCGAGCAGCGCGAGCTCAATGTCCTCACGCAGAAGGGGCCGCTTCGCTGCGAAACCGGCCGCAACCTGCTGGATGACATGACCCGGATCGCCGGGGCACCTATGCGGCGTACCGCCGTCGACCTCGCCCGGACCCTTGCCGACACCGTGCCTAACGCTTCAGTGGTGTTTTTTGTGGTGGGCAGCAATGTGACGCCCACACAGCTCCGCTCGGCGGCGGCGTCCGTGCCGCCCGGTGTGCGGTGCCTGGCGGTCCGCCTCCAGCCCGGGGCAGCCCCCGGCCGCGCAAATAATGCCGACCTGACCGTGCTGACTCTCGGCGACCTCGCCGACCTGGCCATCGTCCTCCGAAAGGCAGCCGCATGAGCTCCGCATCCGACCTCCGGCCCCGGACGTCCCCGCGGCGGCAGGATGAGTCAGCCTTCGCCGACGGCCGTCCGGCCTGGCACGTCATGCTCGACGCCGGCGCGCTCACCGTATTGCTCGGGCTCGGCGTCCTGGGATTCAGCCTCAGCTTCGGCGGCGACCCCTACTACCTGATCTCCGGCTTCGGCGGCATCATCCTGGGCCTCGGCATCGCCGCCCTCGACGCCCATCTGCGTCTAGGCCTGCTGATCAGCAGCGCCCTCGCCCTGGGCGCCTACCTGGTCTTCGGCACGTTCCTCGCTGTGCCGGATGCGGCGATCGCAGGTTTCGTTCCCAGCCTCGATTCCCTGCGTACGCTGCTGCTGGGCGTGGTGTTCGCCTGGAAGGACATGCTTACCGTGGGCGTCCCGGTGGGATCCGCCGGCGGAGTCCTGATCGTCCCGTTCCTGAGTTCACTGCTCACCGCACTGGTGGCCGGCCTTCTGACCTGGCGCCTGAAGAGCCCCTACTGGCCGCTGCTGCCGGTGCTGGTCCTGTTTGTCACCGGCATTGCCTTCAGCACCAGCGCCGCCTTCCTCACCGTTGAGCGCGGCATTGGACTGACCGTCGTCGCGATCGCTTGGGCCACCTTCCGCCGCGACGCCCTGCGCCGCAGTGATACCCGGAAGATCTCGGTCAACCGGCTGCAGGCAGACGCTGCCACGGCCCAGCGGGCAAAACTCCGCAGGCTCGGTACAGCAGCCGCGGTCATCGCGGCCACCGTGGCCATCACGGCCGTCGCCGCGCCACTGGTCACTGCCGGCACCGACCGCAAGGTCCTCCGCAACGTGGTGGTCCCGCCCTTCGACCCCAGGGACTACATCACGCCCCTGGCAAGTTTCCGGACCTTCGTCAAAGACCGGAAGGACGACACCCTTTTTGTGGTCAAGGGCCTTCCCCGGGACGGCAGGGTCCGGCTGGGCGCCCTGGATGCATTCAATGGCACCAACTACAACATGGACCCCAACGGTTCGGGCAGCTTCAGCAAGGTGGGCGACACTGCGTCCATTAACACGTTGGCAGACACGGCCAGTGTGGTGCCCACCAAGGACTATTCGATGGACATCACCATCGAGGACTACCAGGGCTACTTTGTCCCCGGCGGCCGGAAGACCACCGGCCTGAGCTTTGACCGGAGTGCGTCCGCTGCGGCATCGGGGCTTTACTTCAACGCGGGCACGGACACGGCTGTTACCACCCAGGGCCTGTCGAAGGGCGATTCCTACAGCGTCCAGGTCTCCGAGCCGGTCAAGCTTGAGCACGGCCAGCTGACCCAGTACGACTTCGCCAAGATCACCCTCCCGGATGCCCTTGAGGTTCCGCCGGTAGTTGGTTCCCAAGCCAATGACCTCTCGGCCGATGCGCCCACGCCCATTGACCGCGTGCGCCAGATCGAAGCGCATTTCCAGAAGACCGGGGCGTTCAGCAACGGGCTGATCACCGAAGGCCAGCTGCCCAGCGTGTCCGGCCACAGTGCGTCCCGCATCAGGAACCTGCTGACCGCCAAACAGATGCTCGGTGACGACGAACAGTACGCAGTGTCCATGTCGCTGATGCTGCGGCACCTTGGCATCCCGTCGCGCGTCGTGATGGGTTTCTACCCTGATCCGACCAGCCCGGAGAACGGCGCCGGCGAGGTCAAAATGACGGGAAAGGACGTCCACGCCTGGGTGGAAGTTGCCTTCGACCGGGTGGGCTGGGTCAGCTTCGACCCCACGCCGCCCAAGGACAACATCCCCATCCCGCCGGACCCTGAAAACAAGTCCAAACCTAAACCGCAGGTGCTGCAGCCGCCGCCCCCGCCGCAGGAACCGGTGGACCTGCCTGCGGATTCCTCGCCGGACGCGCTGGACGCGGACGAGAAGAAGAACAACCCCTGGCTGTTCTGGGGTGCCCTGCTCGGTGCCCTGGGTGTTGCCGTCATTCCGCTGGCAACCCTTGCGCTGCCGCTGCTGCTCATCCCGCTCCTCAAGTCACGACGCCGGAAGGCGCGTTTCACCACGGGGCACCCCGCGCACCGTGTCGGCGGCGGCTGGAATGAGGTTCTGAGCCTGGCTACAGACATGGGCGCCGGGATTGACAGCCGTTCAACGCGGCGCGAAAGTGCGGCGGTGGTTGCGGAGGCCTTCCCCGCCGCCGGGCAGACCACCACCATGCTGGCGAACCGCGCGGATGCCTCCATTTTCGGGGCGGGCCAGCCCACCGAGGAAGAGGTCCGGGAGTACTGGGCCATCGTGGACGGTTCACTGAAGGAGATCACCGGAACGGTAGGATTCTGGCGCCGCCAACGGGCCAGGCTCTCGCCCCGGTCGCTGCTGGCCGATGGCCGTACTGCCCTGAAATTGCGCAGTGCGCGGCTGGGGCTGCTGCTGCCGTCGCGTCCCGCCAGGAATGTGGCGGCACCAGCGTCCGCCACCGGTAGGGTGGAGACCGGTCCGGACGTTCCCGGCGGCACGGGTCCTGCGCTGCAGGGCGACGGATCGGCCAGAACGCCGGCCGCCTCCGAGGCTGATCAGACCACCGTTCTGCGGAACCCCGGCAGGAAGAACCACACTGACTCATGATGACTGAGCCCGAGCGCTGCCAGCGGTGCCAGCAACTAATCCGCGGCGGCGCCACGTTCTGCACGGCCTGCAGTGCTCCGCTGCCCAACAGATCCGCCCGCAGCGGACGCAACGTCGACCACGCACAACGTGCCGTGATGGAAAGCGCCGCGGCGCACGCGGGTCAGATTCCCGGTACTATCCCGGTAGTACAAACGGCTCCAGGGGGAGGAACGGGAATGGCAGCCAATCTTGAGCTGGTTCCAGCCACGGCCGGCAAAAGGCTTGGCGCCGCAGTACTGGACTGGCTGGCGCCCGTCGCGGTGTTGGTGGTGACCTTCGCCATCGGCTTCGCCGGCATCACCCGCACCCAAAGCGGCGGATTTATCATCTACGACACAGCCTCCCTGGTCCTGTTCGGCAGCATCGGAACGGGGCTGACCCTGGTGTACCTGGTGGTCCTCGCGGGTATGGAGGGCCGTTCCGGTGCCACCATCGGCAACCGGGTCATGGGTATCCGCAGTGCCGACAAGGACGGCTACGCCCCGGGTACGGGGGGAGTGTTCCTGCGTGGCCTCGTCACAGGGGCCGGGATCATCCTGGCGCTCTTGGCCGCGGTGCTGATCGTCATCTTCAGGTGGTTCGACATCGCGCTGTTCATCCTGGGACCGTTGGTTCTGATCGGTGCCGCGTGGGCTGTCCTGGTGGTTGTCTCCAACACGTGGGACGCCAACGGCAGGCTCCGTGGCTGGCATGATGCAGCGGCTAAAACCCTGGTCTTCGATGTCAACGCGGGCCGCAACCCACTCACCTCGGGCGGCATCCAGGGTCCGTACAGCTTCGCGCCCCTGGACCTGCCGCCCGTGCAGCCGGTGGCTTCGCCGGTGGCGCGGCAGCCCGCCGCAGCCCAGCCCAGCCCAGCGCAGCCTCACACCGCGGCACAGACGTATGCGCCGCCGTCGTTCGCCCCGCAGGCTGCCAATTCGTTCCACCCGCCGGTAACTCCTGCGGTCACCCTGCCGGTTCCCGCCTCCGGCGCAACACACCCCGACGATGACCTTGACCGCACGCAGATGCGCGGCGGTGCGGCCTATGCCGCGCCTGTCGCGGTGCTGCGGATCAAGCTCGACGACGGCCGGGACTTCCAGCTCGACCGCAGCGTCCTGGTGGGGCGCAACCCCGTGGCCCGGACGGGTGAGCAGCAGGCCCAGCTCCTGGCCGTCACCGATCCCGGCCGCTCGATTTCCAAAACGCACCTCCACCTGCTGACCGACGGCGCAGGCATCTGGGTGACGGACCGCAACTCCACCAACGGCAGCGCGGTCACCACGCCGGACGGCCGTCGGACGCCCCTGCAGCCCGGCGTGCCCGCCTTTATCAGTCCGGGAACCACTGTCCACTTTGGTGACCGCTCCTTCCACCTAGGACAGGCATGAACCCTCAGCCCGCCAGTGTTTCCTCCGACGCAGAAAACGGACCCGGACTCAGCCTGAGCTACGGCTACGGCACGGATCGCGGACTGCGCCGCGAGCTCAACGAAGACTCCTTCATCGCCTCGGACCCCGTCTTTGCCGTGGCGGACGGCATGGGCGGCCACGAAGCCGGGGAGATTGCCAGCGGCATGTGCGTCCGTGCGCTCGCTGCCATGCCGCAGCTGGCCACCGGGGAGCGCAGCGTCACGGCCGCTGTGCTCCAGCAATACCTGGTCCGTGCCGATAGCTCCATCCGGGAAGCCACAGGGGCCCGGGCCGGAACCACCCTGACAGGCGCTGTTGTGGTGGAGCAGATGGGGATGCCGTACTGGCTTGTCCTGAACATCGGCGATTCCCGGACGTACCGGCTGAGCCAGGGGCATTTTGCCCAGGTCAGCGTGGACCACTCTGAGGTCCAGGAACTGGTGGACGCCGGTGAAATCACACCGGAGCAGGCCACCGTCCACCCCCGCCGCCACGTGGTCACCAGGGCCCTGGGAACCGGCGACGAGACGGAAGCGGACTACTGGCTGCTGCCGGTTGAGGAAGGCGACCGGATCATGATCTGCTCCGACGGCCTCAATGCCGAGCTGACCGACGAACACATCCACCGCATCCTCAGCACCGTTGCCCACCCCCAGGACGCCGTAGATGCCCTGATCCAGGCCGCCCTCCGMAACGGGGGCCGTGACAACGTCACGGTCATTGTGGTTGACGCCAAAAACGTGATGAACGACGCCGGCATTGCCACCACCGCACCCCGGCCCACCGTTGATGCGGAAGTGGAGGTCACGCTGCCTAGGGCAGAAATTGTTGACGCCAGCCGGCCAGCTGCGGATGACGACGAAAGCGGTAGGCACTGAGATGGCCACCGCCAACTACACAGCGGGCACCTGGCTGGGCGTCCTCCGCTCGCGTACTGCCGTCTTCCTAGGACCCGGCACCCCGCCAGCTCTCGTCCAGACGCTCTGGGACCTGCTCGAGGACGCTCCGGAAGTACACGAAGTCCTTCATGCGGTGACCAGCAGCTTCGGTGTTTCCCTGGCAAAGATCCCGTCGTTCGGCATCGTGGATTGCCGTGACGCACTGCGGGTCTTCCTTCGCGGCGACCTTGACCTGACCGTACAGCTGCCCTGCGGCGCCGAGGACTTGAACGGACGTGATGTCACCACCTGGACTGAGCGACGCTTCGACCTGCCCGAGTGGTACCGCCTGACCGTCGCGGGCGGCGCCGGGCCCGGCACTGTCCTGCCCCTCACCGAGGGCGTGGTCCTGCTGCAGTCGCTGACGGTGGAAGTAACCGGTGCCCCGGCTGAGGCACGGGAAATCATTACACCGGAACCGGCTGTGGTGCCTGAGTCCGCCGCGCCGGAACCCGCCGCCGCACCGCAGCTGGAAGTTGCATCTCAGCCCGGAGTTAAACCGCAGCCGGACGCAGCACCGGAGCCCGCCGTCGTCCTTGAAACTGACGCGGCGCAGGACGCTGACGTTCCATCGGGGGCCCACGCCGACGGCTCGGGTGCCGGCGGCAGCAGCGGAACTACGGAACGCGAAGTCTCAGCTGAGACGGTGCTGGGGCTCATGGACGATGACTCCCACTATGCCGCGGAGACAGCTGAGCCTGGGCAGGAGGCCCCTGCCGACCAGATGCCCGCCCACGAGCTGACCGGCACGTACGACCACCTGTGGGAAAAGACTGTGATCCGCCGCATCGAGGACGCAGCCGTGCGCGACGAGCCGGAGGAATCCGACGCCGACGCACCTGACGCAGCAGCACCTGAAACTGACGCAGCACCTGAAACTGACGCGGGGCCGGACCTACCGGCAGCAGCCACACCACCTCCAGCCTCCGTGCCGGCTCCGGCACGCGGCGGCGGCATCATTGACTCGGTCCCGTGGCGGACCGGGGCAAGCGGTGTGGCGGCCGGGCAGGTTCAGCCGTCGTTCAACCTGCCCCAGACGCCGGTTCCCGCCAGCGGTCCGGCCACAGAGCCCGAAGAGTTCGACGGGGACCATGACGGCCAAACCATCATGAAGAGCGACGTCGCCGGCATGGGCGCACACCCGGAACCGGTACAAGGACCGGTATCCGGCGCCGGACCCCTGGTCCTGGCACTGGTCTGCGACCGCGGCCACGCCAACCCGCCCACCCATGCCCAGTGCGCCACGTGCGGTTTGCCGCTGCCACCGGACGCTGTCCAGGTTGCCCGGCCACGGCTCGGGAGAATGCGCGTCTCCACCGGTGAACTGGTGGACCTGGACCAGTCGCTGGTGATCGGTCGTCAGCCGTCAGTGTCCCGCGTGCAGGGCGGCGTGATGCCCAGGCTCGTCCAGGTGTCCAGCCCCGGCGGCGACATTTCACGCTCGCACGTTGAGGTCCGGCTTGAGGGCTGGCACGTGATGCTGTGCGATCTGAAGGCTACGAACGGCACGTTCCTGGTCCGCGAGGGCCAGCAGCCGCGCCGCCTGGCCCAGAACGAGATGGCCATCCTGCTCGACGGCGATATCGCGGAACTGGGTGACGACATCTCATTGCGTTTTGAGGAGATTCTTTGAGTTCCAAACGGCCAATTGCGCCGCCGCCCCCTATTCCGGGGTTTACCTACATCAGCCTGCTTGGCTCTGGCGGGTTCTCCGACGTCTACCTTTATGAACAGGACCGTCCCCGGCGCAAGGTGGCAGTCAAGGTCCTCCTCTCGGACCTGAAGACCGAAGGCGCCCGGCGCAGGTTCGAGTCCGAGGCCAACCTGATGGCGCAGCTCTCGTCCCACCCGTACATCGTGACGATTTTTGAGGCGGAGGTGACCGAGGCCGGGCACTCCTACCTGGCCATGGAGTACTGCTCCAGGCCCAGCCTGGATGTCCGGTACCGCCGGCAGCGCTTCAGCGTTGACGAGGTCCTCGCCGTCGGCATCCAGGTGGCCTCCGCCGTCGAGACCGCCCACCGCGCGGGCATCGCCCACCGGGACATCAAGCCCGCCAACATCCTGGTCACCGATTACAACCGGCCCGCCCTGACGGACTTCGGAATCTCGGGCACCCTGGGTGGCGACGCCGATGAAGACGCCGGAATGTCCATCCCGTGGTCGCCGCCGGAACAGTTCATGGACGGCCCCGTCGACGGCGTGATGGTGGATGTTTGGGCGCTGGGCGCCACTCTCTACACCCTGCTCGCTGGCAGGTCGCCGTTCGTGATGCCGGGCACCGACAATTCCCAGCGTGAACTGATCTCGCGCATCACCAACTCGCCGCTGCCCCGTCTGGGCCGGGCCGACGTGCCCGAGTCCTTGGAACGCGCGCTTGCCACGGCCATGGCCAAGCCTGCTGCCTCCAGGTACTCCTCGGCCCACGCCTTCGCCCTGGCCCTGCAGCGGATCCAGGCTGAACTGAACCTCTCGGTCACGCCCTTTGAAGTGCTCGAAGAGGCCCGGCACGATGAGAGCCACCCTGATGACGGTTTCGAGGAGACCCGCGTCCGGAGCATTGCGGCCATCGATCCGGAGCGGACCGGCAGCGCCCCGACTTTCCCGGCACGCACCCGGCCCAAGGCTCCCGAAGCCGGCGGCCCGACGTCGGGCTTTTCCGCAGGAGGATTTGCCCCGGCACCGGCACCGGCACCGGCACCGGCACCGGCGGCAGCGTCCGTGCCCCGGCCGCAGGTTCCGGGCAGTCTGTTCACGAGCCCGCAGGACGGCCAGGGTATCGGCACCCTGTTTGGTGGCCCGGGCTACAGCAGCCCCGCCGGCAGCAACCTGGCCGGCGATGCGGTTGGCGATCCGGCGGGGGAGTGGGCCCATGCCACGATGCTCCGCGGCAGCGCGCCGGCCGCCGCTGACTACGGCACCGTACCCGACGCAACTGTTCAGCGCCCTGGCCTGCTCCCGGCCCGGGCCGGACAGCCAGCACAGCAGGCCGGCGGCCGGACGGGCCGCACGGAACCGGAGATTGACGCGACCATCAGCCGTCCCGCCGCCGGGCCGGAAACGGCACCGGAGAGTACTCCTGACCACGGCAAGCGGAACCTGTGGCTCGGCCTCGCCGGCGGAACCGTACTGGTCCTGGCGATCATTGTGGGCATCGTGCTGGCCTCATCAGCCCCGGAGCCGAAGGTGGCTGTGACCAGCCAGATCAGCAAGCCCCCGGCAGATGCCCTGGATAGCGGCACCGTCCCGGATGTGGCGGACCTCGATGGTGGGATGGGCGCCAACGGCAGGATTGTCTTCACTTGGACTAATCCCCAGCCGAAGGACGGCGACACCTACAAGTGGCGCCTCACTGATTTCGTGACCCGTGAACCAGGGCCCTACCAGGTGGCCAAGGAGACCCGCGTCGAAGTAGCACCGCCGCCGGACAGAAACATCACCTGCATTGACGTCATGATCGTCAGGGCGGATGGAGCCGCCTCCCCAATGGAGGGACCCTCTGGAACCTGCTACACGAAATAGACAGGCACCTGACCTAGGAGCACGCGTTTTGCCCAACGAGGAGGCACGGAATATGGGGGATCTGGCAATAGATTTCTGTGGTGAATGGTACGAACCGTCCGATGAGGAGATCTTCAACATCGGCCGGGAAGGCGATCTCGAGGTGGATGACAACCCGTACCTTCACCGCCAGTTCCTGCAGGTGGCCCGCTACGACGGGATGTGGTGGCTCAGCAACGTGGGCAGGATGCTGTCCGCCACCGTGGCTGACGGTTCCGGCGGCATGCAGGCGTGGCTGTCCCCGGGGGCACGCATACCGCTGGTATTCAGCCACACGAACATCATTTTCACTGCCGGCCCCACGACGTACGAGTTCGCCGTGCACCTCAAAACGCCGTCCTTCCGCCAGCAATCACGCGAAGACGACAGCAACGGTGACACCACCATCGGCCCGGTCGTTTTCACGGACGCGCAGAAAGCCCTCATCGTGGCGCTGGCCGAACCCATGCTGCGGCGCGAGGGAACCGGTTTCAGTGCCCTCCCGTCGTCGGCCGCGGCTGCCAAGACCCTGGGCTGGGCACTGACCCGGTTCAACCGGAAGCTGGACAACGTCTGCGACAAACTTGACCGCGTCGGCGTGGTGGGCCTTCGCGGCGGCGGCGGCAAGCTGGCCACCAACCGGCGCGCCCGGCTCGTCGAACACGCTGTCACCACCCACCTGGTGACGGTCGACGATTTGTATCTTTTGGAAAAGATGAGGGGCGTGGACGAAGGATGAGGATCCGGCTGACACTCCGCCGGGACCCGGCGGAAACCAAGGACCTGGCCGTTACGGTGGACGGCCTGGCCACCGTGGCGGACATCGCCACCCAGTTGTGGGTGGCGGACCCCGACCGGAAGGGGTCCACGGCACCGGATAACCTTTCCCTACGCATTGACGAGGCTTTTGTGGGCGGGGGAATCCGCGGCAACATCCTGAGCCGGACGGACAACCTGCTGGAATCGGGTCTGCGCCCGGGCTCCGTGGTCTCGCTGGCTGAGGTCAGCGAACACTTCAGCGCTCCCGGCGCCAACCGCGGCCCCGCTGCCGCAACGTTGCGGATCCTCTCAGGGCCCGACGTCGGGCAGGAATTTTCGCTGCCGTCCGGCACCAGCTACATCGGCCGGGACCGGGACGTTGACATCCGGCTTTCAGATCCCCTGACCTCCAAACGCCATGCCCGCATCACGGTGGGCGAAAGCGTTGAGATCGTGGACACCAATTCGGCCAATGGCCTGCTCATGGACGGACTCCCCGTCACCAGGGCAACGCTGAACTCGTCGGACACCGTCACCCTGGGGGAGACCACCGTGACGGTGGTTCCGCTGGGGCACAACCACGCGGCAGCGCCGACGTCGCCCCTTGTCGATTTCAACCGCTCCCCGCGCGTGGTTCCCCGCTTCGACGCGCCCAAGCGCGTCCCACCGGCGGGCCCAAAGCGGCCGGACCCCCAGGCGTTCCCGTTCATCATGCTGATGGCGCCACTGCTGATGGGCGGCATCCTGTTCGCAGTGACGCGGAACATGCTCTCGGTGATCTTCATGATGATGATGCCGCTGTTTATTGTGGGCCACTTCGTTGACCAAAAGATGCAGACGAAGCGCAAGCAGAAGGAGCAGCTCAAACAGTTCCGCGGGTCCATGGCCGCCTTCCGGCAAGCCATCACCGAACTGCAGCATGTGGAACGCGCGGTCCGCCTGCAGGAGGCACCTTCGGTGAGCGACACCGTGGATTCCATTTACAAGCTCGGCCCGCTGCTGTGGACCCACCGCCCCGAGCACCTCGGCTTCCTTGGCCTGCGGTTCGGGCTTGGCACCAGCCCGTCCCGGATCATGTTCGAGGAACCCAACAACAACGACACCGAAGCTGAATACATGCGCGAGATCCAGGACTGCCTGAAGCAGTTCCGGGACATCGAAGGCGTGCCCGTGGTCTCCCAGCTGCGAACGGCAGGAGCCTTCGGCGTCGCCGGAGCGCGCGGTCTCGTAGACGATGTGGCCCGCGGCATGGTGCTGCAGTTCGTGGGGCTGCACTCACCTGCTGAAGCGGTGGTCACGGCCATCACCTCCGCGCAGTCCCGCCAGCGCTGGGACTGGCTGCAGTGGCTGCCCCATGTGGGCTCGGGCCACAGCCCCCTTTCCGGCGACCACCTTGCCGCCGGTTCCGCCAGCGGCTCCTCCCTCCTGGCCCGGCTGGAGGACCTGCTCGATGCCCGGGAGGCCATGGCCAAGCGCTCAGCCCCCGACGCCAGGGGAGTGATTGACCCGGCCAGGCACGAGCTCGCTGCACCGGTGTTGCCCGCGGTCCTGGTCATTGTTGAGGACGACGCCCCGGTTGACCGCGGCCGGCTGACCCGCCTCGCCGAACGCGGACCGGACTCCGGCGTCCACGTCATGTGGGTGGCCACCGAGATCCAGGCGCTCCCGGCCGCCTGCCGCGACTTCATGGTGGTGGACGGGGACAACGGCACCACCACCGGCCAGGTTCGGCTGGGCCGGCACACCTATCCCGTCAGCTGCGAAAGCCTCGACGCCGAACTCGCCGCCCAGCTGGCACGGATGCTGGCGCCGGTGGTGGACGTCGGCAAGCCGGTGACGGACGATTCTGACCTGCCTCGCGCGGTGTCCTATGCCACCCTGATCGGCAAGGATTTCCTGGACAACCCGCAGGCGGTCGCTGAGCGCTGGGAAGAAAACAATTCTGTCCATGCCTCTGCCGTGCCCAACCGAAAGGACAACGGAACCCTCCGCGCCCTGGTGGGTTCCAAGGGCATCGAACCGCTGTACCTGGACCTAAAGAACGAGGGCCCGCATGCACTCGTGGGAGGCACCACCGGCGCCGGCAAGTCCGAGTTCCTGCAGTCCTGGGTCATGGGTATGGCCGCGGCTTACAGCCCGGACCGGGTGAGCTTCCTCTTTGTGGACTACAAAGGCGGGGCCGCGTTCGCTGACTGCCTCAGCCTGCCCCACACGGTGGGCCTGGTCACCGACCTCTCCCAGCACCTGGTCCGCCGCGCGCTGACGTCTTTGCGCGCAGAGCTGCACTACCGGGAGCATCTGCTGAACCGGAAGAAAGCCAAGGACCTGCTGGCACTCCAGCGCGAAGCGGACCCCGAGGCGCCGCCGTACCTGGTCATCATCGTTGACGAGTTCGCCGCGTTGGCCACCGAAGTGCCTGAGTTCGTTGACGGCGTGGTGGACGTTGCAGCCCGTGGCCGGTCCCTGGGCCTGCACCTTATCCTGGCCACGCAGCGTCCCGCCGGCGTCATCAAGGACAGCCTGCGCGCCAACACCAACCTCCGGGTGGCCCTGCGCATGGCCGACGAAGAGGATGCCACCGACATCCTTGGTGTGCCTGACGCAGCCTACTTCGACCCCTCCGTCCCGGGACGCGGGGCGGCCAAAACCGGACCTGGCCGCATCCAGGGTTTCCAGACCGGCTACGCCGGCGGCTGGACTACTGACAAGCCCCAGCGTCCGCAGATCGACATCGTGGAAATGGCTTTCGGGTCGGGGCAGAGCTGGGAAGCTCCCGCCCCGGAGAAGCCTGTCAAGGAAGCTCCCGCCGGTCCCAACGACATCGCGAGGATGACCGCCAACATCATCCGCGCGGCCGAATCGCTGGCCATCCGGCCGCCGCGCAAACCATGGCTGGACGAGCTCGCCACCACCTACGACTTCTCCAAGCTGCCCAACCCGCGGACCGATGAGCGGCTGCTCCTGGGCGTGGCGGACGATCCCGCCCGGCAGGAACAGCCCACGGTGTTCTACGAACCGGACAAAGACGGCAACATGGCTATTTACGGGACCGGCGGCTCCGGCAAGTCCGCGGCACTGCGCGGGATCGCGATCGCCGCCGCCGTCACGCCCCGCGGCGGTCCCGTGCACATGTACGGGATTGACTGCGGATCCTCGGGGCTGAAGATGCTCGATGGGCTTCCGCACGTGGGGGAGATCATCGACGGCGACGACGTGGAGCGCGTGGGCCGCTTGCTGCGGCTGCTCCGCGACATCGCCGATGAACGGTCTTCGCGCTATGCCGATGTCCGGGCCTCCACCATCGTCGAGTACCGGTCGTTGGCTGACCGCCCGGACGAGAAGCGCATCTTCGTCCTGCTCGATGGCATGTCAGCGTTCCGCGAGACCTACGAGTACAGCAGCCTGTCCTCGCTGTGGGACATATTCCTCCAACTGGCCACCGACGGCCGCCCCCTGGGAATCCACCTCGTCATTACCGGTGACCGGCCCAACTCGGTACCGGCGTCGCTGCTTGCCTCCATCCAGCGCCGCCTGGTGCTGCGGTTGTCCTCCGAAGACGACTACCTGTCCATGAACGTCCCCAGGGATGTGCTCAGCTCCTCCTCACCGCCCGGACGCGGACTGCTGGGCGGCCTCGAGGTGCAACTGGCCGTCCTGGGCGGGAACTCCAACCTCGCCCTCCAGGCGCGCGAGGTCCACAAACTCAGCCAGGCGATGCTGCGCCAGGGACTGGACCCGGCACCCAAGATCCAACGGTTGCCGGAACAGGTGGACCTGGACCTGCTGCCGGCTGGCAGCCCGGACCTCCCGGTCATCGGCGTCGACGACGAAACGCTGCAGCCGGCCGAGATCATGGCCAAGGGCCCGCTGCTCCTGGCAGGGCCGCCGGGGGCAGGGCGTACCGTGGCCCTGGTCAGCCTGGCCTATGCGCTGCGCCGGTCCAACCCGGACACGGAACTGGTGTACATCGGCTCGCGCCGGTCCGCGGTGGCGTCGCTGCCGCTCTGGAACCGCTCGATTGTAGGCGCCGACGATTTGTCCGGGATGGTGGAAGACCTGACGGAGCATTCCAGCGGAAACCCGGGCAAGGTGGCCTTCTTCATCGAAGGCCTGACCGAGTTCACGGACACGGTGGCGGAATCGGGCGTCGCGCAGCTCGTGACGGCGTCCCTCAAGGCTGACCAGTGGGTTATCGGCGAATCCGAGACGTCAACCTGGTCCTCCGCCTGGTCCCTGGCGCAGCCGTTCAAGTCCGGCCGCCGAGGACTGCTGGTGAACCCGGGAGACATCGAAGGGGACAGCCTGCTGAGCACGTCGCTGGGCCGCGTGAGCCCGCAGTTCATCCCGGGCCGCGGCTACATAGTGGGACGCGGCAAGGCCCGCAAACTGCAGATCGCCCTGCCGCCTGAAAACAGGGACTGAGGCCAGGCAGCGCCGGGGCCTGCAAATCCAGGGATTTGCGGGCCCCGCGGCGCTGTAGAAGACTACCGGCAACACTAGTTCGCCGCGGAGGGGTGCCGCGCGCCGTCCGCAAAGGTAACTATGATCCGATCCTCCTCCGCGCCCCGTAGCGTCGCCGCCGCGGTTGTTACGGTGCTGGCGTTCACGGTCGGCTTGTCGGCGGCCGCTCCCGCGCAGGCCGCCGACGGCGACACCGGTCCGGGCTGCGGAATCGTCTGCGGGCTTCTCCCCGGCGACCAGAAGGCCCCGCCGACAGATCGCGGCACAGGGAAGCCGACCGAGCCGCCGTCGGCCACTCCCACACCTCCGCCCGCGGCTCCGCCCGTAGTGCCCGCCCCGTCCCCCACAGCCCCGCCCGTTTCGGCCGAACCGGCTCCCGCTCCGGCACCGGTGCTCACTCGTGCCCCGGAGCCTGCAGTTTCTGCCGTTGAGGAAGCGCCGACGCCGGTGGCCACAACCAGTGCTGCGTCGCCTTCCGCGGCTTCCGCCAGCCCGTCCGCCGAATCTAACTGGGATACGCCGGTCACGAAGTCGGCAAAGCCCACGCAGGCGGCCGCAGTGTCCCGGAGCGATGACTCCGGGCTGTTGGGCAGCCCAGGGCTGCTGCCCATCATGGCGGGCGTACTGCTGGTGGGAGTCGCGGGCCTCGCGTTTGCCTGGTGGGGCCGGAACCGGTTGTCCTCGCACTGACTGCCCTTCCCTGTCCCGTGCTGTTCGAGGGTCCCGCCCCTGTGCAGTGGCGGATGGGCAGCGGTGCCCATCGACGGGTTTCCGGGGCCGGGTTAGGTTGGGGGCAATGGATCTTCCGGATGAGCCGGGGGCCGCGGGGGATGCCGATCTGGATCGGATCCGATGACTTATGAGGAGAAACTGATGGCTATTTG